>DASUNQ010000218.1:0-15474 GCA_036277075.1 Thermoanaerobaculia bacterium
CCGTGGGTCCCCTCGCCGTGCTCGCCCAGGCTCTCGCCGTGGTCGGCGGCGAAGAGGGTGAGGCGCGGGAGGCCCTGGCGCCGGCCGCGCGCGTCGAGCCGCCGGACGAGCGTGCCGACGGCCTCGTCGGCGAGCGCCGCCTCGCCGTCGTAAGCGCCGCGCGGGCCGGGGCCGCGGAGGCGCGCCGGCGGCGCATAGGGGTAGTGCGGCTCGTAGAGGTGGACCCAGAGGAACCAGGGGGAGCGCGCTCGCTCGGCCCAGGCGGCGGCCGCGGCGACGGTGTCGGCCGCCGGGCGCTCGAGCCAGGCGCCCTCGCCGGCGGTGAGCCGGTCGTCGAAGTGGTCGAAGCCGCGGTCGATCCCGAATTGCCGCGAGAGCGGAAAGCCGCTGACGAAGGCGGCGGTCGCGTAGCCGGCGCCCCGCAGCGCTTCGCCGAGGACCGGGAAGCCGCCGCCCAGCACCTGCCCGTTGTCCCGCACCCCGTGCCGCCGCGGCACGAGCCCGCTGAGCATCGAGGCGTGCGCAGGCAGCGTCAGGGGCGCCGGCGCGACCGCCGCCGGAAAGCGGAACCCGCTCCTCGCCAGCGCGTCGAGGTGCGGCGTCGCGTTCCGCCCCGCCACCCACCCGAGCGCGTCCGGCCGCAAGGTGTCGATCGTCAGCAGCAGCACGTCCGGGCGCTCCACGGGCCCCGCGGCCCGCGGCGCCTCGGACGATTGACGACAGGAGACGAGGAGCGCGCAGCCGAGGAGGAGGCGCCGGAGCCGCTTCAAGCGAACAGCCGGAACCAGCGCGCGAAGAGCCTCTGCACGCCGGGGGTCAGCTTGCCGCGGCGCCAGGCGTCGGCGGCCTTCTTGACCACCTCGCCCTGGGTGGGGTAGGGGTGGATGACGCTCGCGATCTTCCCCAGGCCGACGCCGTGGGTCACCGCGAGACAGAGCTCGCCGAGCATGTCGCCGGCGTGCTCGGCGACGAGGGTCGCGCCGAGGATGCGGTCCTTGCCCTTTTCGAGGTGGAGGCGCAGGAAGCCCTCGTCGGCGCCGTCGAGGATCGCGCGGTCGACGGTCGCGAGCGGCACGGTCAGCGTCTCGACCTCCCGGCCCGCCTCCTTGGCCTCCTGCTCGTAGAGGCCGACGTGCGCCACCTCGGGGCTGGTGTAGGTCACCCACGGCACGACCAGCGCGCTCGCCTTCGCGCGGCCGAAGAAGAGGGCGTTCTGGAGGACGATCCGGGCGTTGGCGTCGGCGACGTGGGTGAACTGGTACTTCGAGGCCACGTCGCCGGCGGCGTAGATCCGCGGGTTGCTGGTGCGCAGGCGGTCGTCCACCTCGACGCCCTTCCGGCCGTAGCGCACGCCGGCCGCCTCCAGGCCCAGCCCCTCGACGTTCGGCGTCCGTCCCGCCGAGACCAGGATCTCGTCGGCCGCGACATCCACCCGCTCGCCGCCGGCGCGCTCGACGACCAGCGTCCGGCCGCCGGCGCCGCGCCGCACCTCGGCGATCTTGACGCCGAGCTCGAAGGCGACGCCGTCCTCCGCCATCGCCCGCTGCACCAGCGCCGCGGCGTCGGCGTCCTCGCGCGGCAGCAGCTTGGGGGCGATGTCGACCACCGTCACCCGGCTGCCGAAGCGGGCGAAGGCCTGCGCCAGCTCGCAGCCGATGGGGCCGCCCCCGACGACGGCCAGGCGGGCCGGCAGCTCGGTCAGCGCGAAGACGGTCTCGTTCGTGAGGTACCCCGCCTCGGCGAGCCCCGGCACCGGCGGCACCGCCGCGCGCCCGCCGGTGGCGACCACCGCGCGGCGGAAGCGGAGGCGCGCGCCGCCCACCTCGACCTCCTCCGGCGAGACGAACCGCCCCTCGCCGAGGAAGACGTCCACGCCCAGCCCCTGGAAGCGGCGGGCGCCGTCGTGGACGCTGATCCCGGCCCGCAGCCGCCGCATGCGCTCCATCGCGGCGGCGAAGTCGCCGCCGCCGGCCGCCGGCGGCCCGCCGAAGCGCGCCGCCGCGTCGCGCGCCTCCTTCCAGGCGCGGGCGGCGCGGATCACCGCCTTCGACGGCACGCAGCCGACGTTGAGGCAGTCGCCGCCCAGCAGGTGCCGCTCGACGAGCGCCGCGCGCGCCCCGAGCCCGGCGGCGCCGGCCGCCGAGACCAGCCCCGCGGTGCCCCCGCCGACGACGACGAGGTGGTAGCGCGCGGCCGGCCGCGGGTTGACCCATGCCGGCGGGTGGACGTTCTCGACCAGCTTGCGGTTGTGCTCGTCGGTGGGCGCGACGAGCGGCGGCTCGCTCACCGATCTATCTCCTGGCGCAGCGCGCGCCCGGCGATGCGGGTGATGTAGGTCGTCACCGCGATCGTCGCCGCCAGCCCGAGGCCGAGGAAGAGCCAGAACTCCGTCCCCTTCTGGACCTCGGCGCCGGAGGCGACCGCGGCAAGGCTCCCGAGCGCCTTGCCGTAGTAGACGTAGAGCAGCGTCCCCGGGATCATGCCGACCGAGGCGAGCAGGTAGTCGGCGAAGCGCACGCGGGTGAGCCCGAGGGCGTAGTTCAGGAGGTTGTAGGGGAAGACCGGCGAGAGGCGCATCAGGACGACGATCTTGAAGCCCTGGTGGCCGACCGCGCGGTCGATCGCCTGGAACCGTGGGCGCGCGGCGAGCCGGCGCTCGACGAACCTCCGCGCCAGGTAGCGCGCGACGAGGAAGGCGCAGGCGGCGCCGATGGAGGCGCCGATCAGCGTGTACACCGTGCCCCAGAGCAGGCCGAAGATGACGCCGGAGGCGAGGGTGAGGACGACTCCCGGCGCGAAGACGACCGTCGCGACCACGTAGCCGGCGATGTAGGCCACCGGCCCCCAGACCCCCAGCCCCTGCACCCACGCGGTGAAGCGCGGCAGCACGTCGCCGACCTCGCGGCCGAGCACGACGAGGACGGCGAGCGCCAGCAGCGCGGCGAGCGCTAGGAGGAGGAGCTTCTTCGTCGAGCGGGGAGCGGCGCCGGCCACGGTGTTCTCTACGGAGCCCGAGGAGGCGGCGGATGGCGGCCGCGGGCTAGGAGCCCGTCCCTCTGACGAGGGACGGACGGCGCTCCCAGTTATCGATTGGAGTCCGGCGCGAAGGCATTCGCGCCTAGGCCATCGCCCAGAGCGCGGAGGCGAGCATGACGCCGCCGAGCCCCACGAACATGGCGCCCACGGCGGCCAGGTTGCCGAGCCCGGTCCCCTCCTTGGCGGTCTTGCCGAGCGCCAGGAGGCCGCCGCAGGCGACGGCGAGGTGGAGGAAGACGAAGAGCATCGCCACCCCCGCCGGCGCCGGCTCGTCGCCGCGGGCGAGGAGGAGATTGGCGCCGGTGAGGACCAGCCCCGCGAGCAGGATGCCGAGCGCCGCCCAGTCCCAGCGCGCTGGGCGCGGCAGGGTGGGGCGGAGCGCGCGCAAGCGGTCCAGCGCGGGCAGCCTCAACGCCTCTCCTCCCATGACTCTCCTCTCTGCAAACGCAAGGCGGCGCGAAGGATAGCACAGCGATTTCGCCCCTCCGGCGCCCACGCGGTGACCCGAGGATTGTGCAGTTTGTGCACAGTTTGCGCGTCAATCCGCAGAAAACAAGGGTTGCGGGCCCGGACCCGGTCCCCTACTATGCGCCAAACGACGCCAACAGGAGACCAGCATGACGAGAGAGGAGATCCTTCGCAGCGCCGACGCGGAAGGCGTCCGCTTCATGCGGCTGCAGTTCACCGACATCCTCGGGATCGGCAAGAACGTCGAGATCCCGCGCAGCCAGTTCGAGAAGGCGCTGGACGGACAGATCATGTTCGACGGCTCGTCGATCGAGGGCTTCACCCGCATCGAGGAGTCGGACATGCTGCTGGTCCCCGACTACGACACCTTCCGCATCAACCCCTGGGTCAACCCCGGCGGCTCGAAGGTGGCGCGGATGATCTGCGACATTTACAACCCGGACGGCTCGCCCTTCTCCGGCTGCCCGCGGATGACCCTGAAGCGCCAGGTCGAGCGCGCCGAGGCGATGGGCTACACGATGGTCGCCGGCCCCGAGGCGGAGTTCTTCCTCTTCCAGCGCGACGAGCGCGGCGCGCCGCGCATCGAGACCCACGACGCCGGCGGCTACTTCGACCTGACGCCCGTCGACCGCGGCGAGGAGTGCCGGCGCGACATCGTCATCGTCCTCGAGGCGATGGGGTTCGAGGTCGAGGCGGCGCACCACGAGGTGGCGCCGGGCCAGCACGAGATCGACTTCAAGTACGCCGACGCCGTCGAGTGCGCCGACAACGTGACGACCTTCCGTTTCGTGGTCAAGAAGGTGGCGCTCGACCACAACCTGCACGCGACCTTCATGCCGAAGCCGATCTTCGGCGTCAACGGCTCGGGCATGCACTGCCACCAGAGCCTGCTCGACAAGAAGGGCAAGAACGCCTTCTACGAGCCCAAGGGGGACTGGCAGCTCTCGAAGACGGCGCTCGGCTACATCGGCGGCATCCTCGACCACGCCCCCGCCTTCGTCGCGGTCACCAACCCGCTGGTCAACTCCTACAAGCGGCTGGTCCCCGGCTACGAGGCGCCGATCAACGTCGCCTGGTCGGAGAAGAACCGCAGCCCGCTGGTCCGCGTGCCGGCCAAGCGCGGCATGTCGACGCGCTGCGAGGTGCGCATGCCGGACCCCGCCTGCAACCCCTACCTCGCGCTGGCGGTGATGCTCGCGGCCGGGCTCGACGGCGTCGAGCGCAAGCTCGACCCCGGCCCGCCGATCAACAAGAACATCTTCACCATGAGCCACCGCGAGAAGCGCCGCCTGCGCATCGGCCAGCTCCCGGCCAACCTCTGGGAGGCGCTCGCCGAGCTGGAGCGCGACGCGGTGATCAGCGAAGCCCTCGGCGAGCACATCCTCGAGCACTACCTCCGCGCCAAGCGCACGGAGTGGGAGGAGTACATCTCCCACGTGCACCCCTGGGAGCAGGAGCGGTACCTGGCGGAGTATTGAAGCGGCGGTCGGCGCGCGCCCGGCCCTCCCGGGCGCGCGGCCCTGGTTTTCCAGCTTGCCTAGAGTTCTAGAAGCTGAGAAGATAAAACACAAAGTCCAAGTCGCTTCCCGTCGGCCCGCCTCGCGCGGGCCGACGTGGTTCATTGCGAACGCCCGCGGTCTCGCCGTCGCCGGGCGCGACCCCGGCTGTCGCCAGGAGGGAGCATGAGCATGCTGAGACCCAAGAGGAGAAAGCCCTTCAGGAAGTTCCTGCGGCTTTTCGCGGTCGTGCTGCTCGTGGCCGTGGTGGCGGGGCTCGCCGTTCTGGGCTGGCACGAGTGGAGGAAGCCGAAGCCGGGCACGGTCCTCGACGAGGCCAAGGCCGTCGGGCGGACGCCCGCCAGCCTCCGCGGCGCCGACGAGGACTACTTCCATGCCATGGACTACGGCATCACCCACGACCCCGAGAAGGTGCGCGCCGCGCTCGACCCGTGGGTGCCGGGGATCTCGGCGCAGGAGGCGGTCCGCGCCGTGGTGCGCGGCCGCAACACCTGGATCGTCTGGACCGGCGGCACCGACCGGCTCTGGGACGTGCTCTCCCGCGACAGCTTCGGCAACATCGACTTCCTCAAGGTCGTCTCCACCCACCCACGGCAGGGCTACGAATACGAGGAGGATGAGGACGACTACGAGGACAGCAGCCACCGGCGGTACGGGAGGTACGACGAGCGGGAAGCGCCGGACGCGGAGCGGCAGCCCGAGCAGCACCATCAGTACACCCGCGCCAACCGCTGGAAGTACCTGGGCCTGGTCAACGAGCCCTGCTTCCGGCCGGCCAGGAGGCCGCGGCGGGACCGCTACGGGCTGTGGCTCGACGAGCGGGTGAAGGGCCCGGGGTGCCCGCCCGATCCCTTCGAGAACGAGGCCAAGTACCCGGGAGTCGAGTACGGCGCGCGCGGCAAGAACATTCCCGCTGGCTCCTACTACGGCTACGGCTCCGGCGTCATCGGCCTGCGGCTCCTCCCCAACCCCGACTTCGACGAGAAGGCCGAAAAGGCTTGGGACGCCGAGAAGTACTACACCGACCCGAAGTACTACAACGACAAGGACCTGATCAAACCGTACCGGGTGGGGATGTCCTGCGGCTTCTGCCACGTCGGCCCGAACCCCAGCAACCCGCCGCGCGACCCGGCGAACCCGACCTGGGCCAACCTCAACAGCAACCCCGGCGCGCAGTGGTTCTGGACCGACCGGATCTTCTTCTGGCGCGGCAAGCACGACCCGGAGAGCTTCGTCTACCAGCTCTTCCACACCTCCCGGCCCGGCGCGCTCGACACCTCGCTCATCTCGTCGGACATGATCAACAACCCGCGGACGATGAACGCCTTCTACAGCTTCGGCCCGCGGCTCCAGATCGCCCGCCGGTGGGGCAAGGAGCGGCTGGCGGGCGGCGGCCTGAGAAACAAGCAGTTCGACGACTTCGATCAGATCCCCGAGAACAGCCCGCTGCAGGACTACTACCGGAAGCCGGACGTCTGGACGCCCCGCGTCCTCAAGGACGGCGCCGACTCGGCGGGGGGCCTGGGATCGCTCAACCGGGTGTTCATCAACGTCGGGTTGTTCAGCGAGGAGTGGCTGCTGCACTTCATGCCGTTCATCGGCGGCCCGACCATCTCGCCGATGGAGATCGCGGTCGCCGACCGGAACTCCTCCTACTGGAAAGCCACCGAGGCGCAGACGCCGGACACCGCGCTCTTCTTCCTCGCCGCCACGCCGCCCGACAAGCTCGCCGCCGCTCCCGGCGGGCCGGCGCACATCGACCAGGCCCAGCTCCCACGCGGCAAGGTGGTCTTCGCCGAGCACTGCGCCCGCTGCCACTCGAGCAAGCTCCCGGAGAAGGCCTTCACCGACTTCTTCCCCAACGGCGGCTGCGTCGGCCCGGACTACCTCGACTGCTGGAACGAGTACTGGCAGTGGACCAAGAGCAAGGAGTTCAAGGCGGCGGCGCGGCAGATCGTCCTCGCCCCCGACTTCCTCGAGGACAACTACCTCTCCACCGACCTGCGCATCCCGGTGTCGCTGCTCGAGACCAACGCCTGCAGCCCGCTCGGCACCAACGCCATCGCCGACGACATCTGGGACAACTTCTCCTCCCAGTCGTACAAGCGGCTGCCGTCGGTGGGCGAGATCCTCGTCCATCACCCGATCACCGGCAAGCCGCGCTACTTCCAGATGCCGGCCGGAGGGGTCGGCTACACGCGGGTGCCCTCCCTGGCCAGCGTCTGGTCAACAGCCCCCTACTTCGTCAACAACGCGCTCGGCTACACCGCCTGGAGCCCGTCGGTGGCCGACCGCATGAGCGCGTTCGACGACGCCATCACCCAGCTCCTCTACCCGGAGAAGCGCGACGGCAGGCGCTACTACGTCACCCTCTCCGGCCGGCGGCATCCGGGGATCATCGACCGCACGACCCAGCCGAGCTACCTCACGATCGCGCCCGGCTTCCTCCCCGGGCCCCTGCGGCGGCTGAGCGGCTTCCTCGACCGCTTCATCCCCAACGTCTTCGGCGGCGGCGGCGTCCGCATCGGCCCGATCCCGCAAGGCACGCCGGTCAACCTGCTGTCCAACGTCGACCTGCACCACAGACGCGAGGTCATCCGGCTCGCGCTCAAGATCAAGCACGACCTCGATGAGCTGCCGCGCGACTACACCGACGCGCAGGCGCGCAAGGTCTTCGCCAACCTCGTCGAGCCGCTCCTCGAGCTCAGCACCTGCCCTGACTTCGTGGTCAACCGCGGCCATTACTTCGGCACCGCTTTTCTGCCCGCGAACGAGCGCGAGACGCCGCTGAGCCCCGCCGACAAGCAGGCGCTGATCGAGCTCCTGAAGACCTTCTGAGCCGCACGCGAGGAGAGCCACGCCGATGAGCACGCAAGCGAGCAGGCCCGCCGAGTACGAGTACGTGGTCGTCGGCTCGGGCGCCGGCGGCGGGACGGTGGCCGCCCGCCTGGCGGAGGAGGGCCGGCGGGTGCTGCTGCTCGAGGCGGGAGGGGACCCGTTCCAGATGCAGGGGGGCGATCCCTGGAAGCCGGACGCCAACCGCCTGCCAGACGACTACCAGGTCCCGTGCTTCAACGCGTTCGCGGGCGAGAACGACGCGATGAGCTGGCACTTCTTCGTCCGTCACTACGCGAGCCAGGAGCTGCAGCAGCGCGACCCCAAGTACACCGAGGTCTACGCCGGCCAGCGGGTCGACGGCGTCCTCTACCCGCGCGCCGGCTGCCTGGGCGGCTGCACGGCGCACAACGCGATGATCACCGTCGTGCCGCACAACGAGGATTGGGACTTGATCGCCCTGATGACCGGCGACAGCTCGTGGTCGTCGGAGAACATGCGGAAGTATTTCCAGCGTGTCGAGAACTGCCACCACCGCCCGTTCTGGCGCTTCATCGCCAAGCTCTTCCGCTGGAACCCCACGCGCCACGGCTGGGGGGGCTGGCTGTGGACGGAGAAGGCGATTCCCAAGGCGGCGTTGGAGGACAAGGCGCTGGTCACCACGGTCATCGACACCGCCGCCACGCAGCTCAAGGAGCTCTCCAACACGCTGTTCGAGCGCATCAGGTGGTTCATCCAGGGGAAGGGGGACCCCAACGACTGGCGCCTGGTGGAGGAGAGCGCCGTCGGCCTGCGCTATCCGCCGCTCGCCACCCGCGGCCATGCGCGCAACGGCGCCCGCGAGCGGGTGATCGACGTCGCCAGGCGGTTCCCGCACCGCCTGACGGTCGAGCTCGACGCCCTGGCGACGCGGGTGCTGTTCGACGACGACGACCGCGCGATCGGCGTCGAGTACCTGAAGGGCGCCCGGCTCTATCGGGCGTCCGTCGACCCGAGCGGCGAGCCCGGCGAGCGGCGGCAGGCCTTCGCCTCGCGCGAGGTGATCCTCGCCGGCGGCGCCTACAACACGCCGCAGCTGCTCATGCTCTCCGGAATCGGACCGCGCGAGGAGCTCGAGAAGCATGGCATCGAGGTGCGCGTGGACCTCCCCGGCGTCGGCATCGGCCTCCAGGACCGTTACGAGGTGGGCGTCGTCAACCGCATGAACTTCAAGACCTGGTGGGTGCTCGAGGGGGCGAAGTTTGCCGCCGGCGACCCGCAGTACCAACAGTGGGCGAAGCGGCCGCGGCGGGGCGTCTACACGACCAACGGCGCGGTCGTGGCCGTCATCAAGCGGTCGTTCCCGGACCGCCCGCTGCCCGACCTCTTCAGCTTCGGCCTGGTGGGGCTGTTCCGCGGCTTCTTCCCGGGCTACTCGCGGCTGATCGGCGAGCACTTGAACTATTTCACCTGGTGCGTCCTCAAGGCGCACACCAACAACACCGCCGGCACCGTGCGGCTGCGCTCCGCCGATCCGCGCGACGTGCCGCAGATCGACTTCCACTACTTCACCGAGGGCAACGACTCCCGGGGGGAGGACTTGAAGTCGCTCGTCGAGGGGATCAAGTTCGCGCGCCAGATGACGGCGCCGCTCAAGCGCGAGGGCCTGATCGCGGAGGAGGAGTTGCCGGGCGAGGCCCTCCAGACCGACGAGGAGCTCGGGCAGTTCGTCAAGGACCAGGCCTGGGGCCACCACGCCTCCTGCACCTGCTCGATCGGCGACCGCGCCAAGGGGGGCGTCGTCAACTCCTGCTTCGAGGTCCACGGCACGAAGGGGCTGCGCATCGTCGACGCCTCGGTCTTCCCGAAGATCCCCGGCTTCTTCATCGTCTCCTCGATCTACACCATCGGCGAGAAGGCCGCCGACGTGATCCTGAAGGACGCGCGCTAGATGCGGAGCGGCCGCTCAGCCCTGGTGCTCGGGGCGGAGCAGGTCGAGGACGGTCTTGACCGGGGCGAAGGTCTCGAGCGGGACCTCGACGAAGACGGTGTTCCAGCCGGCCATGGCGCCGTTCCAGAGGCCGGGGCGCTCGAGGGCCTTGAGCGGGCGGCCCTCGTGCGACTTGGCGGAGATGAAGACGGTCGCGGGGTCGACGAAGCGCTCCAGCGCGTAGGGGCGGCCGCGGCGGTCGCGCAGGGCGCAGTGGAGGTCCACCGGGTTGAAGTGGGTGGAGGCGGCGTGGACCGCCCGCTGGCCCGGATCGTCGGGAGCGATCTGCGAGGTCTCGACGATCTGCGCCGAGACCTCGCCGTCCGGCGCCTCGACCCAGAACGGCCCGCCGCCGGGCTCGCCGACGTTGCGGACGACGCCGCAGACCCGCAGCGGCCGGTCCAGGAGGTCGAGGAGGCGCCGCCGGCGCTCCTCGCCGGCCGCCCCGTCGAGCTCCGCCGGCAGCGGCCGGCCCAGCTCCTCGACGACGAAGCGCTCCGCCGCCGCCAGGTCCGCCGCGGCCGCGCCCGCGCGCTCCAGGGGCTCCGCCCGCTCCGCCGCCCGCTCCTGGAGCTCGACGAGGAGTCCGCTGAGCAGCCGCTTCCAGCGCACCACGGGGTACTTGCCCGCGTCCGGCACGACGTTGTCGATGTTCTTGACCTGCACCAGGTCCCAGCCCTCCTCCGCGAGCTTCTCGAGGTTGCCGAGGAGCGCGCCGTGGCCGGCGGGGCGGAAGAGGAGCGAGCCGTCCGCGAGCCGGAAGGGGCGGTCTTCGGGGTCGACCGCGAGCGTGTCGGTGGCGCGGCTCTGGTGCGAGAAGGTCGCCTCGAGGCGGGTGCGGTGGCGGCGCTCGATCGCCGGCCGCGCGCGCTCGACGGCGGCGCGGAACGCCGCCTCGTGCTCGGGCGCGACGGTGAAGTGGACCCGGCAGAGACGCCGCGCCGTTCGGGTGAAGAGCGCGGCCTCGACCCGCACGGTCAGCGCGGCTTCCACCAAGTGCTCTTCGAGGGGCGTCCGCGCGCCGCCCTCGGGCGCGCGCTGGAAGGGGATCAGCCCCTTCGGCAGCTCGGCGTAGCCGAGACCGCCGGGGCCCAGCAGGAGGTCCGCCACCGCCCGGCGCTCCTCCGGCGCGAGCGGGCGCGCGAGGTCGATGCCCCGCCGCGCCGCCGCTTCCGCCAGCGCCTCGTGGAAAGGAAACCGCGGCAGCTCGGCGAGGAAGCGGTGGACCGCCGCGCTGTCCTCGCCGCCCGGGTCGGCGAGGAGCGGCTTGAACATCCGCGTCGCGGCCCCCGAGGCCGGCACGAACCGGCCGACCCGCCCCGTGGCCGCCGCGCGCGCGAAGGCGTCGACGAGCCGCGGCTCCTCGCGCTCGGCGAGGACGCGGATGCCGTCGCCCACCGTGCACGGACGGACGACGCGCGCGAACGGCGGCGGGTGGCGGAAGAGCGCCACCTGCCGCGCCGCCTCCTCGGGCGCGATGCCGAGGGCGCGCATCTGCTCGCGGTCCCGCGCGCTGAACGGGGTGTCGGGGCTCAAAGGTGGCTCGGCAGCTCGTCCATCATCTCCGCCAGCCGCCGCGCGGCCCGGTCCTTGGCGGAGACGATCGGGTCGGCCACCGGCCAGGCGATCCCGAGCTCCGGATCGTCCCAGGCGAGGGCGATCTCGTCCTCGGCGTCGTAGAGCTCGGTGCACTTGTACTCGATCTCCGCGGTCTCCGAGAGGACGCAGAAGCCGTGCGCGAACCCGGGCGGGATCCAGAGCTGGCGGAGGTTCTCGGCCGAGAGCTCGACGCCGACCCAGCGCCGGAAGGTGGGGGAGCCGCGGCGGATGTCCACGGCCACGTCCCAGACGATCCCGCCGATGGCGCGCACCAGCTTCCCCTGCGGCCTGGCGCGCTGGGCGTGGAGGCCGCGCAGCGTGCCGCGCACCGAGCGCGAGTGGTTGTCCTGGACGAAGCGCGCCGCGATCCCCCCCTCGCGGAACTTGCGCTCGTGGTAGACCTCGAGGAAGAAGCCGCGCGGGTCGCGGTGGACGAGCGGCTCGACGACGACGACGTCCGGGATCTCGGTGGGGAGGAAGCGCACGTCTACGACGCGGGCCGCGCGGCGGCGAGCCCCAGCCGCTCGCGGCGGTAGCCGTCCTGCACCGCCTCGCGCCAGCCGCGGTTGTCGAGGTACCAGCGGACGGTGCGTGCCAGGCCCGAGGCGAGGTCGTGGCGGGGCGCCCAACCGAGCTCGCCGCGGGCCTTCGCGTCGTCGATCGCGTAGCGGCGGTCGTGCCCCGGGCGGTCGGGGACGAAGCTCACCAGCTCGCGGTAGGAGCGCACGCCGCGCGCCGCGAGCGCCGCGTTGGCGGCGGCCGGCCGCTCGCGCTCGAGCAGGTCGCAGACGAGCTCGACGATCTCGAGGTTGGTCTTCTCGGTCCGCCCGCCGAGGTTGTACTTCTCGCCCGGGCGCCCGCGCTCGAGCGCCGCCAGCAGGCCGCGGCAGTGGTCCTCGACGTAGAGCCAGTCGCGCACGTTGCCGCCGTCGCCATAGACCGGCAGCCGCTTGCCCTCGACGGCGTTGAGCACCATCAGCGGGATCAGCTTCTCCGGGAACTGGTGCGGGCCGTAGTTGTTCGAGCAGTTGGTGATCAGCGCCGGCAGACCGTAGGTCTCGCGCCAGGCGCGCACCAGATGATCGGCGCCGGCCTTGGAGGCCGCGTACGGCGAGTTGGGCGCGTAGGGGGTCACCTCGGAGAAGGCGCCGGACGGCGGCAGGCTGCCGTAGACCTCGTCGGTGGAGACCTGGAGGAAGCGGAAGCGCCGCCGCTCCTCGACCGGCAGCGCCGTCAGGTGGTGGCGCGCCGCCTCGAGCAGCTCGAAGGCGCCGACGAGGTTGGTCTGGACGAACGCCGCGGGGTCGTCGATCGAGCGGTCGACGTGGCTCTCGGCGGCGAAGTTGAAAAGCGCCGCCGGGCGCTCGTCGGCGAACAGCCGCCGCACCGCGGCGCGGTCGGCGATGTCCCCCTGCACGAAGCGGAAGCGCGGGTGGTCGAGGAAGTCGGCGAGGTTCTCGAGCCGGCCGGCGTAGGTCAGCTTGTCGAAAACGACGATGCGCGCGCCGGTCTCGGCGAGCGCCAGCCGCACGAAGTTGCAGCCGATGAAGCCGGCGCCGCCGGTGACGATCCAGGTCTGCATCGCGCGCTCGAAGTATAGCCCGCGCCATCGACTACACTCCGGCGCCGATGACCCCGCTCCAGGCCGTCGTCCTCGCCGTCGTGCAGGGGGTCACCGAGTTCTTGCCGATCAGCTCCTCGGGGCACCTGATCCTGGTGCCGCGCCTCTTCGGCTGGCCCGACCAGGGGCTCGACTTCGACGTCGCGATCCACGCCGGGACGCTGCTCGCCGTCCTCGTCACCTTCCGGCGCGACCTGCGCGACCTCGCCGTCGGTTTCCTGCGCGGCCCGGAGGCGGCGCCCGGCGCCGACTACGACCCGCGGCGGCTGGGTTGGGCGCTGATCCTCGGGACGGTGCCGGCGGTGGCCTGCGGTCTCGCGCTCCAGGAGGTGATCGCGACCCAGGCGCGCAACCCGCAGCTCATCGCCGGCACGCTGATCGGGTACGGCCTCCTCCTGGGCGTCGCGGACCGCGTCGGGCCGCAGCGGCGGGAGCTGACGGAGGTCGGGCTCGGCGCGGCGCTGCTCATCGGCTGCGCCCAGGCGCTGGCGCTGGTTCCCGGCACGTCGCGGTCGGGGGCGACGATCACCGCCGCGCTGCTGCTCGGCTTCACCCGCCCCGCCGCGGCGCGCTTCTCCTTCCTCCTCTCGGTGCCGGTGATGCTCGCCGCGGCGGCGCTCGACGCCGTCGACCTGGCGACCGGCGAGGTGCCGGCGGGGCGGCTGGGGTTGATGGCGCTGGGGGTCGCGGTCTCGGCGGTCACCGGTTATCTGGTGATCGCCGGGCTGCTGGCCTGGCTGCGGCGGCGGAGCCTGCTGCCGTTCGTCGCCTATCGGCTGCTGCTCGGCACCGCGATTCTGGCTCTTTGGGCATATTGACAACTGGCTATAGTGGCGCGTAGGGTCGGGCTGCGAGGAGGCCCGAACCTCCTCTCATCCCTCCCGAAAGGAGGAGCGCCCGATTGCGCTCCTCCCTTTTTGTCTAGGCGCGAAAGCTTTCGCGCCGGGCTCCGATCCTAGGCCCCGAGCAGCGCCTCCTTGAAGTCCTCCCCGGGGCCGGGCTCCGGGCCGAGCCAAGTGGCGAGGATCGCGTCGGCCGTGGCCGCGCCCGGCAGCGTCCCCTTGGTCTTGCCCGCCACCTCGACCCGCGTTCCCTCGCCCGGCAGGTAGGTGAGGACCAGCCGGTGGCCCTTGCCGACGCCGTCCATCCAGGCGCAGAGGGTCTGGAAGTTCTTCTTGACCTCGGCCGGCGCCTTCGGGGTGTTGGCCTCGAGCCCCTCCTGCCAAGCCTCGCACATCTGTTCCTTGCCGACGTCGTAGAGGAAGTGCATGACCATGCGGTAGGGGCCGTCGCCGGAGAGGACCTTCGACGCGGAGCGCTCCTTCTGCGGCAGGTAGAGGCCCCCGACGTAGACTTTGATGACGAACTTCTTGCGCAGGCCCATGCCGTTGAGGGCGAGCGACTTGCCGTCGACGTCCACCTTGTCGGGGAGCGTCACGCCGGCGAGGCTGCCGGCGGCTGCCGGGGCGGCGAGGACGAGGGCGAGCAGCAGCACGAGCGGGGTTCGCATGGATCCTCCTGAGGGTGGGGAGCGGAGTCTAGTCGAATGACGCCCGACGCCGCGCTCGTGGCGAGCGCGCTCGCCGGCTCCGAGCGCGCGTTCTACGACCTGGTGCGGCGCTACGAGCGGCCGGTCTACGCCCTGGTGCTGCGGATGGTGCGCGACCCGGCGCTGGCCGAGGACCTGGCGCAGGAGGTGTTCGTCAAGGCGCACCGCGCGCTCGGCGCCTACGACTCCTCGCGCAAGCTCTCGAGCTGGCTGTTCAAGATCGCGCACAACACCGCGCTCGACCACCTGCGGCGGCCGGAGCTCGCGACCGTGGCGCTCGAGGCCGGGGTCGACGACCGCCGCGACTGGGCCGACGTCCTGGTGGACGCGAGCGCCCCCGACCCCGAGGCGGCCGCCGGCCGGCGCGACCTGGCGCGGGCGCTCTCGGCGGCCATCGTGCGCCTGCGGCCGGAGTACCGCGCGGCGGTCGTCCTCCGCTTCCAGGAGGGGCTCTCCTACCAGGAGATCGCCGAGGCGCTCGACCAGCCGCTCGGCACGGTCAAGACGAACCTCCACCGCGCCCGCAAGGCGCTCGCGGTGCTGATGACCGAGGCGGGCTGGGCCCCTCCTCGCGAAACCCTTGCGGAGCGCGGCGCGTAGGGCGGCACGGAGGCCATGGTGAAGATCGATCCCACCCACGAGCTCGCGCGCTGGCTGGCCGCCGAGCGGGACGACGACGCGGAGCGGGCGGAGGCGGCCCTGGCGGCCGTCTTCGCCGCGCTCCCCGCCGCCGTGCCGCCGCTCGGCTTCGCCGCCCGCGTGGTGGCGGTCTCCTGCGCCGGCGCCGTGCCGGCACCGGCCGCGGGGAAGGGAGCGCTGGCGACCCCCTGGGCGCGGCTGCTCCTGACCGTCGCCCTGGTCTGGGTCGGGCTCGCCGCCC
>DASUNQ010000219.1:0-17021 GCA_036277075.1 Thermoanaerobaculia bacterium
GGCGCCGCCCGCACGAGGTGCGGCTCGCAGACGGGCGCGAGCGCCGCCGCCACCGCGGCGAGGTCGAATCGCGCCGGGTCGACCGGCGCCACCAGGGCGGCCCGGACGCCCTCCGCGGCCAGCCCCTCGAGCGTGTTCCAGAGCAGCCGCCGGCCGCCGTCGACCGGCGGCCAGGGGGCCTTCGTGGCGATCACGAGCGGGTCCATGAGCAAGCGGCCGGAGCGATTCTCCGTCTACTCCGCCAGGGACCCGCGCCGACGATGCTCGCCCGCGCCACCGCCGCCACCCCCTGGGGGATCGACGCCCGCCCCGTGCAGGTCGAGGTGGACGTCCACGTCGGCCTGCCGCAGACGCAGATCGTGGGGCTCGCCGACGCCGCGGTCAAGGAGAGCCGGGAGCGGGTGCGCTTCGCGCTCCGCAACTGCGGCTTCGAGCTGCCGCCGCGCTCGGTGGTCGTCAACCTCGCTCCTGCCGACCTGCGCAAGGAGGGCAATCACCTCGACCTCGCGATCGCCCTCGCCCTCCTCGCCGCCCACGGCGAGCTGCCGCAGGAAGCGCTCGCCGGGCGCCTCTTCTGCGGCGAGCTGGGCCTCGACGGCGCGGTGCGGCCGGTGCGCGGCGCCCTCGCCATCGCCGACCTCGCCCACCGCCTCGGTCTCGCGGAGCTCCTCCTGCCGGCCGCCAACGCCGCCGAGGCGTCGGCGCTCGGGACGGTGCGCGTCGTGGCCCTCCGCGGCCTCGCCGAAGCGATCGAGCACCTGCTCGGCAAAGAGACGATCCCGCCGTTCGTCGCGCCCGACGGCGGCGAGCCCGCACCCGCCGCGGCCCCGGACCTCGCCGACGTCTGCGGCCAGGAGGGGGCGAAGCGGGCGCTCGAGGTCGCGGCCGCGGGCGGGCACAACCTGATCTTCCTGGGGCCGCCCGGCTCGGGGAAGACGATGTTGGCGCAGCGCCTGCCGCCGCTCCTGCCGCCGCTCTCGCCCGCCGAGGCGATCGCGGTCACCAAGATCCATTCCCTCGCCGCCGAGGAGCCGCCCGCCGGTCTCATCCGCCGCCGTCCCTTCCGCAACCCGCACACCAACACCAGCACGGCCGGCCTCGTCGGCGGCGGCTGCCCGCCGCGCCCCGGCGAGGCGAGCCTGGCCCACAACGGCGTCCTCTTCCTCGACGAGATGCCCGAGTTCCACCGCGACGCCCTGGATGCCCTGCGCCAGCCGCTGGAGGAGGGGCGGGTCACGGTCGTGCGGGCCCGGGCTCGCGTCAGCTTTCCCGCGCGCTTCGCGCTGCTGGCGTCGGCGAACCCCTGCCCCTGCGGGCACCTCGGCGACCGCCGCGTCGAGTGCCGCTGCCCCGCGCCCCTCGTCGACCGCTACCGGGCGCGGATCTCGGGGCCCCTGCTCGACCGCATCGACCTCCAGGTCGAGGTCCCGGCGCTCACCGTCCAGGCGCTGCGCGGGGCGCGCGGCGAGGGGAGCGCCGCGGTGGCGGCGCGGGTCGCCGCGGCGCGCGCACTCCAGCGCGAGCGCTTCGGCGACGCCGCCTCGGCCCCCGTCAACGCCGCGATGTCCCCGGACCAGGTGCGCCGCTTCTGCGCTCTCGACGCCGCCGGCCGCGCGCTCCTCGACCGCGCCTTCGAGGCCCTCGGCCTCTCCGCCCGCGCCTACGACCGCGTCCTCAAGGTCGCCCGCACCATCGCCGACCTGGGCGGCGGCGGCCCACTCCGCCCCGCCCACCTCGCCGAGGCGATCCAGTACCGCACCCTCGACCGGCGGGTGACGGGGTGACTACCGCCGGCTCGCGGCGTCCCACCAGCGGGACAGGCTCTGGTCGGCGGCGCGCGGGCGGGCCGCGTAGTGGGAGGTGTCGTTGAAGAGCATGAGGCGGGCGCGGACGGGGTCCTTGAAGTCGACGACGTTGAGGTTCGCCGGCGCCTGGTCGAGGCGGTCGCGGTAGCCGCGGGCGTCGAAGCCGAGGAGGCTGCTCAGGAGCAGGCGCAGGGTCGCCTTGTGCGAGACGACGAGGACCCGCTCGCCGGGGTGCCGGGTCACGATCGCGCGCAGCACCGGCAGGGCGCGGGCGAGCACCGCCACGCCGGACTCTCCGCCCTCCGGCGCGAAGGTGAAGGGGTCCTCCTCCCAGGTGGCGTACTCCGCGGGGTAGCGCGCCTCGACCTCGGCGCGCGTCAGCCCCTCCCAGTGCCCGTGGCCGATCTCGCGCAGGCCGTCGCGCGGAATCGGCTCGAGGCCGCACGACCCCGCGACGATGCGCGCCGTCTCCAGCGCGCGCGACAAGGGGCTCGAGTAGACGGCCGTGATGCCCTCGGCGCGCAGCCGCTCGCCCAGCCGGGCCGCCTGCCACCGCCCTTCGTCGGAGAGCTCGACGCCGCTCGGGCCCGAGAAACGGTCCTCGGCGGTGCGCTGGGTGGCGCCGTGGCGGACGAGGTAGAGGCGGGTGACCGGCACCCGCGCCTCACTCCGGGGCCGCGGCGACCGGCGTCCCCGTCCGCAGCGGCGGCAGGACGGCCTCGATCTCGCGCCGCCGGGGCTCGAGCCAGGGCGGGAGGATCAGCGCCTCGCCGAGGTGCGCCGGGTCCTCGTCCACGGTGAAGCCGGGGCCGCGGGTGGCCAGCTCGAAGAGGACGCCGCCGGGCTCCTTGAAGTAGACGGAGCGGAACCAGAAACGGTCGATGACCGGCGTCGGGACCGCGCCCGCCGTCGCGGCCTGCTGGCGCACCGCGAGCTGCTCGGCGTCGTCCTCGACCTGGAAGGCGACGTGGTGGACCGTGCCGACCCCCCAGCCGCCGCGCCGCTCGGCCGGCAGCTCGCGCACCTCGACCCAGCGGCCGGAGCCGCCGCCGCCGACGCCGAAGCGGTGCCAGCCGCCCTCCTCGCCGCGGGGCTCGAAGCCGAGCGCCTCGGCCAGGAAGCGGGCGGTCGGCGCGAGGTTCCACTCCCAGAGGCGCACGGCGTGGAAGCCGCGGACCTGGTGGCGCTCGGGCACCGGGCTCTGATCCCAGGGGGCGAACTCGCGCGGCCCGGCGGTCTCGACCAGCGCCAGCTCGAGCCCGTGCGGATCGCGCAGGCGGAGGGCCGTCTCGCCGAAGCGGCTCTCGCGCCCTGCGACCCCGCCGCCGGCTGCCGCCAGCCGCTCGGCCCAGAAGGCGAGGCTCCCCTCCGGGACGGCGAAACCGACCTCGACCGTCAATCCGGCCCCCTTCCTCCCCGGCGGCATGCCGGGCCAGGGGAAGAACGTCATGTCGGTGCCGGGGTGCCCCTCGGCATCGGCGTAGAAGAGGTGGTAGGTGTCGGGGGCGTCCTGGTTGACGCTGCGCTTGACCAGGCGCATCCCCAGGACGCCGCGGTAGAAGTCGAGGTTCTCCTGCGCGTCGCCGCAGATGGCGGTGACGTGGTGGATGCCGTGGACCTGGCTCATGGCGTCGCTCCCTGCCGCCCGCTGCCGGTAGGCCGCTCAGCGGCTGTACTTGAAGGCCAGCTCGGCGAGCTCTTCCACCACCCGCGCCTGCTGCTCGCGGTCGTCGGCGCTGCCGGCGCTGAAGGCGCGGCGGACGCAGGAGTGCATGTGCTGCGAGAGGAGCTCGCGCGCCACCTCGCGCAGCCCCTGGTGGACCGCCGCGAGCTGGGTCAGCACCTCCACGCAGTAACGGTCCTCCTCGAGCATGCGCGCGATCCCCCGCACCTGTCCCTCGATGCGGGCCAGCCGCCGCTTGAGCTCCGCCTTGCCGATCTCACGATCCGAGGGGGTCGAGGTCGTCATGGCGCCGCAGATCTTACCCCGGAGGGGTATTGTTCAAGGCGGCCGCCGGAGCAGGGGTTGACAGAGGGGGGTCGCCGGCTACAATACGCGGGTCCGAAAACGGAGTTCCGTGATCGAGCGCCGGGGCGAATCGTCTCCGGGCGCTGCCCCCGTTCCCCCGAATGGCGAGATCGCACCATACCGTCATCTTCGTCCCGCACGCGCGGGCCCGCCTGCGCAAGTGGCGGGTCACCACCCTCCAGATCGGTCTCGCCGCCGCCCTCCTGCTCGCCCTCGTCGCTTCCTCGGCCGCCGTCACCTGGTCTTACTTCAACAGCCACGTCAGCCCCACGGAGCTCGCCCGGCTCGAGGCCGAGAACCGGGCGCTGCGGCAGGTCAACGGCGTCTTCGAGCGCGACCTCCAGGGCGTTCAGCAACAGCTCGCCGATTACGAGGACCGCACGCGCCAGCTCGCCATCGTCGCCGGCCTCGAGGGGGTGGACAGCGCCGGCGAGGCCGGGATCGGCGGCAGCGTGCCGCTCGAGGGGCCGATGCTCGCCCAGGGCATCGGCGGGCTCGGCGAGGTGACGCGGCGGGCCGGGGCGATCGCCGGCCGGCTCGACCTCGTGGACCAGAAGCTCGAGCAACGCCTGCGCTGGATCTCCTCCACCCCCGCCATCTCCCCGGTCCACGGCATCCTGACCAGCGGCTTCGGCTACCGCGCCGATCCGCTCACCCACGGACGCGGCGACCACCAGGGCGTGGACATCGCCGCCGCCGCCGGTCAGCCGGTGCGGGCGAGCGCGGACGGCATCGTGCTGCGCGCCGGAGCGCTCGGCGGCCTGGGGAACGCCGTCTATCTGGCGCACGGCTTCGGCGTCACCACGCGCTACGGCCACCTGTCGCGCATCGACGTCCGCCCCGGCGACCGCGTGCAGCGGGGCGACGTCCTCGGCCTGGTGGGCAACACCGGCCGCTCGACCGGGTCGCACCTCCACTACGAGGTGCGGATCGACGGCGACGCCGTCGATCCGCTCGCCTACCTCCTCGACCAGGAAGGCATCTAGGCGCGAGAGCCCGCGCCGGGCTCGCTCCGCATGCCGCGGCGGCCCCTCCGGGCCGCTGAAATCTTTTTGCTACACTCCGGGGTTGACGTAACGCAGGCCCCGCTCGCCACATCGCCCCCGCGAGATTCCGCATGATCAACCGCCTTCTGACCAAGGTCTTCGGCAGCCAGCACGAGCGCGACGTCAAGCGGATGCTGCCGATGGTCGCCGCGATCAACGAGCTCGAGCCCGAGACCGAGGCGCTGACCGATGCCGAGCTGCGCGGCAAGACCGCCGAGTTTCGCGAGCAGCTCGCCCAGGGAGCGGCGCTCGACGACCTGCTCCTCCCCGCCTTCGCGGTGGCCCGCGAGGCCGCGCGCCGGACGGTCCGCATGCGCCCCTTCGACGTCCAGCTCATGGGCGGCATGGTCCTCCACCGCGGGCGCATCGCCGAGATGAAGACCGGGGAGGGGAAGACCCTCGTCGCCACCCTCCCCGTCTACCTCAACGCGCTCGCGGACAAGGGCGTCCACGTCGTCACGGTCAACGACTACCTCGCCCGCCGCGACGCCGAGTGGATGGGGCAGATCTACCGCTTCCTCGGCCTCTCGGTCGGGGTCATCCAGCACGACCTGCCGGACGGCGAGCGGCAGCGCGCCTACGGCAGCGACGTCACCTACGGCACCAACAACGAGTTCGGCTTCGACTACCTGCGCGACAACATGAAGTTCGACCTCGCCTCCATGGTGCAGCGCGGGCACCACTACGCGATCGTCGACGAGGTGGACTCGATCCTCATCGACGAGGCGCGGACGCCGCTCATCATCTCCGGCCCCTCCGAGGAGTCGGTCGACAAGTACTACGCGATCAACCGCATCGTCCCGCGCCTGACCCGCGGCGAGGAGATCGAGGACAAGGACGGCAACAAGGAGGCCACGGGCGACTTCCTGGTCGACGAGAAGGCCCACCAGGTGAGCCTCACCGAGGACGGCGTCGAGCGCGTCGAGCAGTTGCTCGGCATCCGCAACCTCTACGAGCCGGAGAACATGGAGACGATCCACGCCGTCAACCAGGCGTTGCGGGCGCACCAGCTCTACCACCGCGACGTCGAGTACCTGATCAAGGACGGCAAGGTGGTCATCGTCGACGAGTTCACCGGCCGCATGATGCCGGGCCGGCGCTGGTCCGACGGCCTGCACCAGGCGGTCGAGGCCAAGGAGGGAGTGAAGATCGAGCGCGAGAACCAGACCCTCGCGACGATCACCTTCCAGAACTACTTCCGGATGTACAAGAAGCTCGCCGGCATGACCGGCACCGCCGACACCGAGGCGGCCGAGTTCGGGCAGATCTACAAGCTCGACGTGA
Organism: Thermoanaerobaculia bacterium; assembly: GCA_036277075.1. Classification (GTDB taxonomy): domain Bacteria; phylum Acidobacteriota; class Thermoanaerobaculia; order Multivoradales; family UBA5704; genus DASUNQ01. Next base: position 6,165 of record DASUNQ010000219.1, read on the forward strand.
TCGTGATCCCCACCAACCAGGACATGATCCGCGACGATCGCGCCGACCTCGTCTACCGCACCGGCGACGAGAAGTGGACGGCGGTGGTCGACGAGATCCGCGACTGCCACGAGCGCGGCCAGCCGGCGCTCGTCGGAACGATCTCGATCGAGAAGAGCGAGATGCTGTCGAAGCTGCTGTCGCGCATGCCGCGGGTGCCGCACGTCGTCCTCAACGCCAAGTACCACGAGCGCGAGGCCGCGATCGTGGCGCAGGCCGGGCGCAAGGGGGCGGTGACGATCGCCACCAACATGGCCGGCCGCGGCACCGACATCGTGCTCGGCGGCAACCCCGAGGGGCTGGCCCGCGCCGAGGCCGATCCGGAGACCGAGCCGGAGGCCTTCCAGCAGGCCCTCGCCCGCTACACCGACCTCTGGGCGGCGGAGCGCGAAGAGGTGCTCCAGGCCGGCGGGCTCCACATCCTCGGCACCGAGCGGCACGAGTCCCGGCGCATCGACAACCAGCTCCGCGGCCGCTCCGGCCGCCAGGGGGACCCCGGCTCCTCGCGCTTCTACCTCTCGCTCGAAGACGAGCTGATGCGCATCTTCGGCTCCGACCGCATCAAGGGGATCATGGGCAAGCTCGGCATGGAGGAGGGGGAGGCCATCGAGCACAAGATGGTCACCAACGCCATCGAGCGGGCGCAGAAGCAGGTCGAGGCGCGGAACTTCGAGACCCGCAAGCACCTCCTCGAGTACGACGACGTGATGAACAAGCAGCGCGAGGAGGTGTACAAGCTGCGCCGCGACATCCTCGAGGGGCGCGAGGGGCGCGACTACGTGCTCAAGCTCGCGCAGGACGTTCTGGACGGCCTGCTCGAGGCCCACTGCTCGGCGAAGCTCGATCCGCAGGACTGGGACCTCACCGGCCTGCGCACGGAGCTCCTCGCCTACTTCAACCTCAACGTGCTCGACGCGGGGATCCGGTTGGAGGAGCTGGGGATCGACGAGATGCGCGAGGCCCTCTGGGCGGAGCTCGAGCGGCGCTACGCCGCCAAGGAGGCGCGCCACCCCGAGGAGGTCATCCGCGGCTTCGAGCGGGCCCTCATGCTGCACGCGGTGGACGCCGCCTGGAAGGATCACCTGCTGGCGCTCGACCACCTCAAGGAGGGCATCGGCCTGCGCGGCTACGGCCAGCGCGACCCGCTCAACGAGTACAAGCGGGAGAGCTTCGAGATGTTCGAGGCGATGCGCGAGCGGGTGGAGAACGAGATCATCAGCCGCCTCTTCCGCTTCGAGCCGATGACCGAGGAGCAGATGCTGGAGCAGCGCCGCCGCCGCGAGGCGCCGGCTCCCTCCCCCTCCCGCCTCACCTTCTCCGCCCCGGCGAAGGCGGCGGGCGCGCCGCCCGGCGGCGTCCAGGCGCGCAAGGAGGTCAAGGTCGGCCGCAACGACCCCTGCCCCTGCGGCTCGGGCAAGAAGTACAAGAAGTGCCACGGCGCGGCCGCAACCGTCGCCACCTGATCCTCTCCTGAAAAGCGAACGGCCGGGCTCAGCGCCCGGCCGTCACGATGACGCTTCGCGGCGGTCAGCTCTTCTTCCGCGTCGACACCAGCTCCATCGACTTGTACTCCTTGCCGTCCGCGCCGGTGTCGTACATCTCGAAGACCTCCGTGTCGCCCTCGTGCTTCATCACCGAGCGGTTCTTCTTCACCTTTCCGGTCATCGGGTCGGAGTACTCGTTGACGAAGGTGCAGACCCCCTGCGCGTCGCAGCCCCCGGTGCCGAACATGATGCCGGTGCCCATGTTGTCGTTGAAGGTCGACCAGTACTTCTGGGTCACGTTGTCGTAGCCGGTCATGCCGTGCCCTTCGAAGGGCTGACCCATCATGTGGCTCTTCACCTCCTCGGCGAGGACGCGCCCGCCCAGGATCATCGTGCGATGCAGGGTCCCGGTCGCCTCCATCGGCGGCTTGTCCGCGCCGCCCATCCAGAACTTGCCCTTGAACTCCCAGTCGCCGGCCATGCGCGCCAGCGCCTGGTGCTGAGGTCCGGGGGTCATCGCCTTCTGCCAGGCCGCATGCATCGCCTGCTCCTCGGCCGACATCGGCGGCTGCTGCCCTTGCTGTCCCTGCTGCGCTCCTTGCTGATCGCCCTGCGCCCACGCCGGCGCCACGGCCAGGCCGGCGAACAGCAGCACGGCGCCGGCCCCTCTCGCGACTCTCCGCATCTCCATTGCGATGTTTCTCCTTTCTCCGAAGCGGTAGACTCCCACTCTATCACTTACGCCCGGCTTGCGCCAACCCCACCGACCGGACGGCGCTCGCGCCTCTGCTATCCTCTGCCGCTCCAATGAGCGAGCCCGAGCCGCGCCTCGCCCTCACCTTCGACGACGTCTCGATCGTGCCGGGTCTGTCCGCGGTCCACCCCAACGCCGTCGACCTGCGCACCCGGGTCTGCCGCGGCATCGACCTCAACATCCCGATCCTCTCCGCGGCGATGGACACCGTCACCGAGTCGCGCCTGGCGATCGCGCTGGCGCAGGAGGGGGGGATCGGCATCGTGCACAAGAACCTGCCGATCGCCGTCCAGGCCGAGGAGGTCGACAAGGTCAAGCGCAGCGAGGCGGGGATGATCGTCGACCCGGTGACCATGCGCCCCGAGCAGAGCATCCGCGACGCGCTCGCGATGATGGCGCGCTACAAGATCTCGGGCGTGCCGGTGACCGACGTCGAAGGGCACCTCGTCGGCATCCTCACCAACCGCGACCTGCGCTTCGAGGACGACCTGGACAAGCGGATCGGCGACTTGATGACCAAGGAGGACCTGGTCACGGTGGCGGAGGGGACGACGCTCGAGCAGGCCAAGACGATGCTCCACCGCCACCGCATCGAGAAGCTCCTGGTGGTCGACGGCGCCGGCAACCTCAAGGGGCTGATCACGGTCAAGGACATCCAGAAGATGATGCAGTACCCGAGCGCCGCCAAGGACGACCTCGGCCGCCTGCGGGTGGGAGCGGCGGTCGGGGCCTCCGGGGACTACCTGGAGCGCGCGGCCGAGCTGGTGCGGGCCAAGGTGGACCTCGTCGTCCTCGACTCCTCGCACGCCCACAGCCACGGCGTCCTCGAGGCCGCGGCGCAACTGCGCGAGCGCTTCCCCGAGGTGCGGCTGGTGGTCGGCAACGTGGCGACCGCCGAGGGGACGCGGGCGCTCGTCGAGCGCGGGGTCGACGGCGTCAAGGTCGGGATCGGTCCGGGGAGCATCTGCACGACGCGCGTGGTCACCGGCGCCGGGCTGCCGCAGATCACCGCCATCCAGGACTGCGCCCGCGCCGCCGCCGAGCGCGACGTGCCGGTGATCGGCGACGGCGGCGTCAAGTTCTCGGGCGACGTGACGAAGGCCCTCGCGGCCGGCGCCCACGCCGTGATGATCGGCTCGCTCTTCGCCGGCACCGAGGAGAGCCCCGGCGAGACGATCCTCTACCAGGGGCGGACCTTCAAGGCGTACCGGGGGATGGGGTCGCTCTCGGCGATGGCGCGCGGCAGCGCCGAGCGCTACTTCCAGGAGGGGGGCGGTCCGGTCGAGCCGGCCGACGGCGTGGGCAGCCTCGGCAAGCTGGTGCCGGAGGGGATCGAAGGGATGGTGCCGTACAAGGGGAGCGTGCACCAGATGCTGCCGCAGCTCACCGGCGGCCTGCGCTCCGGCATGGGCCTCGCCGGCTGCGCCTCGATCGACGAGCTGCGCACCCGCGCCGCCTTCGTCCGCATCTCCCCCGCCGGCCTCAAGGAGAGCCACGCCCACGACGTGGTGATCACGAAAGAGGCCCCGAACTACTGGGTCGAGCGGTAGCCGACGAGGCGGATCCCGAACTGCGCCTCGAGGTCCAGCCGCACGCCGTGCACCCAGCCGGCGCCGTCGGCGATCGCCAGCTTGCGCTGGCGCACGTCGTCGACCCAACGCGGCGGCGCCGCGGCGGCCAGGCGCTCGGCGAGGAGGCGCATGCGCGCGACCTCCGCCGCCTCCCACGAAAGCTCCCGGGGCAGCGCCGCGGCGTCGGCGGCGAAGCGCCGGCGCACGCCTTCCGCCAGCCCTCCGTTCTGCACCCCCGCATCCATCACCAGCGCGACGCCGCGCTCGCTCGCCAGCCCCAGCTCCTCGGCCAGGCGCTCGGCGCGCTTCCAGAGCACCATCGCCGCCGCCGTCTGCACCCGCCGCGCCTGCGCCGTCCGCCCGAGCGCCGCGAACATGCCGCGCCAGGGCTCGTGCAGCAGGTGCCGCACCGGGTGCTGGATCGAGCGGGCGAAGCCGAGCTGCTCGTCGGGCTCGGCGTCGAGCACCGCCTCGAGCGTGTCGAGGTGGCCGTGGAAGGCGAAGCGCAGCGCCCCCGGGTGCTCCTCGCGCAGGCGCCTTAGGAGCGGCGGCAGCGAGCCGCGTCCCAGGTTCCACTGCAGCGCCCCCCAGGACAGCCCCTGGCCGTCGGCGTCGCCGGCGACGGCCGCGAAGCAGCCCGGGGGGCCGGCCCCGGTCTCGAACAGCGCGCAGAGCGGGAAGACGCGCTCGAAGAGCGACCGGCCGCAGCACCAGGGCTGGGGCGGCGGCGCGCCGAAGAGCCGCTCCCAGGTGAGGTCGTCGGTCATCCCGTCGGCCGGCAGCGCCTCCCCCTCCTGGAAGGCGCGGACGGCCGCCTCGGTGCCGCCGCCGTAGGCGCCCTCGAGCGGGCCGCGATAGAGCTCCAGCTCCCGCAGCCGCTCCTGCAGCCGCCGCACCTCGTTGCAGGTCGATCCCAGCCGCAGCTCCACCGCGCTTCCTCCCGCACAGTTAGACGGTGAGAGAGACACGTTTCCCTCGCGGGAGGTTTAGAGCGCCGTGCGGCGGCTCAGGGCACCGGCACTTGCGGGGGCTCGCGGATCGCCGCCTCGAGCGAGCGGAGGTCCACCGGCTTGGTGAGGTGGCGCTCGAAGCCCGCCTCGCGGCTCTGCCGTACGTCCTCCTCCATGCCGTAGCCGGAGAGGGCGATGCCGCGCAGGCCGTAGCGGGCGGCGAGCTCGCGCATGAGGTCGTAGCCGCTGCCGTCGGGCAGACCGAGGTCGCTGACCACCAGGTCGATCCCGCCGCCGTTGCCTTGCCGCGCCGCGGTCGCCGCGGCCGCCAGCGCTCGTTCGACGCTCGCCGCCGTGGTCACGCGGTGGCCGAGGCCGCGCAGCAGCTCGGCCAGCGCCTCGGCGGTGTCGGCATGGTCCTCGACGAGCAGGATGTGGAGCGGCCGCGCCGGCGGTGCCGCGCCCATCGTCTCGTCGAGCAGCTCCGGGCCGACGACCACCCCCGCCGGCACGCCCACCGGCAGGCGCACCGTGAAGCTCGCCCCCTGCCCCTTGCCGGCGCTCGCCGCCGCCAGAGTGCCGCCGTGCAGCTCGACGATCCTGCGGCTGATGGCGAGCCCCAGGCCCAGCCCGCCGAACTTGCGGGTGATCTTCCGCTGCCCCTGCTCGAAGGCGTCGAAGATCCGCGGCAGGACGTCCGGGGCGATGCCCATGCCGGTGTCCGCGACCTCGACCACCAGCCAGCGCTCCGCCGCCCCCGGCTCCCCCTCGTTCTGCGAGCGGACCCGCACCGCGCCTCCGGCCGGCGTGAACTTGACGGCGTTCTTGAGCAGGTTCCAGAACACCTGCGACAGGCGCGGCCCGTCGGCCCAGACCCGGTGGTCGTCGGCGCCGAGCTGGGTGGTGAGGCGGAGGCCGCTCGCCTCCAGCTCCGGCGTGCGGATGGCTTCGAGCGCGTGGGCGAGCAGCGGCAGCACGTCCGTCACCTCGCGGTGGAGGTCGAGCTTGCCGCGCTCGATGCGCGTCAGGTCGAGGAGGTCGTCGATCAGGCGCGCCTCGAGCTCGGCGTTGCGCCGCACCATCGCCAGCCGGTCGCGGACGTCGTCGGGGACGCGGCGGTCCTCCTCCAGCGCCGAGACCACCGCCAGCACCGGCGTGAGCGGCGTGCGCAGCTCGTGGCTGAGAGTGGCGAGGAACTGGTCCTTGGCGGCGTTGGCGCGCTGCGTCTCCTGGTAGAGGCGGGCGTTCTCGACGGCGGCGCCGGCGCGCCGGCCCAGCTCCTCGGCGAGCTCGCGGTCGTCGGCGTCGTAGGGGTGCGGCGCATCGCCCGCGCGGCAGAAGGTGAGGGTGCCGAGGGTACGCCCCTGCGACGCCACCGGCGCCGTGATCACCGACTGCGGCGGCAGGCCGCGGAGCAGCCGGTCCTGCCCCTCGGGGTCCGTGTCGAGCTCCGCCTGCCGCTCCGGGTCGCGGTGCGCGAAGGCGACGCGCGTCGGCGCGCCGTCCTCGCCGGCGAGGTCGAAGAAACAGGCGTCGGCGATCGTCTCCACCACCATCCGCGCCACGTTGCGCAGCGTCTGGTCGTAATCGAGGCTGCCGGTGAGCAGCGTCCCGGCCGCGGCGAGGAAACGGAGGGACTGCTCCGCCCGCCGGCGCTCGCTGACGTCGACCAGCGTGCCGGCCATGCGCCGGACCTCGCCGGGGAGGGCGCGCCCGGAGCCGGCCAGCCAGACCACGGCGCCGTCCGGTCGCACCACCCGGAACTCGTGCCGCACCTCGCGCGCCCCGCCTCGGGCCTGTTCGAGCGCTTGGCGGAGCGCCTCGCGGTCGTCCGGGTGGACCCGCTCCAGGAGCCCCCGCACCGTGCCGACCCGCCGCGGCTCGACGCCGAGGAGCGCCGCCGCGTGCTCGGACCAGGTGAGGCGGCCGCCGGCGGAGTCCCAGCGCCAGGCGGCGGCTTCGGAAGCCTCGAGCGCCTGGTTGAGAACCTGCGCGGCGTCGGCGAGCTGGCGGCGGCTGCGGCGGGTGAGCCAGAGAGCGACCGGCAGGAGCCCGAAGAGGAGCAGCCCGGCGCCGCCGCTGAGGAACGCGACCACCTGGCGGCCGGCATCGGCCTCCGCCAAGCGTGCCTGGAGGACCCGCCGCTCCCCCCGGCGCACGTCCGCGGCCAGCAAGCGCAGGGTGTCGAGCTCCCCCCGGCGGCCGCCGCCCAGGACGATCCGCGCGCGGTCGCGCCGGAGCGAGATCCCGGTCTCGAGGTCCGCCAGGCGGCGGGCGACCAAACGCCGCAGGCGCTCCACCTGCCGCCGCTGTGCGGGCTCGCCGGCCGCCAGGCGGCGGAGCAGCTCGCCGTCCTGCCGCGCCCGCGCCGCCGCGGCGCGGGTCCGCGCGAGATCCGCCGGCGCGCCGCTCAGCAGGTAGTCGCGCTGCGCTGCCTCGGCGTCGCGGAGATGGAAGACCAGACCGTCGAGCGCCGCGGTGGTGTGCTCGTGGCTGGCCCACACCTGGGAGCGGCTCGGGCCCGCGACCCCGACGAGCGCCCCGAGGCCGAACGCGGCCAGGGCGCCCAGGAGGGCCAGGAGCGGCCAGATCGAGTGCCAACGCGCGCTCTCTCGCATGCTCCGGCGGCAATCTTCGCCGGTGGCTCCCCCGGGTGCAACCCGCGAGCGCGCGGTACGATCCCGCGCCGATGTCCGCGCCGCCGCCGCTCGTCGAGCTCCGCGCCGTCACCCGCAGCTTCCGCGAGGGGGACCGCGAGCGGGTCGTCCTGCGCGGCGCCGACGCCGCCGTGCACCGCGGCGAGCTGGCGGTGCTGGTCGGCAAGAGCGGCTCGGGCAAGTCCACCGTGCTCAACCTGGTCGCCGGCATCGACCTGCCGACCGGCGGCGAGGTGCGCGTCGACGGCGTTGCGCTCTCCCGCCTTTCCGAGCGCCAGCGCACGCTCTTCCGCCGCCGTCACGTCGGCTTCGTGTTCCAGTTCTACAACCTGATCCCCACGCTCACCGTCGAGGAGAACCTGCTCCTGCCGCTGGAGCTCCAGGGACGGGCGACGCCGCCGCGCCGGCAGGCGGCGCTCGACCTGCTCGCCGAGGTGGGCCTGGCCGACCGCGCCGGCGCCTTCCCCGACCGCCTCTCCGGCGGCGAGCAGCAGCGGGTGGCGGTGGCACGGGCCCTGGCGCACGACCCGGCGCTGGTGCTGGCGGACGAGCCGACCGGCAACCTCGACCTCGAGACGGGGCTGGCGGTGCTCGCGCTCCTCGACCGGCTGACCCGCCGCGCGGGCAGGACCATGCTCATGGTGACGCACAGCGCGGACGTCGTCGGGCTCGCCGACCGCGTCTTCCGCATCGAGGACTGCCGTCTGATCGAGGGGCCTGCCGCGGCGCGGGCGGCCGGCGCGTCGTGACCCCGCTCCTCCGCCGCTCCGCGCTCCGGCACTTCGCGCGCCACCCCTGGCAGGGGGGCCTCGCCGTGCTCGGGGTGGCGCTGGGGGTGGCGGTGGTCGTCGGCGTCGACCTCGCCAACGCCAGCGCCCGCCGCGCCTTCACGCTCTCGACCGAGGCCGTCGTGGGCCGCGCCACGCACCAGGTCGCCGGCGGACCCGGCGGGCTGCCGGAGGAGACGTTCCGCCGTCTCGTCCTCGAGGCGGGCGTCGAGGCCGCGGCGCCGGTCGTCGAGGACTGGGTCACGGTCGAGCGCGGAACGGCCATGCCGGGGGAGCCCCGGCGCGTCCTCCACCTCCTCGGCCTCGATCCCCTCTCCGAGGCGCCGTTCCGCCCCTACCTGCGGCCCGGCGACGCCGGGTTCCCCCTCGAGGCCTTCCTCCTGCGCCCCGGCGCCGCGGTGCTGGCGGCCGAAACGGCGCAAGAGCTGGGGCTCGCCCCCGGCGACGAGCTGCGCCTCCTGGCGGCGGGGCGGCGCCGCGAGGTCGAGCTCGTCGGCGTGCTCGAGCCGGAGGACGCCGCCGCCGGCCGCGCTCTGGGCGACCTGCTCCTGGTCGACGTCGCCACCGCGCAGGAGCTCCTCGGGCGGGTCGGGCGCCTCGACGGCATCGACCTCCGCCTTGCGGACGGCGCGCCCGGAGCCGCGCTCCTCGCCCGCCTCCGCCGCGCCCTGCCGGCGGGGACGGAACTCGCGCCGGCCGCCTCCCGCGCCGCCCGCACCCTGGAGATGACGCGCGCCTTCCGCGTCAATCTCACCGCGCTCTCTTTCCTCGCCCTGGTCTGCGGCGTCTTCCTGATCTACAACGCGATCACCTTCTCGGTGGTCCAGCGGCGGAGCCTGCTGGGCACGCTGCGCGCGCTCGGCGTCACCCGCGGCGAGGTCTTCGCGCTCGTCCTCGGCGAGGCGCTCCTGGTCGGCGCCGCCGGCTCCGCGCTGGGCCTCGCCGCCGGCGTCGCCCTCGGCCAGGGGCTCGTGCGCCTGGTGACGCAGACGATCAACGACCTCTACTTCGTGCTCTCGGTGCGCGAGCTGGCGGTGCCGCCGGCGGTGCTCGCCAAGGGGGCGCTGCTCGGGATGGCGGCGACCCTCCTCGCCGCCCTCGCCCCCGCGCACGAGGCGACCGCGGCGCCGCCGCGCGCGGTGCTCACCCGCTCGAGCCTCGAGGCCGCCGCCCGCCGCGCCCTGCCGCGCGCGACGGCCGCGGGGGGCGCGCTGCTCGCCCTCGGCGGCCTCCTCCTCGCCGTTCCGGGGCCCCTTGCCCTCTCCTTCGCGGGGCTCTTCGGCCTGATCTTCGGCGCCGCCCTCCTGGCGCCGGCGGGGACGGTGCTCCTGATGCGCCTCCTCCGCCCGCTGGCCGGCGGAGTCTTCGGGGTGCTCGGCCGCATGGCGGCGGGCGGCGTCGTGGCCGCCCTGTCGCGCACCGGGGTGGCGGTCGCGGCGCTCGTCGTCGCGGTGTCGGTGGCGGTCGGCGTCGGGACGATGATCGACAGCTTCCGCGCCACGGTCGTCCGCTGGCTCGACGCCTCGCTCGGCGCCGACCTCTACGTCGCGGCGGCGGGCCGCCCGGGGACGCCGCTCGATCCGGCGCTCGCCGAGCGCGCGGCCGCGCTGCCGGGGGTGGCGCGGGTGGACGCCATCCGGCGGGCGGAGGTGCTCTCCGCGCGCGGTCCGCTGCGCGTCCTCGCGGTGCAGGTCGGCGCGCAAGGCCGCGGCGCCTTCGAGCTGCGGCAGGGCCGGCGGAGCGAGGCCTGGCCGGAGGTCGCGGCCGGGCGCGCGGTCCTCGTCTCCGAGCCGCTCGCCCACCGCCTCGATCTCCGCCCGGGGTCGCGGTTGCGCTTCTCGACCGCGGCCGGCGAGCGCGACTTCGCCGTCGCCGGCGTCTACGCCGACTACGCGACCGAGCAGGGTATGGCGCTCCTCGCGCTGCCGGTCTACCGCCGCCTCTGGGACGATCCGTTCCTCTCCGGCCTCTCCCTTCACCTCCAGCCGGGGGCCGACGCCGCCGCCGTCGAGCGGGCGCTGCGTCGCGCCGCCGGCGCCGACCGGCCGCTCGCCGTCACGGCGAACCGCGAGCTCAAGCGGCGGTCGCTCGCGGTCTTCGACCGCACCTTCCGCATCACCGCCGTGCTTCGCCTGCTGGCCGGGCTCGTCGCCTTCGTCGGCGTGCTCTCGTCGCTCATGGCCCTCCAGCTCGAGCGCGCCCGCGAGCTCGGCGTGCTGCGCGCCCACGGCCTGACGCGCGGCCAGCTCTGGCGGCTGGTCACCGCGCAGACCGGGCTCCTCGGTCTCGCCGCCGGCCTGCTCGCGCTGCCGCTCGGGCTGGCGCTCGCGGCGGTGATGGTCCACGTCGTCAACCGCCGCTCCTTCGGCTGGACGGTCCGCCTCGACGTCGCCCCCGAGGTCTTCCTGCAGCCGCTGGCGCTGGCCATCGGCGCGGCGCTCCTCGCCGGCCTCTACCCCGCCTGGCGGATGGCCCGCACGGCGCCCGCCGAGGCGCTGCGGGAGGAGTGAGGTGACGGCGCGGCGTGCGGCGCTCGGCGCGCTCGTCGTCCTGCTCCTGGCGGGCGGGGGTTGGCTCCTGCGCCGCGAGCCGGAGCCGCCGCCGGCGGCGGCCC
>DASUNQ010000220.1:0-7454 GCA_036277075.1 Thermoanaerobaculia bacterium
AACGACGTGTACCGCATCGAGGGGGTGGAGGGGGGCGCCGTCGGCGGGCTGGCGCGCCTGCGCACGCTGCGCGAGGAGCTCGAGCGCAGCCACCCCGATCTCGTCGTGCTCCACGCCGGCGACCTGCTCTTCCCCTCGCTCCTGTCGCGGGTCTACGCGGGCGAGCAGATGATCGACGTCCTCAACCGCCTCGACGGCGACCCGGCGGCCTTCGACCCGCGGCTGTTCGTCGTCTTCGGCAACCACGAGTTCGACCGCGGCAAGCCCGCGGACGCCGCGATGCTCGACGCGCGCGTCGAGGAGTCGCAGTTCACCTGGGTGGCGAGCAACGTCGTCTTCGACGGGGGAGCGGAGTCGACCGCGCCGACGGTCGCGGCCCCGAACCTGCGCGCCCACGCGCTGGTCGAGAGCGGCGGCCTCGAGATCGGCGTCTTCGGCCTCACGATCGACGTGACCAAGCCGGCCTACGTCGCGCGCTTCCTCGATCCGCTCGAGACCGCCCGCGCCTCGACCGCCGAGCTGCGCGCCGCCGGCGCCGACCTGGTCGTCGGGCTCACGCATCTCGACTGGCGCGACGACGAGCGGATCCTCGCGACGCTGGGGGCGGACGGCCCGGACCTGCTGATCGGCGGCCACGACCACGAGCGGATGACGAAGTGGGTGGAGGGCCGCCTGCTGGCCAAGGCCGACGCCGACGCCCGCACCGCGACGGTGGCGCGCGTCACCCGCTACCCGGACGGGCGCGTCGCCGTGCTCCAGGAGTTCCGCGCCCTCGAGGAGGCGCAGGTCCCGTCGGACCCGGAGGTGAACGCCGCCGTCGCCGACTGGCTCGACCGCCACGAGAAGAAGCTCTGCGGCGACCTGCAGCTCGCCGGCGGCTGCCTCGCGGACGTCCTCGGACGCACGCGCACCGAGCTCGAGGGCGAGGAGACGGCGATCCGCAGCCGCGAGACCTCGCTCGGCGACTGGGTCGCGGACGCCATGGTCGAGGCGCTGGCGCCCTGCGGCGCGCAGGCCGCGTTCGTCAACTCCGGCTCGCTGCGCCTCAACCAGGACCTGGCGGCCGGCTCCGAGATCACCCGCCGGCACCTCGAGGAGCTGTTCGGCTTCCCGACGCCGCTCCGCCTGATCCGGCTCGACGGCGCGACCCTCGCGCAGGTCGTGCGCCACGCCGTCGACGGGTGGCCGGGGAAGGGGCAGTGGCTCCAGGTCTCGGGCTTCGCCTTCGTCCACGATCCCGAGGCGGCGACGGCGACCGCCCTGACCCGGCTCGGGCCCGAGGGGCCGCGGCCGCTGCGCCCCGACGAGGAGCTGCTGGTCGTCGCCACCGATTTCCTGCTCGACCCCGCCGGAGGCCAGGACGGCTACACGATGCTGCGGCAGGAGATGACGGTGCCGTGCGCGGCCGCGGGCGGCGACCTCAAGAACGTCGTGCGCGAGGCGCTCGCGGCGGCCGAGCCGCAGGGGATCGCCCCGGCCGTCGAGGGCCGGATCTGCCGCGCCCCGGTGGCTGCCGACTGCAAGGCCGTCTCGGTGAGATAGGGGCCCGCTCCCTCCCCCGTGCAGCGGGGGAGGGCCGGGGAGGGGGTCTCGCAGTCAGTTGCTGCTAGTCGGGTGGGGGACCAGAGGCAAACCCCCCTGGGGGGTCCTAAATCGTCGGCAGGACCGGGTCGCCGAGCGCGTCGTCCGGACGTGCGAAGGCGTCCGGCTCGGGGGTGACGAACTCGAGGTTCGAGAACTTCACCGTGCCGTGCGGCTCGCCCTCGAGATCGCCGTCCTTCCAGGCGTAGACGGTGAGGGTCGCCGGGAGGGTCACGCCCTCGACGGTCACCCAGTCCGAAAAGAGGGCCGCCCGCGCTTCGCGCTCGGCCTCCTCCAGCGACTTGCCGTAGGCGTCGATGTAGGCCATGGCCGCGAGGCGGTCCGTCTCCGGGTCGCGGTAGGCGATCATCCAGTTGCCGGGGATGTCCCCGGCCCCTTCCAGGAAGGTCAGCTTCGCCGCGGCGTAGGTCTTCCCCGCCAGCTCGCGCTCCCCGAGGTCCTCGAAGCGCACCCCGTGGTCGCGCAGCTTGAACGGCGCCGCGAGCAGGTACGGCCAGGCGCGCAGGTGGTAGCGGGCGCGCTGGAAGGTGGAGGTCGAGGGCGAGACCCAGGCGTTGCGGCCGTCGAAGACCAGGAGGGTGCCGTCCGAGAAGTCGAAACGCGAGGCGGTCGAATCGGTGCGGAAGAGGATCGTCCCCTGGTTGCGCACCCGGCCGCCGAAGGTGGCCACCATGTCGCCGCGCAGGGCCTGCTTGGCGTTCCAGGCGGCGAGGCCGTGCGCCCGCTCGATCGGGGTCGCGAACTGCTGCGAGAAGGCGTCGCTCGGCCGCGGCGGCGGCTCGGGCACGGCGGCCTCGGGGCCGGCCTCCTCGGCCCGCCGGCAGCCTGCCGGCAGGGCCAGCGCGAGCGCGGCGAGGAGCAGGAAGGCGAGGCCGCGCTCCCGCCGTGCGGGGCGCGGGGCGAGCGGTGGAGGGGCATGGGTCATCGTCGGTCGTTCTCCTTGGCGGCGGCGCGGAACGATATCAGAGGGTCCCGCGTGCTACACTCGCCGCGCTTCGAAGGAGGACCCGAATGCGTAACTTCCGCTTCGCCTCCGCCGCCCTCGCTCTCGTCCTGTCGCTCACCGTCGCGGCCTGCGCCGCCTCCGAGGCCAAGCCCCTCCAGGTGACCTACTACTACGAGCCCGGCTGCGAGACCTGCAACCAGGTCAAACCCGAGGTCCAGGCGCTCGAGCAGGAGTTCCCCGGCCGTGTCGAGGTCGACCTGGTCAGCGCCGAGGACGCGGACGCCCGCGAGGACGTCCACCGCCTCGAGTTCCGCAGCCAGGGTCTCGTGGTGCGCGACTTCCGCGGCGCGGTGCTGATCAAGCAGGCCGACCACAGCGTCAATCTGGACGAGGTCCGCGCGACCCTGCAGCAGGCCCTCGGCGGCGGCACGGCCGAGGACGCGGAAGGCGCCGGCTAAAGGCCCCGCACACCCGCCCTCCGCCCCGCGGTTCCCCCACCCCGCCCGCCCCGGAAGGGCGGCGCGGGGGCCGGACGTTACACTGCACGTCATGGTCGAGCGCGTCTGGGAGGATCTCTCCCGCACGCTGCGCAGCAGTGCGCCCTATCGGGCCCTCCGCGAGGGGCTCGGGGAGGTCGTGCGCCTGCCGGTGCCGGCGGCCGCCTGGGTGGCCGAGCTGCTGTCTCAGGACCTCCGCCGGCCGCTCCTGGCGCTCGTGCCGCGCGAGGCCGACGCCCTCACCTGGATGGAGGCGGCGCAGCTCTTCGGGCGCGACGAAGGCGCGGTCTACTTCCCGGCCCCCTCGCTGACCCCCTACCAGGAGACCGAGATCTCGCTCCCGGTGCGGGCGCAGGAGGCGCTGGCTCTGGACCGCATCCTCGGCGGCGGCGTGCCGGCCGTCGTCGCCACCCCGCGCGCCCTCTTCCGACTCCTCCCGGCGCCCGCGGCCTTTACCGCCGCCCGTCTCGTCGTCCGCCCCGGCGAGGACCACCCCCCCGAGCGGCTCGTCGAGCACCTCCTCGCCCACGGCTACCGCCGCACCGACCTGGTCTACGAGGTGGGGGACTTCGCGGTGCGCGGCGGCATCCTCGACCTCTTCCCCCCGGGAGAGGCCGCCCCGGTGCGCCTCGACTACTTCGGCGACACGGTCGAGGCGGTGCGCTGGTTCGATCCCCAGTCGCAGCGCTCCGAGGACACCCTCGACGAGGTGCGCGTCCTGCCTCTCGTCCTCTTCCCGGGCGGCCCCGCCGAGATCGCGCGCCTCGCCGACCTCCTCCTCCGCTTCGACCCCGACCTCGCTCCCGAGGGGGCGGAGCGGATCGAGGCGCTGCGCGAGCGCGGCGGCTTCCCCGGTTGGGAGCACTACCTGCCGCTGCTGGCGCCGGCCCTCTCGGGGCTGCCGGAGCTGATGGGGGACCCGCTGGTCGTCGCCGTCGAGCCGGCGGCGCTCGCCGCCGAGGCCGAGCACCACGCCGAGCGCCTGGCGGCCGACTTCGCCGCGCGTCGCGAGCACCGGCGCCTGGCGGTGCCGCCGCAGGCGCTCGAGGCGCCGGCCGAGCGCGTGCTCGCGACGCTCCGCGGCGCCGAAGTGCGGATCGGCGAGCTGCTTCCCGCGGATGGGAGGCGAGCGATCGACTTCCGCGGCGCCGCGACCGACCTCTTCCACGGCCAGCTCCCCCGCTTCCCGCAGGAGGTGGCGACGGCGCGCGCCCGCGGCGAGCGCTGCCTCGTCGTGGTGCCGCCGCTGCACCGCCGGCGGATGGAGGAGCTGCTCGAGCCGCCGGCGGTGCGCTCGAGCGGCGTCCTGCTGGGCCGAGCGGGCGGCGTCGAGCTCGTCGACGGCGAGCTCTCCCGCGGCTTCCGGCTGCCGCCGGCGGGCGTCGTCGTCTACGGCGAGCAGCAGCTCCTGCCGCAGGCCAAACCGCAGCTCCGGAGATCCGCCAAGACCCGCTTCGGCCCCTTCCTCTCCGGCATGCGCGACCTCAAGGTCGGTGACTTCGTGGTGCACGGCGACCACGGGATCGGCCAGTTCGTCGCCCTGCGCTCGGTGGCGGGCGGCGGCGACGGCGCCGCGCCCGGCGCCCCGGGCGCCGTCCAGTTGCCGCCGTCGCTCCGCGATCACGCGGCCGGCGGGCCGGTCGACGCCGAGGTCATGGAGATCGCCTACGCCGGCGGCAAGCGCCTGCTCCTGCCTCTCTCGCGGCTCGACCAGGTCCAGAAATACAGCGGGATCGAGGGCGTTGCGCCGCGTCTCGACCAGCTCGGCGGCACCTCCTGGAACAAGACCAAGGGCAAGGTCAAGAGCAGCATGCGCGACATGGCCGGGGAGCTGCTCAAGCTCTACGCCGAGCGACAGCTCGCCCGCGCCCCGGCGATGCCCGCGGACACCGACCTTCTCCACCAGTTCGAGGCCGCCTTCCCCTACGAGGAGAGCCCCGATCAGATCGAGGCGATCGCCACGATCAAGCAGGATCTCGAGCGGGAGCGGCCGATGGACCGGCTGCTGTGCGGCGACGTCGGCTACGGCAAGACCGAGGTGGCCATGCGCGCCGCCTTCAAGGCGATCGACGGCAGCTTCCAGGTCGCGGTGCTGGCGCCCACGACGATCCTCGCCGACCAGCACCTCGAGACCTTCCGCCGCCGCTTTGCCGGCTTCCCGGTGACGATCGAGATGATCTCCCGCTTCCGCACGCCGGCCGAGGTCAAGGAGATCAAGAAGAAGCTCGCCGCCGGGCAGGTGGACGTCCTCATCGGCACCCATCGCCTGCTCTCGGCGGACATCCAGCTCCCCCGGCTCGGCCTCATGATCGTCGACGAGGAGCAGCGCTTCGGCGTGGCGCAGAAGGAGCGGCTGAAGAAGTGGAAGCGCGAGGTGCACTGCCTCGCGATGTCGGCGACGCCGGTCCCGCGCACGCTCCAGCTCTCGCTCGCCGGGGTGCGCGACCTCTCGGTCATCGAGACGCCGCCCAAGGACCGGATGGCGGTCGAGACGGCGATCCTCCCCTGGAGCGGCGAGCTGGTGCGCGAGGCGATCGAGTTCGAGATCGAGCGCGGCGGGCAGGTCTACTACGTCTACAACCGCGTCGAGTCGATCGAAAAGGTGCTGGCGATGCTGCGCGAGCTGGTGCCGGGGGTGCGGGCGACGGTGGGGCACGGGCAGATGGACGAGGCGGAGCTCTCGCGCCGCATGCACGCCTTCACCCGCGGCGAGTTCGACGTGCTGCTGGCGACGACGATCATCGAGAACGGCATCGACATCCCGAACGTCAACACGATGATCGTGCACCGCGCCGACCGCTTCGGCCTGGCGCAGCTCTATCAGCTCCGCGGCCGGGTCGGCCGCAGCAACCAGCTCGCCTACTGCTATCTGCTGGTGGCGGGGGACCGGGTGCTCTCCGAGCCGGCGCGCAAGCGGCTGGAGGCGATCCGCGAGTTCACCGATCTCGGCGCCGGCTTCCGCATCGCGGCGCGGGACCTCGAGATCCGCGGCGCCGGCAATCTGCTCGGCGCCGAGCAGAGCGGGCACATCTTGGCGGTGGGCATCGAGACCTATCTCAAGATGCTGGAGGAGACGGTGCGCGAGATGCAGGGGGAGGTGGTGCCGGAGACCCCCTCGGCGGCGATCGACCTGCCGGTGGCGATGACCATTCCCGCCGACTACGTGCCGGACGCGAACCTGCGGATGGAGCTGTACCGCAAGATCGCCGACGCGGAGGAGCCGGAGCGCGAGGTGCTGGCGGAGCTGGCCGATCGCTTCGGGCCGCCGCCGGCGACGGTGCGGAAGCTCGTCGAGGTGGCGGCGCTGAAGCGGCTCGCCGAGACTCTGCGCGTGCAGTCGATCTCGGCCAAGGGCCCGGAGCTGGTGTTCCGGCTGCGGCGGGACGCGCGGGTCGATCCGGAGCGGCTGATCGAGCTGGTGTCGTCGCGGCCCGGGGCGAGCTTCAGCCCGACCGGGGTCCTGACGGTGCCGGCGCCGAGCGCGGCCGAGATGCTGCCGACGGCGCGCGAGACGCTGGAGGCGCTGGCGAATTGAGAAGAAGGGAGAAAGCAGTGTGTCGTCGAGGGGTCCGGTGCGGGGGCGCGAAGGCTCCCCTGCGCGCCGTGCGCTCCCTTGATGACCGCGCTTCGCGTGCTGGTCCAAAGGAGTTGTGGTGGCAAACGGGCCGCGGGCTCCGGTGCCTCGCACGGTGGCCTGCGAATGGGAGCGGTCGGGAGCGCCCGGTGCTCGGGGACCTTGCGCGCCCCGGGGACTGGTGGGGGCCGTTCCGAAGGAAAAGAGGCAAGAGCAGCGCTCTTTCTTACCTGCTCTTTTTTTCGTTGGTTTCCGGCTGCAGGAGCGAGGAGCCGATCGGGCCGGACGTGGTGGCGCGGATCGGCGGGGCGGAGGTGCGTTACGGGGAGTTCGAGCGGTCGGTGGCGCGGACGGTGGGGGACGACGAGGGGGTGCTGGCCAGCGACGTGCTGTCGCGGCTGTTCGACCAGTTCGTGGACGAGGAGCTGCTGGCGCGGCTCGCGGCGGAGCGGGGGCTGCAGGCGGCCAGCCGCCGCGGCGCCGCCGACGCGCTGCTGCGCGAGGCCCTGGCGCGGCCGGTCGGGGAGCACGAGGTGGGGAGGTATTACGCGGCGCATCGGGGGGAGTTCTCGCGTCCCGAGCGGGTGCGCCTGCGGCAGATCCTGGTCGAGGACCGCGCCGCCGCCGAGCGGGCGCGGGCGGAGGTGGTCGGCGGCGCGGATTTCGCGGCGGTGGCCCGGCGGGTGTCGCGCGACCCCAGCGCGCCGCGCGGCGGGCTCCAGGGGGAGCTCTCGCGGCGCGACCTCCCCGCCTCCTTCGCCGCCGCCATCTTCGGGCTCGCGGAGGGGGAGGTGAGCGCCATCGTCCCCGCCGACTACGGCTTCCACCTCTTCCA
>DASUNQ010000221.1:0-3245 GCA_036277075.1 Thermoanaerobaculia bacterium
CGGGGCTCTTTGCCGTGGCCGCTGCCGGGCAGCCGCCTCAGGACGCCGCGGCGACCACCGAGAGTCCCGCAGCCGAGCCGAGCGCCGAGCGCCCCGTCGAGGCGTCGGCCACCGAGGCCCTCGACGAGGAACCGTCGCTGCCCGTCGGCGAGTCAACTGCGCAGATGACGGCGCCGCCGGAGGGGCAGGCTGCCGCGGCGAGCAGGCGGCCAGCGCCCATCCGCTATGAGCGGAACGCTGTCCTCCTCGTGGTGATGTTGATCGGCTTGCTGTCGTTTCTCTTCTGGCTGCTCCTCAAGTGGTCGCACCAGCTCGACCAAGCGAGCTACCTGGGCCAAGTCTATTCGGAGAGCGTGGAGGATTTCGAGTACAAGCGCCTCGCCGGCGTCGCTACCGAGAAGCTGCGCAACGCCGAGTATCAACGGGAGATCGTGCGCGACAGCGCCTGGCTCGAGATGAAGCCGCAGCGGCCGGAGGGTGTCGAGGCGGAGGAGGACTATTGGCTCGGAACCGGCACCCCTGGCGTCGCCCGTCTGCGTGCCGGCACTGGCTCGGGCACCGACGATGCCGACGCGCGCGATGCTCGCAACAAATACCGGGCGGCGATGGACGAATGGCGTTCGAAGGTCGAGTCGGCGGCGGACGAACTTTACCGCCGCGAGCTCGCAAAGGCGCGGAGCAGCGCCAGGAAGCGGGCCAAGCTGGCTACCGACGTCGATCTCTCCACCCTCCGCGGGCGCGGCGCGGAGTTCGTGCTCGAGTTCACGACTGTCGTCGTCATCATCTTCGCCGCCGTGATCCTAGGCGTGCTGAACATTCTCGGTACCGAGCAGATCGGCACTCTGCTGGCCGCGATCGCCGGCTATGTCCTCGGCCGCGCCACGACGCGCCCCCGCTCGGGAGCGGCCGAGGCGCCCGCCGCCGCCTCACGACAAGGGCAGGCAGGGCAGCAGGACACGAGAGGCGACGAGGCGTAGCCCGGTTCGTAATCAGGAGCGGCAGGGCGCCCTCGCGTCAAGTGGTGGTGTCGTCAGTGGCGCCTCACTCAGGCCGCAGCCCGCTGAGGACAAGCTTGCGCTTGCGGGTAGGGCAAAAGACAGGCCGGACGCTCCGGAAGACATTCCCGGCGCTCGGAAGATCATCCCGAGTCTCCGGCTGATCGTCCCGATGTTGCGGCAAATCATCTCGAGAGTTGGGAAGATCATCCCAACAGCGGTGGTTAATCCCGGCGCCATGGATAATCATCCCGTCTCCTAAGAAGATCATCCCGAAGCTCTGGAAAGTCATCCCATCCCTCCGGCAGATGATCCGGACGCCCGGGAAATCATCCTGAGGCCCGCTCGCTTTTCGGGATCGGCTTCAGCGTGACTTCCCGCACCAGCTCCGTGCGGAGATACCTCCGCGAGTCGAGCCGTGGGGCCGCCTGCTGGCGCTGCTCGTCCCGGTCGGTCGTCTTGTAATGCTTCTGGGCGATCGCCCTGGCCTTGGCCTCGTCCTCGACGTTGTAGTCGAACCGGGCGAAGCTCTCGTACAGCGTTGCGAAGGCGATGTCCCAGTCGTCCGGACCGGAGGGAGCCTTGACGAAGATCTTGTGGTCGAGCACCAGCCCCTGCTCGATCGCCTCCGCGTTCTGCGGCAGGAGGTGCTCGCGCAGATAGCGGAGGTACTCGTCGAAGTGCCCCGGGGCGGTGCGGTAGTAGGCGATCTCCCAGACCGGCCCGTCGGTCCAGTGCTCCCGGGACAACAGTCTCATGCGTTCTCTCCTTTCAGTCGTGCAGCGTCGCAGAATACACGCGCTCGCGCGGGTAGCGCGGAGAGATACCGGCCGCGGTTGGTCTGCAGCGGCAGGGAGTCGAACATCCAGCCGATCATCTTGCGGGTGGCCTGGTTCATGGCCCAGGCGGGGGTGTCGCCACCAGGGTCGGTGAAGAGGCGGCAGGTGGCGAGGGTGCGCCCGGGGGAGTGCTCGGCGAGGGTCCAGGAGCCGCGGTGGCCGGCGATGTTGCCGGAGCCGGGGACGTGGCTCCAGGTGAGCGTCCAGCGGCGGGAGGGGCCCTCGCCCGCGATCTCGGCCCGTGCCCGGACCGTAAAGACCAGCGGCCGCCCGAGGGCCGGCGCCTCCAGCCGCTGCGCGCTCTCGATCGCGCCGTCGGCGAGCCGCCGAGCGTCGGCTTCGACGAGGAACGGCACCCACTCCTCCCAGTGCTCCAGATCGGCGACGGCGCGGAAGACGCGCTCGGGCGGGAAGTCGATCACCGCCGTGCCGACACCCTCCTGGACGCCGCCCGGCACGGCGGCCGGCTCCAGCCGCACCTGCGCCTCGCCGGCCGCCAGCGCGGCGGCCAGGACGCCGCCGCGGAACGCCGCTTGCAGCCGGCGCGGGCGGGCCGGGAGGGCGCGATGGCGGTCTGGATCGGGACGTCGGGCTGGCAGTACCGGCACTGGGACGGCCGATTCTACCCGCGCGCCCACCGGCGTGCCGAGGCCGGCCGCGACGCCGGTCGGCGAGGAGGCCTAACCGGCCGCCGGCTCGCGTTCGAGCGCCGCCTGCTCGACGCGGGCGCGCAGCAGCTCGATCTCGCGCCGCTCGGCGGGGCGCCAGAGGCCGCTCTTGCGCCGCCGTTCGATCGCCGGCGCGGCGTAGCGGATCGAGGTGACGAGCCGCCCCTCGGGGTTGAAGAGGTGAGCCCGGCCGCGCTCGCCGAGGACGACCAGGGCGGCGCTGCGGGTGTCGACCAGGACTTCCTCGGGGGTCGCGCGCGCCAGGTCGGCGAGCGCCATGCGGGTCGGCCGGTCGCCGCCGGCGTGCCGCTCGCGGGCGTGGTGGGTCTTGCGCTCGCGCGCCCGCCGCCCCTTCTCCAGGCGCCGCGCGAGGCCGTGGAGGATGCCGTCGAGCCGGGCCGCGACCTCGGCGCCGTCGCCCCCCTGTGCGGCGCGCGAACGGCCGAGCCCGTCGAGCGCCGCCTGCGCCCAGCGCACGGCGTCCCCCCACGGGATCTCGCCGAGGCGGTCCCAGAGGTGCTCGAGCGGCTCCCCCTGCGGCCCGACGCCGAGGACGTTGACGCCGTATCGCCGCCGGCCGCGCGCCGGCTTCGAGGAGACGACCTGGAGGGTGACCGCCAGCGCTTCCGGAGCGCCGCCGGCGCCCGGACCCGAGTACCAGCCGGCCGCGACCTGGCCGTGGAGACGGAAGGCGTCGCCGGGGCGGAACGGCGGCAGCAGGCCGGCCGTCAGCTCCTCGCCGG
>DASUNQ010000222.1:0-2184 GCA_036277075.1 Thermoanaerobaculia bacterium
AGTCGGCGCAGCCGTCGAGGTGCGCCAGGGCCGCGCCCCACGCCGCCGGCTCCTCGCCGTCGCGCTCGCGCCGGTGCGCGGCGAGCGCCGTCCAGTCGGGGCAGCCCGCGGCGCTCACGCGTCCGCCTCGGCCGCGGCGAAGGCGCCGGCGTACTCGGGGTAGCGGCGGCGCAGCTCGCGGCGCAGGTACTTGCGGGCGTTGAACAGGTGGTTGCGGACGGTGGACTCGCGGCAGCCGACGATCTGCGACACCTCGGGGGAGGAGAGCCCTTCGATCTCGCGCAGCAGGAAGACCATGCGCTGCTTCTCGGAGAGGCCCGCCGCCAGGTCGCGGAAGATCGCCGCCACCTCGCCGTCCTGGAGGCGCGCCAGGTCGCGCTGGGCGCTGCCGTCGGCCACCTGGCGGAGGTGGTGGCGGACCGGCTCCTGGCTGCGCTCCCGGCTCTTGCGCGAGCGCAGGTGGTCGATCGCCAGGTTGCTCGCGATGCGGTAGATCCAGGTGTTGGGGCTCCACCGTTCGTCGAACTTGCGCCGGTTCTCCCACACCTTGAAGAAGGTGACCTGGACGACGTCGCGCGCCTCCTCGAGGTCGCCGAGGATGCGCTGGGTGGCCTGGAGGAGGGGCTTGGTCTTGCGCGCGATCAGCTCGGCGAGCGCCCCCTCCTCGCCCTCGCGCACGGCGAGCAGCAGCTCGCGGTCCGACAGCTCCGCCCACGCGGGGGCGGTTGCGGGCGTGGAGTGGACGAGCCTCAGCATGGTCTCTGCGTATACGACAGGGGCCTTTGCGCCGTCTAAATGGCTCCGGGCCGCGTGCGAACGGTTGATTATACTGCCGCCCGCATGCCCCCGCCGATGCTCGAGCGAGCCGCCGCCCGGGGGCTCTATCAGACGGCGATGGGGCTGGCGCTGGCGACCGCGGGCCCGCTCCTCCTCGCCCGGCGCGGCCGGCACTACCTCGAGACGCTGCCCGGACGGCTGGGGCGGGCGCCGGCGGGCGGCGACGACGCGGAGCCCGGCGGGCTCTGGCTGCACGCGGTCTCGGTCGGCGAGGTGGCGGTGGCGGCGACCCTCGCCAAGGCCCTCGCCGCCGCCCTCCCGCTCGTCGTCACCACCGTCACCCCGACCGGCCAGGCGCGCGCCCGCGACGCCTTCGCCGGCCGCGCGGCGGTCGCCTATCTCCCCTTCGACCTCGGCTTCGCGGTGCGCCGCTTCTTCGACCGCTTCGCGCCCGGCGCCCTGGTGCTGGTGGAGGGGGACTACTGGCCGCTGGTGCTCGCCGAGGCGCGGCGGCGGGGGGTGCCGGTGGCGGTGGTCAACGGCCGGGTCGGAGACCGCAGCTACCGCCGGATGCGCCGCCTGGCGCCGCTCGCCGGGCGCCTGCTGGCCGGCGTCGACCTCTTCGGGGTGCAGGACCCGGAGGACCGCCGGCGGCTGATCGCCCTCGGTGTCGCCAAGGAGCGGGTGCGGGTGACGGGGAACCTCAAGTTCGAGGCGCCGGAGCCGGGGCTCGCGCCGGAGCTGGCCGCGCAGGTCCGCCACTCGGCCGCGGGGCGCGCGGTCCTGCTGGCCGGATCGACGATGCCGGGCGAGGAAGAGAAGGTGCTCGCCGCGTTCGAGCGCGCCGGCGGCGGGGCGCGGGCGCTCCTCGTCCTCGCGCCGCGCCACCCCGAGCGCTGGGACGAGGTCGATCGCACGCTCGCCGCGTGGGCGGACCGGCAGGGCGCGCGCGTCGCCCGGCGCAGCCGCCTCGAAGGGAGCCCCCCTCTCCGGGCCCCTCTGGCCCCGCCGCTCTCCGTCCTCCTCCTCGACACCCTCGGCGAGCTCGCCGGCCTCTACCGGCTGGCGAGCGCCGCCTTCGTCGGCGGCACCCTCGTCGATACCGGCGGCCACAACCCGCTCGAGCCGGCCCGCTTCGGCGTGCCCATCGCCGCCGGCCCTTCGCTCCACAACTTCCGCGACGTGGCCGAGCGCTTCGACCGCGCCGGCGCCTGGCGGCGGGTGGCGGACGCCGCCGAGCTGGGCGAGGCCTGGCGCGGCTGGCTGGACGACCCGGCCGAGGCCGAGCGGCAGGGCCAGCGCGGGCGCGCCCTGGTGCAGGCGAACCGCGGCGCCCGGGCGCGCACCCTGGAGCTGCTGGCGCCGATCCTCGCCGCCCTGCCGCCCGCCCCCGAGCCGACGGCGGCG
>DASUNQ010000223.1:0-2724 GCA_036277075.1 Thermoanaerobaculia bacterium
GGATGGGCCAGCTTGGCGGCGAGCGCGAAGCCCGGCCCCGAGCCCAGGCAACCGTATGGGCCGGGATCCATCCAGCAGCCCGGCTCGTAGGTCTCGATGTAGCGACCGGCGTAGGAGACGAAGTCGCCGCCGTCGCCGACAACGATCGCGTCGCGGTCGAGCACTTCGCCCAGCTCCTTGTAGACGCGGGCCGGGTGCAGCGGGGAGCGGGAGTCCTCGAGCTCGGCGCGCTCCCCCGCCCGCTTCTCCTCCTCCACCCCGCGCAGCTCGGCGAGCCAGGGATCGGTGCGCGGCGCCCCGGCGGCGGCGCCCTCGCGGATCGCGGCCAGGCTGGCGGCGACGTCGCCGACCAGGTCGACCTGCGGCGCCCGGTTGGCGCTGAGCGCGTTGGGCGCGACGTCGAGGCGGATCAGCTTCGTCTGCTCGCCGAAGCTCTCGCCGAAGCCGAGGCGGAAGTCGATCGGCACGCCGACGACAAGGGCGACGTCAGCCCCCTTCAGCCCCGCCCCGCGAGCGCGGCTGAAGGCCAGCTCGTGGTCGGCAGGCAGGCAGCCCCGCCCGAGGCCGTTGAGGAAGACCGGGATGCCGAGCGCCTCGGCAAGCGCCCGCAGCTCGCCCTCTCCGTGGCCCCAGTAGAGCCCGCTGCCGGCCATGATCGCCGGCCGCTCGGCGGTGGCGAGCAACGCCGACGCCTCCTCGACGCCCTCGGCCGGCTGGGCGTCCTCGTCCGGGCGCGACGGGATCCCGGGCTCGGCCTCGGTGAAGACGACGTCGAGCGGGTAGTCGACGAAGGTGGGGCCGTCGGGCGCGGCCAGCGCCAGGTCGAGCGCCGCCGCGGTGCGCGCGCCGATCTGGGCGGGGTCCTTGACGGTCTCCGCCGACTTGACCAGGGGCGCGACGAAGGGCAGGTGGTCGATCTCCTGCAGCGAGCCCGAGCCCCAGCGCAGCTCCGGCGCCCGGCCGCCGAGCACGCAGACCGGCGAGCAGTTCGCCTGGGCCCCGGCGATCGCGCTGAGCCCGTTGGTGACGCCGGGCCCCGCGGTCAGGGCGGCGACGCCGACTTCCCGCGTCGCCTTGGCGAACCCCTCGGCGGCGAAGGCGGCGGTCTGCTCGTGGCGGACGTCGACGATCGCGATCCCCTCCTCGCGGCAGCCGTCGTATATGGAGAACAGGTGTCCCCCAGACAGCGTGAAGAGGTGCGTGACGCCCCTCGAACCGAGCGCTTTCGCGACTATCCGCCCTCCGTGCTCCATCGGCCGCTGAGCCTATATGCCCGGGGCGGGATTCGAACCCGCAAGCCCACCTCTCGGGCAGCACCTTTTAAGGGCACCGCGTTTGCCATTCCGCCACCCGGGCCGGGCGATTCTAGTCCCTCCGGATTGGCCTAAAGCAGGCATAAATCTTTGCCGGACCGCAACTAAGCCGTTGCTACGGTGTCTCTAGATCACCCAGAGACAACGCCTTCCCTGGAGAGAGACTTGGAGGCATCCGCACTTACACACGCCAGTCGACGCGGACTTCTCGCCCGGCGCTCTCCGCTGCTCAAGGTTCAGGGCGACCAGCGACTGATCGCGATGGCCCGCAGCGGCAACGCCGGCGCCTTCGAAACGATCGTCGACCGCTACCAGGGCCGCCTGCTCGGCTTCTGCCGGCAGATGCTGGGCTCGACCGAGGACGCCGAAGACGTCCTCCAGGAGGTCTTCGTCAACGCCTACCGGGCGATGCTCGCCGACGAGCGCGAGATCAACCTGCGCCCGTGGCTCTACCGGATCGCCCGCAACCGCTGCCTCAACCACCTGCGCAAGCCGACCGCCGACGCCCAGGAGTCGATGGACATGGTGCCGGCCGTCGAGGCCTCCTCGACCGCGGAGAAGGTCCACAACCGCGAGGAGTTCCGCCAGCTCCTCACCGACGTCAGCAAGCTTCCGGAGACACAACGCTCCGCCCTGCTCCTGCGTGAGATGGACGCGATGTCCTACGAGGAGATCGCCCAGGCGATGGAGACCAGCGTCCCCTCGGTCAAGTCGCTGCTGGTCCGGGCACGGATCTCGCTCGCCGAGGCGAGCCAGGCGCGCCTGCTGACCTGCGGCGAGGTGCGGCTCGAGCTGGCCGAGGCGGCCGAGGGGCTGGCCAAGGTCTCCGGCCCGGTGCGCCGCCACGTCCGCGACTGCGAGGAGTGCGCCGAGTTCCGCACCCAGGTGCGCAGCAACGACAAGGCCCTCGCCGCCCTCTTCCCGGCCGGCCCGCTGCTGGCCCTGAAGGGCTTCCTGATCTCGAAGCTGGGTCTTGGTGGGGCGGGCGCGGGGGGCGCCGGAACCACCGCGGGGGCGGGTGCCACCGCCGGCGCCGGCGCGACGGCTGGTGCCGGCGCGATAGGCAGCGTCGGCGCGGCGCTCGGCACCGGCGGCGCGGCCGGCGGGCTCGGTGCCGTCGGCGGCGCGATCGGGACCAAGGCGGTGGCCGGCGTGGTCACCGCCGCGGTGCTCACCGCCGGCGCGGTCGGCGTCGAGCAGAGGGTGATCCACAGCTCCAGCGACCCGACCCCGGCCGCGGCGTCACGGGGCCCGCTCGCCTCTATCGGCCAGGGTCATCCCTCCCCGCCTCCTCACAAGGTGGTCGAAGCGGCGCCGCTCGCGGTGCCGGCAGCGCCCGAGGCCGCGCCCGTGACCGAGGAGGCGACGACGGACCCGGCGGCGCTGCCCGGTGAGGAAGTCATCGGGGAGC
>DASUNQ010000224.1:0-4697 GCA_036277075.1 Thermoanaerobaculia bacterium
CGGCGCCGTCCGCGCCGCCGCGGCGCGGCTCGACGGCCACGCCCGGCTCTGCGCTCAGCTCGGCCCGGAGCGGACGCTGGCGCGCGGCTTCTCGATCACCCGCACCGCCGCGGGCGTCCTGCTGCGCGACGCCGGCCGGGCCGCCGCCGGCGAGGAGCTGGTCACCCGCCTCGCCGCCGGCACGCTGCGCAGCCGCGTGGTGGAGCCGTGAGCGAGCCGCAGACGCCCGGCGCCGAGGCCGCGCCGAGCTTCCGCGAGGCGATCGACGAGCTGGAGCGCATCCTCGGCCGCATCGAGGGGGAAGAGGTGGACGTCGACCGCCTCGCCGAGGAGCTGCGGCGCGCGGCCGAGCTGCTCGAGGTCTGCCGCGCCAAGATCCGCCGCGCCGAGGTCGAGGTGACGCAGATCGTCCAGGGGCTCGAGCGGCCGGAGGGGGGAGGGTAGTGCCGACCGTCCTCTTCGCCCTCTTCGCGCTCCTGGCGGCGACCCTCGCCTACCTCGCCCTGCGCGAGCCGCTCGGGCGCGTGGTCGCCGCCGCCGCCGCCCTCGTCCTCCTGCTCGGCTTCGCCGGTCTCTTCTGGTGGCTGGGCAGCCTGCTGCGCGAAGGGGGCGTGGCGCCCTGAGCGGCGAGGAGATCTCCTACGGCCTCGCGCCGCGGGTCACCATCGCGGCCTTCAGCACCCCCTGGGAGGCGCTCCTCGGCAGGGCGCGGCTGGAGGCGGCGGGGATCGACGCCAGCGTCGCCGACGAGCACACGGTGCGCATCGTCTGGCCGGTGGCCTACGCGGTGGGCGGCGTCAAGCTCCAGGTCCGCCCGGAGGACCTCGAGGCGGCGGTGGCGGAGCTGGCGCGGGAAGAGGCGCTGCCGGAGATCTACCTCCTGGAAGAGGGGGAGGCGGTCACGGTCCGCCGCTGCCCGGACTGCCACTCGCCGGAGCTGCGCTACCGCCGCTGGTCGCTCAAGGCCTTCGTCGCCGCCTGGCTGCTGCTCGGGTTCCCGGTGCCGGTGCTCCACCGGCGGTGGAGCTGCCGCGGTTGCGGGCGGGAGTGGCGCGAGGAGGAGGTCGCCTAGGCCTACCGCGCCCGCGCCCGTTCCGGGCGCCGCTCCTCCAGCGTCTCGAGCACCTTCTCCCTCGTCTCCGCCTCCAGCTTCTCGGACTTGACCTCCTGCCGCAGGCGCCCGAAGGCGCTCATGTAGGCGTTCGCCACCGCGACCACCGCGAAGAAGGCGATCACGTAGCCGCGCCAGTCGTCGAGCAGCAACCGGTAGCGGGTGAGGGCGAGGAAGAAGATCGTCACGTAGTGGCTGAAGCAGTACTCGCAGGTGAAGAGGTAGAAGAACTTGCGGATGAGGAGCGAGCGCGCCGTCCGGGTGCGCCGCTCGCACCACTCGCGCGGCTCGCGGAAGATCTCCTCGTGGGTGACCGTCCAGGCGACGCAGGCGATCGGGATGGCGAGGACGAAGAGCCAGACGATCTGGAGGAGCCACTGGGAGCTGTTGGGGGGTTGCATCCGCGGCCGGCCTCGCGGCCGGTTCAAGCAAGAAGACTGCCCGGGAGGGGATACAGTGGCGGCCGATCCATGAGACGCCGGCTCGCCGTCGCCGTCGTGCTGCTGGCCGTGGCCGCCGGCGGCCTCTGGCTCTGGCGCGCCGCCCGCCGGCCGCAGGGTCTCGTCCTCTCCGGGTCGCTGGAGGCGCGCACCGTCGAGGTGGGGTCGCTCGTCGGCGGGCGGGTGCTGGAGGTCTACGTCGAGGAGGGGGACCGGGTGGCGGCGGGCCAGCCGCTGGTGCGCTTCGACGCCGACCTGCGCGACCTCGAGGTGGCCGAGCAGCAGGCGCGGATCGAGGAGGCGCGGGCGGCCCTCGCCCGCACCGAGCGCGGCCCGCGCGGGGAGGCGGTGCGCCGCGCCGAGATCGAGTGGCGGGCGGCCGAGACCGACCGCCGCCGCTTCCAGGCGCTCTGGCGCCAAGGCGTGGTGCCGCGCCGCGAGCTCGACGCCGCGACGGTGCGCGAGGCCACCGCCCGCGAGACGCTGCGCGAGGCCGAGCGCGGCGGGCGCGAGGAGGACGTGGCGGCGGCGCGGGCGGCGCTGCGGCGCGAGGAGACGCGGCTGGCGCTGCTCGAGCGGCAGCGGCAGGAGACGCTCGTCGCCGCGCCGGCGGCGGGCGTCGTCGAGACCCTCGACCTCCGTCCCGGCGACCTGGTGCCGGCGAACCGGCCGGTGGCCTCGCTGCTCGAGGCCGGGCAGCTCTGGGTGCGGGTGTACGTCCCCGAGCCGCAGCTCGGCCGCGTCCGGGTGGGGCAGCGCGTGGCGGTGAGCGTCGACAGCTTCCCGGAGCGCCGCTTCCGTGGCCGCGTCGTCGAGATCCGCGACCGGGCCGAGTACACGCCGCGCAACGTGCAGACCCTGGAGCAGCGGGCCGAGCAGGTCTTCGGCGTCAAGGTCGAGGTGGAGCCGGCGCCGGAGCTCAAAGCGGGAATGGCGGCGCTGGTGCACCTCGAGGACGGGGACGGGGGAGGGAACCAGCGGTGAGCGAGCCCGGCGCGCCCGCGCCGGCGGCCCCGGCGCCCCCGGAGGTCGCCGGCGGCTGGGGGATCGAGGCCGAGAAGATCGTCAAGGACTTCGGCCGGGTGCGCGCCCTCGACGGCGTCTCGCTGCGCGTCCACCGCGGCGAGATCTACGGCCTCCTCGGTCCCAACGGCTCGGGCAAGTCGACCCTCATCCGCATCCTCTGCGGCCTCCTCGCCCCGACCGCCGGCCGGGCGTCGGTGGACGGCCTCGACGTCGCGACTCGGGGCGAGGAGGTGCGGGCGCGCATCGGCTACGTGCCGCAGCGCTTCTCGCTCTACGAGGACCTCTCGGTCGCCGAGAACCTGGACTTCTTCTCCGCGGTCTACGGCCTGGCCGGCGAGACGGCGCGCGAGCGGCGGCGGTGGGCGATCGAGCTGACCGGGATCGGTCCCTACCTCGACCGCCTGGCCGGTCAGCTCTCCGGGGGCTGGAAGCAGCGCCTGTCGCTCGCCGCCGCGGTGATGCACCGGCCGCGCGTCCTGTTCCTCGACGAACCGACCGCCGGCATCGACCCGGTGGCGCGGCGCGAGCTCTGGAACCTCCTCTTCGAGCTCGCCGCCGAGGGCGTGACCCTCCTCGTCACCACCCACTACATGGACGAGGCCGAGCGCTGCGGCACGGTCGGCTACCTCTACATGGCCCGCCTGCTCGTCGAGGGGCGCCCGGACGAGCTGACGCGGCGGCCGGAGGTGACGCCGGCCGGGACGCGGCGGGTCGAGGCGGAGTGCGACCGCGGCGCCGCGGCGGTCATGGGGCGGGCGCGGTCGCTGCCCTACGTCCAGGAGGTGACGATCTTCGGCAACGCCCTCCACTTGCTGGTGGACGCCGGCGTGCGGGACGAGCGGATCGAGCGCGACCTCGAGGCCGCCGGGCGCTCGGACGTGCGCATCCGCCCGATCGACCCCAGCCTGGAGGACGTCTTCGTGCGGCTCACGGCGATGCAAGGCGACGGCAGGGCGGCGGGCGTGGCGCCGGCGGCGGCGGGAACGGCGCGGTGAGGGGCTTCGGCGCCGTCCTGCGCAAGGAGGGCCTGCAGATGGTGCGCGACCGCGGCACCCTGCGCTTCGCGCTCCTGTTGCCGGCCCTGCAGCTCGTCCTCTTCGGCCTGATCGACACCAACGTCACCGACGTGCCGACGGCGGTCTTCGACCAGAGCCGCAGCGCCGAGAGCCGCGAGCTCCTGGCCGCCTTCGCGAGCACCGGCCTCTTCGCCGTCGAGCGTTACGTGCCGTCGCGGGCGGCGCTGCGCGAGGCGATCGTGGCGGGGGAGGCGTCGGTGGGGATCGAGGTGCCGCCCGACTTCGCGCGCCGGCGGCTCTACGGCGAGTCGGCGCGCGTCCTGGTGCTGATCGACGGCTCCGACTCCAGCCTCTCGTCGCAGGCCCTCGCGGCGACGAACGGGCTGACGCTCTCGCGCTCGCTGGAGCAGCTGGCGCGCGAGCAGGGGATCGACGACCTGCCGCTGGAGGCGCGGCCGCAGCTCCTCTTCAACCCCGACTCGCGCAGCGCCAACCTGCTGATCCCGGGGCTGATCGCGATCCTGCTCACCTTCTCGGGGACGCTGCTCTCGGCCTACGCCATCGTCCGCGAGCGCGAGCGCGGCACCCTCGAGCAGCTCATGGTGACGCCGGCCTCGCCGATCGCTGTGGTGTTCGGGAAGCTCCTGCCGTACCTCGCCCTCTCCTTCCTTCAGCTCCTGGTGGTGCTGGTGCTGATGTCCACCGTCTTCCGCGTGCCGATCCACGGCAGCGTGCCGCTGCTCCTCGGGCTCGCCGCGGTCTACCTCTTCGCGCTGCTGTCGCTCGGCCTGCTGATCTCGGCGCGCGCCAAGACGCAGATGGAGGCGACGCAGATCGCGCAGATGGTCCTGCTCCCCTCGATCATGCTCTCGGGCTACATCTTTCCGCTCTCCTCGCTCCCCGGGCCGCTGCAGTGGGTGGCGCAGGTCCTGCCGGCCACCCATTTCATCGCCATCTCCCGCGGCATCGTCATCCGCGGCGCCGGCTTCCTCGACCTCTGGCAGCACGTCGCCGCCCTCCTCGCCATCGCCACCGTCCTGGTGCTCGGCAGCGCGCGGGCGTTCCGGAAGACCGTGAGCTAGAAGATAGAATCCCGTAGACTTA
>DASUNQ010000225.1:0-7896 GCA_036277075.1 Thermoanaerobaculia bacterium
GGTGCCGTCGACGCCCTGGACCTGATCGGCGAAGACTTCGACGGCACCTGGTTCAGCGGTTTCGAGGACTATGGCATCTCCCGCTTCGGGCCTGAAAACGACGATCCTGGCGCCGGCGCCTTCTGGGGCGTCCTGCTCGACGGAACGCTTTCGCCGGTCGGCGGCTGTCAGTCGGTCCACGAGACCGGCGACCAGATTCTCTGGGCCTTCGACGCCTTCTCCGCCCGCCCGGCGCTGCGCCTCGCCGCGGCCGACGATCCGCTGCCGAACCCCGCCGCACCCTCTCCCTTCGCCGCGGTCGAGGTGGATGAGTCGCTGCCGCTCTCGGTGCACGAATTCACCGGCAGCGCCGGCGGCGTCCCGACGGTTGCGCCGGCCGAAGGGGTGACCGTGGCCCCGGTCCAGACCGAGGCCGGGTCCGGGTTCCAGACGGTCGACACCGCCGACCCCCTGGCGGAGGTCTCCGCTGCCGACGGCAGCGTCGCGGTGACCTTCGACACCACGGGCTGGCACCGGCTGAAGGCCCAGGACGACGCCAACCACATCCGCTCCAACCGGCTCGACGTCTGCGTCGAACCGGATGGGGGCGGCGGCTGCGGACCGGTGCCGGCGGACGCCCAGCTGCGAGTGCCGGAGCGCTACCGGCCGGCTCAGAAACCGGTCGTTAACCCTCCCGCGCCGACGACGCCTGCGCCCGCGGCGACGCTCGAGCTGCGCCGGGTCAGCGTCGATCCGAGATCCGGAACGGCGACGCTCAGGGCCTTCGTCTCTGCCCCAGGCCAGCTGGGACTGGCGGGGCGCAAGGTGCGGTCCCGATCGGCTGACGCCCGGGCCGCCGGCGTGGTGAAGCTGAAGGTGATCCCGACCGCGGCCGCCCGGGCGTCCCTGCGCCGCAATGGCCGGCTCCAGGTCGGCGTGCAGGTCGCATACACCCCGGACACCGGCTCCGCGAGCAGCAGCCGGCGCACCGTGACCCTGAAGCTGGCGCCCCGGCAGCGGTGAGGGCGGGGCGGCGCAGAGCGGCGCTGGGCGGGACCGCGACGGCATTGCTCGTCGCGGTCCTCGCCTGCGTCGCCCTGCCCGCCCTGCTTCCCCGCGCCGCCGCCGAGGACGCCGCGGCGCGGGCAACCCTCGACCGCGGCATCCGCTTCCTCCAGGACTCCCAGAACGCCGACGGCGGATTCGGCGCGGTGCGGGGCTCGGCCTCGAGCCCGGTGATCAGCGCCTGGGCCGCCTACGCGCTCGCCGCCGCCGGGATCAACCCCCAGGACCAGGCCCGGCCCGACGGCACCGACGTGCTCTCCTATCTGACCGCCCGCACCGCCGGCCTGCGGGAAACGACTGACTTCGCCCGGGTCGCTCTGGTCGCGATTGCGGCCGGCACCTCTCCCCGTTCCTTCGGTCCCGTCGACCCGCTCGGGGAGATCCTCTCCCGACAGCTCCCAGACGGCTCGTTCTCGCAGCCGCCCGGTTCCCGGGAGGGCTGGATCAACTCGACCGTGTGGGCGATCTTCCCGCTCAGCGCGATCGGCACCGCAGGGACCGACGCGGCGGCCAGGCGGGCCGCGGAGTGGCTGATCGACCACCAGCGCGCCGACGGCAGCTGGGGCTCGATCACGCCCGACTCGGCGGCCGACACCGACGTCACCGGCGGCGCGATCCAGGCGCTCAACGCCGCCGGTCTGCACGGGACGGCGGCCGAGCGCCGGGCGCTGGAGTACCTGAGCCAGGTGCAGACCGCGGACGGCGGCTTCCCCGAAGCGCCGGGAGGGACGACCAACTCGGCGACGACTGCCTGGGTGATCCAGGGACTGTGGGCGGCCGGCGTCGACCCGCGCTCGTGGCGGACCGATGCCGGCGGCGATCCGCTTTCCTACCTCGCCTCGCTGCAGCGCCCCGACGGCAGCATCGGCTGGACCGCGACGAGCGACCTCAACGCGCTGTGGATGACCGCGCAGACGGGACCGGCCCTCGCCGGCCGTCCCTACCCGCTGGCGGCGGTGCCGCGACAGGCGAGGGCGCCTCGGCGCCAGCCGCCGCCCGAAGAGGTCGCAGCGGGTCGTGCGCCGTCGCGGTCCGAGCGCGGCAATGGCGGCATCAGCCTGGTCCGTGGCGACGGGGTGATCGCCGGGGGCGGTGGCCGCGGCGCTCCTCTCTACAGCGCCCCGCAGCCGCAGAGCGGCGGCTCGACGCCGGGCGGCTCGCGGCAGATCGAGGCGGCGCCCATGCCTCCCGAGGCAGCGTCGCCGCAGCCGGGCCTCGAGCAAGGGCAGGGGCCGGACAGCGGCCCCAAGGCGAGGGCCGGCCGCGGCACCGAGCACGGCGGCGAGATCGTCGAAGGCGTCCTCGTCGGCGGTGAGAGCCCGCGGAACCCGGCGGCGCCAGGGCTCTTCTCGGCGGACGGTGGCGGCGAGGCCGACGCGGCGCTGCTGATCGCCTTACTCGGCGGCCTCGGCGCCGCAGCCGCGGTCGGCTCGCGGCGGGAGCGAGCCGGGATCGGGGTCGGCTGATGCTGGCGGCGGCGCTCGGCAGCGGACTCGGCGACGCGCTCGCCCAGTTCGCGAGCTGGCTGCGGGTCCCGGTGCTGATCGCGGCGATCCTCGTCCTCGTCCTCTGCGCCTTCGAGCTCGGCCGCTACCTGGCGGAGGCGTGGAGGCGACATCGCCGCGCCCCCGCCTCGGACCTTCCCCGCCTGGTCGCGGCCGCGGTGTCCGAACCGGGGCAGGCGGCCATCTACGCCTACCAGGCGCCGAGCGGGTTCGCCGAGTCGGCCGTCCTCTCGATCGCCGCGGGCCTCTCCAACGGCCGCGCCGGCGACACCGAGCACGCGCTCGCCGCCTACGAGCTCGCGGTCCAGCGCCGCCTCGACCGCACCCGGATCCTCGTCCGGGCCGGCCCGGCGATCGGCCTGATGGGGACGCTGATCCCGCTGGCGCCCGGCCTCGAGGCGCTCGGCGCCGGCGACGTCGCCCTGCTCGCCGACGAGCTCCGCGACGCCTTCGCCGCGACCGTGGTCGG
Source organism: Thermoanaerobaculia bacterium (assembly GCA_036277075.1). Classification (GTDB taxonomy): domain Bacteria; phylum Acidobacteriota; class Thermoanaerobaculia; order Multivoradales; family UBA5704; genus DASUNQ01. The sequence goes on from DASUNQ010000225.1 coordinate 3,019, forward strand.
GCTCCTGGTCGGGACCGTCGCCTTCGCCCTCACCCTCGGCCGCACCCGGATGTACACCGAGGACCTGGCGGCGCTCGAGCGGGCGGGGGGTGGCGCCGGATGAGCCGGATCGGGCTCGGCCGTCACAGCCGGATCGAGGACGACGCCGGCGATCCGCTCGACGGCCTGGTCAACCTCTTCGACATCGGCATCGTCCTCGCCGTCGCCTTCCTGATCGCCGGCCTCAGCCTCAGCGTCGATCCCGACAGCGGCCGGGTCGAGCGCCGCGCCGAGACCCCGCCGCGGGCCCGCGTCGTGCAGGCGCCCTCGAACCCGCAGCGGGCGAAAGGCCGCGGCGAGCCGGTCGGCACCGTCTACCGGCTCGCGGACGGCCGCCTGGTGATCGTCAAGTAGCGCTGCGGCACTTTTACCCCCTATAGGGGCGAAAAACGACGCAGCGCGCTAGCCGTGCTCGCGGCCGGCCTCGAAGCCCCGGCCGTAGGCGGCGAGGAAGGCCGGAGGAAGCGGCTTGCGTCCGGGGGCGTAGCGGGCGGCGACCCTCAGCCGGCGGAGCAGGTCGGCGTGGATCCCTTCGGTCTCCTCGGTGGCGAGGATGACTGCGCCGATCAGGTAGCCGAGCTGGACGCTCGCCTCGCCGCCGGGCTCGGCGCGGGCTTCGGCGTTGAGCATGGTCGCCGCCTCGACCATCCCTTCGCCGACCGTCGCCAGCTCGCCGCCTTCCTGGCGCTCGGGCAGGCACTCGCTGATCGGCGTCTCGCCGCCGAGCCTGACCGCGCCGGGGGCGGCGGCAAGGGCCTGCAGATAGGCATCGCTTCCTTCCAGGCAGGCGACCGGGGTCGAGGAGTCCTCCTTGCCGCACCCTCCTGCGGCAAGGGCCGCCGCGAGGGCGAGCAGGGCGATCGCGGTCGGCCGGCGCATCGTCCCGGCATCCTATGGACCGGCCCGCGGCCGCCGGCCGGGGCGCGGTTCAGTCGCCGGCGCCGTAAGTGCTGATGCCGCCGGTCGGCGATTGGGAGAAGCCACCGGGGGGCGCTGGGGGGACAGGGGGATGCGGGGCCTGTCGTTTCGAGGGCTGCCCGGGCGCGATCGAGCCGACCGGGAAGACTTCGACCCATTCGGCCAGCTCGGAGTGCGCCGCCGGCGCGTGGTTCCAGGAGAGGTGGAGGTGGTGGCCGCAGCCGTGGCCGGAGTCGCCGTCGTACCCGACCCACCGGAACGGCAGCACCGGCAGGCCCGGGCGCGGCTCGGCCCAGAGCGCGAGGCGGGTGATCCCAGCCCAGCGGCCTATGCAGCTGGAGTCGCTGTCGAGCGCGACGATGTCGACGGCGAGGCCGTTGTAGTGGTCCGAGCGCCTCACGTGGCAGCCGTGGCAGCCGACGTGCTCGCCGTTTGGCAGTGGCCCCGAGTAGCCGTCGGTGACGTAGATCGGGAACCGCTGGGCGATCCAGCGCAGGTTGGAGACGATCCGCCGGTCGACCATGTCGCCTTCTTCGTGCGGGATCGAGGCCGGGATCGGGACGAGCTCGCCGGGCGCGTAGACGAGGCGGGTGCTTGCCGGCGGCGGCTCCGCGGGGGCGGGGCCTGCCGTGCAGAGCAGCGCGGCTCCGGCGAGCGTCATGGTCGCTCGCCGGAACCACCGGTGACGGGACTGCGGACTCACAACTTCCCGTATCGGCCGGCGGTGCGGGTCGTCTTGAGGGCCGCACCCAATTGGTCAGCCTGCTTTGTTGCGGCCGGATAGGGTTGCGGGCGATGCCGACGGTCAGGGACGCCACGTACGACCTTTTCCGTGCCCACGGGATGACGACGATGTTCGGCAATCCGGGCTCGACCGAGCTTCCGATGCTGGCCGAGTTCCCCTCGGACTTCCGCTACGTGCTCGGGCTGCAGGAGGCGGTGGTGGTCGGGATGGCCGACGGCTTCGCCCAGGCCTCGGGCCGGCCGACCGTGGCCAACCTCCACACCGCGCCCGGGGTCGGCAACGCGATGGGGGCGATCTTCAATGCCCAGGCGAACCACTCGCCGCTCTTGATCACCGCCGGACAGCAGGCGCGGGCCCAGATCACCCTGCAGGCCAACCTGACCAACCGCGACGCCACCCGGATGCCGCACCCGCTGGTCAAGTGGTCCTTCGAGCCGCCGCGGGCGGAGGACGTGCCGCTCGCCCTCGGCCACGGCGCCCACCTCGCGTCGCTGGCGCCGCGCGGCCCGGTCTTCGTCTCGATCCCGATGGACGACTGGTACGCCGAGGTCGACGAGGGGGACGCGAAGGCGGCGATCGAGCGGGCGGTGACCGGGCGCGCGGTCGCCGACCCCGAGGCGGTGCGAGCACTGGCCGAGCGCCTCGACGCCGCGGAGAACCCAGTGCTCGTCGCCGGCCCCGACATCGACGCCTCGGGCGGCTGGGACCTCGGCGTCGCCCTGGCCGAGCGCCAGCGGCTGCCGGTCTGGGCATCGCCGGCCACCGGCGGCATCCGCCTCGGCTTCCCCGAGAACCACCCCAACTTCCGCGGCGTGCTGCCGCCGGCGATCGGGCCGGTCGCCCAGACGCTCGAGGAGCACGACCTGATCCTCGTCGTCGGCAGCTCGGTCTTCCCCTACTACCCCCACATCCCCGGGCCGCTGCTGCCGGAGGGGGCGAAGCTGATTGCGATCACCAGCGATCCCGACGAGGCGGTGCGGGCGCCGATGGGCGACGCGATCGTCGCCGACGTCAAGCTCACCCTCGAGGCGCTCCTCGAGACGGTGCCCGAGTCCTCGCGCCCGGGGCCGGAGCCGAACCAGCCGCCGCAGGAAATCCCGCCGAGCGACCCGCTCAACGTCTCCACCGTCCACACCGCACTGGCGGAGGTCCTGCCCGACGACGCGATCGTCGTCCTCGAGTCGCCCTCGAGCACGCTGGCGCTGCGCAACCAGCTGCGAATCTCGCGGCCGGGCAGCTACTACTTCAGCTCCGGCGGCGGCCTCGGCTTCGGCCTCGCCGCCTCGGTCGGGGTCCAGCTCGCCCAGCCCGACCGGCCCGTCGTCTGCGTGCTCGGCGAGGGCTCGGCCCAGTACGCGATCACCGCCTTCTGGAGCGCCGTCGCCTACAAGACCCCGGTCACCTTCCTCGTCGTGCAGAACCAGGAGTACGCGATCCTCAAGTGGTTCGCCGAAGTCGAGCAGGTGAGCGGGGCGCCCGGCCTCGACCTGCCGAAGCTCGACGTCGCCGCGGTCGCCGAAGGCTACGGCGTCAAGGCGGACCGGGCGGCGGACCGCGATGCGGTCGCCGGCGCGCTCTCCACGGCGCTCGCCTCCTCCGCGCCGGAGCTGGTCGAAGTGCCGGTCGCGCCCGGAATGTCACTCTTCTAGGAGAGGCCGATGGCACTGCTCCGGCGCGACACCGAATCCCTCGCTCCGCCGGCGACGGAGCCGGCGCCCGACCGCGCCCCCGACGAGATCGCCGCCGGCGTCGCCCAGCCGCTGCGAGGCGAGCTGGAGGGGCTGCTCGGGCCCGACCGCGTGCTCGCCCGCCCCGGCGACATCGTCCGCTACGCCTCCGACGCCAGCCCCTACCGGCTCTTCCCGCGCGCCGTGGTGATGGCGCACGACGCCGGCGACGTCGCCAAGGCCCTCGCCTACGGGCGCGAGAAAGGGATCCCGGTCACCTTCCGCGCCGGCGGCACCAGCCTCAATGGGCAGGGGCAGAGCGACGGCATCCTTCTCGACGTCCGCCGTCACTTCCGCGGCGTCGCGGTCGAGGAGGACGGTGCCCTGGCCCGGGTCAAGCCCGGCACCGTCCTCGGCCACGCCAACCGTGTCCTCGCCCCGCACGGGCGCAAGCTCGGCCCCGATCCGGCCAGCACCGACATCGCCACCGTCGGCGGCGTCGTCGCCAACAACTCGGGCGGGATGCGCTGCGGGGTGACCAAGGACTCCTACTCGACCGTGCGCTCGCTCACCTTCGTCCTGCCCTCGGGGACGAAGATCGACACTGCCGCGCCCGGCGCCGCGGAGGAGTTCGCCGCGGCCGAGCCCGAGCTGGCCGCCGGCCTCGCCGCGATCCGCGACGAGATCCGCGCCGACGAGGAGCTGAGCGCCCGGATCCGCCACAAGTTCGCGATCAAGAACACGACCGGGTACCGGCTCTGCGCCTTCCTCGACGCCGAGGAGCCGGTGGAGATCTTCCGCCGCCTCCTGGTCGGCTCTGAGGGCACGCTCGGCTTCGTCGCCGAGGCCGTCCTCGAGACCGTGCCGCTGCCGGCGGTGACGACCACGGCCTGGGTCCACTTCCCGGGCATCGACGCGGCGATCGCCCCGGTCCGCGACCTGGTCGAGTCCGGCGCCACCGCGGTCGAGCTGATGGTCGCGCCGGCCCTGATCACCGCCGCCTGGAACATGGTCGGGGCGCCGCAGGAGTGGAAGGAGCTGCCGCCGGAGTCGGCGGTGCTGCTGGTCGAGTTCGGCGGCGCCGACGAGGCGGAGCTGGACCGTTACGTCGCCGGCGCGATGGAGATCCTCGCCTCCCACGAGACGATCCGGCCAATCGAGTTCACCCGCGAGGCGGAGGAGATCGAGCTTGCCTGGCGGGTGCGCGAGGGGCTGCACGGGTTGATCGGCAAGCTGCGGCTGCCCGGCACCTCTCTGATCGTCGAGGACGTCTGCGTGCCGCCGGAGCGGATCGCCGAGGGCGCCCGGGACCTGCAGGCGCTGCTCGGCGAGCACGGCTTCCTGCCGGGCGTCGCCGGCCACGCCTCCGCCGGGAACCTCCACTTCATGCTGACGCCCGACTTCGCCAAGCGGGAGGACCTCGAGCGCTACGAGGCCTTCATGAGCGGCCTGGTCGAGCTGATCGTCGACAAGTACGACGGCTCGCTGAAGGCCGAGCACGGGACCGGG
>DASUNQ010000226.1:0-4048 GCA_036277075.1 Thermoanaerobaculia bacterium
AGGAACCAGAGCCGCTCCTGGGCGAAGGAGAGCGGCACCGCGACGCCCGCCGGCCGGCGCGGGATGCCGTCGTCGGCCCGGGCGCCGCCGCGCAGGCGCGCCTCGACCGCGCGCGCGAAGCCGGCGAGGACCGGCTCCTCGAACAGCGTCGCCAGCGGCACCTCGGCGCCGGTGGCGTCGCGCACCCGCGACAGCGCCTGGGTGGCCAGCAGCGAGTGGCCGCCGAGACGGAAGAAGTGGTCGTGGGCGCCGACCCGCGGCACGCCGACGACGCGCGCCCAGACGCCGGCCAGCAGCTCCTCCATCGGCGTGCGCGGCGCGACGTGGCCCTCCTCGCCCTCGGCCGACGGCTCCGGCTCGGGCAGCGCGCGGACGTCCACCTTCCCGTTCGGGGTCAGCGGGAGGCCGGGCAGGAGGACGAACGCGGCGGGGACCATGTAGTCGGGGAGCTTGGCGGCGAGGTGGGCGCGCAAGGCGTCGCCGTCGACGGTCTCGCCGTTCTGCGGCACCACGTAGCCGACGAGCCTTTTCTCACCCGAGTCCTTTTCTTCCCGCGCCACGACGACGGCTTGCCGCACCGCCGGGTGCGCGGCGAGCACCGCTTCGATCTCCCCGAGCTCGATGCGGAAGCCGCGCACCTTCACCTGGTGGTCGGTCCGCCCCAGGAACTCCAGCTCGCCGTCGCGGCGCCGGCGGACGAGGTCGCCCGTCGCGTAGAGCCGTGCCCCCGGCTCGCCGCTCCAGGCGTCCGGCACGAAGCGCTCGGCGGTCAGGTCCGGGCGGCCGCGATAGCCGCGCGCCAGGCCGGCGCCGCCGACGAAGAGCTCGCCGGGGACCCCGACCGGCACCGGGTTGCCGTCGCGGTCGAGGACGTGCAGGCGGGTGTTGGCGATGGCGAGGCCGATCGTGGGCGCGGCCGCTCGGCCGTCCGGCGGCGCCGGCGGGACGTCGCCGGCCGTGGCGACGACGGTGCTCTCCGTCGGTCCGTAGTGGTTGACCAGCCGGTAGGGGAGCCCCGCGGCCGGCGCGCGCCGCAGCCGGTCGCCGCCGGTGAGCAGCGCGCTGAGGGCCAGTCCCGCCGGCGCCGGCAGCTCCATGACCGCCTCGGCGAGCGGCGTCGGCAGGAACGCGAGCGTGACGCGCTCGGCTGCCAGCCAGTTCAGGAGCCGCTCGGGATCGGCGCGGGTCTCGGCGTCCGGCACGTGCAGGCTGGCGCCGGCGGCGAGATAGGGCCAGACCTCCCAGACCGAGGCGTCGAACGCCGGGCCGGCGAGGAGCGTGGCGCGGTCGCCGGCCGCGACGCCGTAGACCTGCCGGTGCCAGGCGACGAGGTTGGCGAGGCCGCCGTGCGCGACCTCGACGCCCTTCGGCCGGCCGGTCGAGCCGGAGGTGTAGATCACGTAGGCGAGCCGCCCCGCCGCGTCGCCGGGCTCCGCCGCGTCCGGCAGGTCGCCGCCCGGCAAGGCCGCGAGCTCCGCCTCCAGCTCCTCGAGCACCAGGACCGGCACGGCGGCGCCGGCCGCCCGCCCCGCCAGCGCCCGGTCGGTCACCAGGGCCGCGACCCCGGCATCGGACAGCATGAAGGCGAGCCGCTCGGGCGGATAGGCCGGGTCGAGCGGCAGGTAGGCGCCGCCGGCCTTGAGCGCCGCCAGCTCGGCCACGACCAGCTCCGGCGAGCGCTCGAGGAGCACGCCGACCGGCACCTCCGGGCCGACGCCGAGTTGCCGCAGCTTGCGCGCCAGGCGGTTCGCCGCGGCGTTCAGCTCGCCGTAGGTCCAACGCCGGCCGCCCATCGCCAGCGCCAGGGCCTCGGGCGCCCGCGCCGCCTGCTCTGCGACCAGCCGGTGCACCCGCGGCTCGGCCGGAGCCGGCGCCGCGGTCTCGTTCCAGGCCGCGAGCTGGAGCCGCTCGGCCGCCGACAGGAGCGGCAGCTCGGCGAGGGTGCGGCCGGCGTCCTCGACGACGCCGCGCAGCAGGTTCTGGTAGTGGCCCCACATGCGCTCGATGGTCGCCCGCTCGTAGAGGTCGGTCGAGAACTCCCAGACCATCGTCAGCTCGTCGGCCCCGGTCGGACGCCGGCCGACGCGCTGCTCGGCGCGCGGCTTGACGACGACGTTGAGGTCCGACTTGGCCGACCCGTTGTGCCGCTCGAAGATCTCGGCGGCGAGACCGCCGCCGAAGTCGAGGTCGGGCACCGGTGCGTCGTGGAAGCTGAAGAGGACCTGGAAGAGCGGATTGCGCGACAGGTCGCGGTCGGGCTGCAGCTCCTGCACCAGCTTCTCGAACGGCAGGTCCTGGTGCTGGTGCGCCTCGAGCATCGTGCGCCGGACGCGCGTCAGGAGGTCGCGGAAGGGCAGACCGCCGCGATGATCGGAGCCCGGCGCGGAAGCTTCCGCGCCGAGGGGCGTCCGCAGCACGACGGTGTTGACCACCATGCCGATCATCAGCTCGGTCTCGCGCAGCCGGCGGTTGGCGACGCCGCTGCCGAGCAGGAAGTCGTCCTGCCCGGTCGTGCGGTAGAGGAGCGCGTCGAAGGCCGCGAGCATGGTGACGAAGAGCGTCGAGCCCTCGCGCCGGCCGAAGGCGCGCACCGCCTCGTAGAGATCGTGCGGCAGGTCCACCCGCAGCGCGTCGCCGCGGAACGAGTGGGCCTTGGGGCGCGGGTGGTCGGCCGGCATCTGGAGGACCGGCGGGTCGTCGCCCAGCCGCTCCTTCCAGTAGGCGAGCTGCTGCGCCAGGACCGGTCCCGAGAGGAAGCGGCGCTGCCAGACGGCGAAGTCGGCGTACTGGATCGGCGGCTCCGGGAGCGGCGAGGGGAGCCCGGCGGCGAAGGCGCGGTAGATCTCCTGGACCTCGCGCAGGAAGAGGGCGAGCGACCAGCCGTCGTGGACGAAGTGGTGCTCGACCTGAAGCAGGAGGTGATCGCCGGGAGCGAGCCGCATGAGGGTCCAACGCAGCAGCGGCAGCACGGCGACGTCGAAGCCGCGCCGCACCTCCTCCCACACCAGCCGCTCGGCGCGCGCCTCGCGCTCGGCGGGTGGCAGGCCGCCCAGGTCGACGAGCGGCAGCTCGACCGCGAAGGGCGGGTGGACCACCTGCACGCCGCGGCCGTCCCGCGCCGGGAAGGTGGTGCGCAGCACCTCGTGGCGGCGGACGACCTCGGTCAGGGTGCGGGCGAGCGCGCCGGCGTCGAGCGGGCCGCGGAAGCGGAGGGTGAACTGGAAGTTGTAGGCGATGGCGCCGGGGGAGAGCTGGTCGAGGAACCAGACCCGCTCCTGGGTGAAGGAGAGCGGCAGTGGCCGGTCCCGGGGCGCCCGCTCGACCGGCGGCAAAGCCGGGTCGCCCGCACCCGCCATGTCCCCCGCCCGCGCCGCGGCCAGGCGTGGAGCGAGCGCCGCGATCGTCGGGTGCTCGAAGATCTCCGGGATCGGCAGCTCCACGCCCAGCTCCTGGCGCACGCGGCTCACGATCTGCGCCACCAGCAGCGAGTGGCCGCCCAAGGCGAAGAGGTTGTCGTGGGCGCCGATCCGCTCGCGGCCCAGCAGCTCCTCCCAGATGCGCGCCAGCGCCTCCTCGTCCGCGCCGGCTGGCGCCGCGTAAGCGGTCTCGAGCGCGGGCCGCGCGCGGTCGGGAGCGGGCAAGGCCCGGCGGTCGACCTTGCCGGTCGGGGCCATCGGCAGGGCGCCGAGGAAGACGAAGGCCGAGGGGACCATGTAGTCCGGCAGCCGCTCCGCGAGGTGCGCGCGGAGGGCCGTGACCAGCCCCTCGGCGCTTCCTCGCGGCACGACGTAGGCGACGAGGCGCTTCTCGCTCGCGGCCGACGCGGCGGGCGCCTCTTCCTCCTGCCGCGCCGCGACGACGGCGCTGCGCACCGCCGGGTGCTCGCCGAGCACCGCCTCGATCTCCCCGAGCTCGATGCGGAAGCCGCGCACCTTGACCTGGAAGTCGACGCGGCCGACGAACTCGAGGCCGCCCTCCGGGCGCTGCCGCCCGAGGTCGCCGCTGCGGTACAGGCGCCCGCCGCCGGCGGCGGGGATGAAGCGCTCCG
>DASUNQ010000227.1:0-12219 GCA_036277075.1 Thermoanaerobaculia bacterium
GCCGCAGCCCTTCGGGGGGAACTACCGGCAGTGCTTCGAGACGCGGAACGGGGCGCGGCTGGTGAGCGCGCCGGCCTACCGCGGCGGGTGTTTCAACCCGCTCGCCTGCGCCGAGGCGCTGGCCGGCGCGCCGCCGGGAGAGCCGGCGGTGGCGATCCTCAACCTGCCGTCCAACCCGGGCGGCTACTCGCCGGCGCCGGCCGAGCGGCGGGCGATGCTCGACTCGCTCGTGGCCGAGGCCGGGCGCCGGCCGCTCGTCGTGGTCTGCGACGACGCCTACGCCGGGCTGGTGTTCGAGCCGGGGATCCCCGCCGAGTCGCCGTTCTGGGACCTCGCGGACGCCCACCCGAACCTCGTCGCGGTCAAGGTGGACGGGGCGACGAAGGAGCTCTCCTTCTTCGGCGGGCGGGTGGGGTTCCTTACCTTCGCGCTTGAGCCGGGAGGGGAGGGGGCGCGGGCGCTCGAAGGGATGCTCGCGACCCTGGTGGCGGCGACGATGGGGTCGCCCGCCGCGGCGCCGCAGGAGGTGCTCCTCGCGGGGCTGCGGCGCGACGGGATCGAGGGCGAGATCGAGGAGGTGCGGGCGCTCCTCGCCGGCCGCTACCGGGCGCTGCGCGGCGCCCTCGCCGCCGCCGACCCGGCCCTCCTCCGCGCCCTGCCCTTCAACTCCGGCTGCTTCGCCCTCGTCGAGCTGCCGGAGAGGCTGAAAGCCGACGTCCACGCCGTCCGCCGCCACCTCCTCGACCACTGGGACACCGGCGTCATCTCCCTGGAGCCCCGCTACCTCCGCATCGCCCACTGCTCGGTGGACGAGGCGGCGCTGCCGGAGCTGGTGCGGCGGCTGGAAGGGGGAGTGGGGGAGCTCGCCGGGTAAAGGCGGAGCCGGCCGGGGAGCCTTCCCCCGCGGCGGGGGCGACCTCCCGGAGCCTCCGGGAGGTTCCCCCGGGGCCCCGGAACAGCGCCCGGCCGCTCCGGGAAGAGTTCCCCACGGCTCGGAACTCTGCCCGGACGGTTCGGGAACAGTTCCCGTCGGCTAGGAACAATGCCCGGACGGTCCGGGAACAGTTCCCAACGCCTAGGAACTCTGCCCGGCCGCTCCGGGAACAGTTCCCAACGGCTTGGAACTCTGCCCGGACGCTTCGGGAACAGTTCCAAACGGCTAGGAACTCTTCCCGGACGCTCCGGGAGCAGTTCCGATCCGTCGGGGCACAGTTCCCGACGGCTGAGAACTCTTCCCGGTCCGTCCGGGCACTGTTCCTGAGGGCTGGGAACTCTTCCCGGTCCGGCCGGGCAGAGTTCCGGAAGGCTGGGAACTCTTCCCGGACCGTCCGGGCGGAGTTCCCGCGGGCTTGGAGCTCCGCCCGGACGCCCCGGGAGCAGTTTCTTGCGCCTACCTATTCGACCCGGACGCTCCGGGAGGAGCTCGCGGCGCCGCGAGCGATCTCCCTCGACGAGTTGACGCCCGACGAGAAAGCTCGACTACATCCAGGCGCTCTGGGACAGTGTCGACGCCGACCAGCCCCTCGACTCGGAACACGCGATCTCCCTCCCGCCAGGCGCAGCGCCAGGATCCTGCGACTCGCTGCGCTCTTCTTCGTGCACTCTTCTTTTTATGCGACCCCTAAACCTCGCGCTGATGGCAGCCCTGCCGCTCGCGGCAGTCCCCGTCCCCGCCGCCGCCCAGGCCCCGCCGGAGGTCGGCATCCAGGTGCGCCAGGACGTCTCGCCGCCGCTGCGCGACATCCCGCCGGTGATCGTCACGAAGCCGGGGCCGCCCCGGGAGATCCCCAACAAGCGGTACGACCGCCCGGCCCGCCCGCCGGCCCCGGGAGGAGATCCCCTCCTGGGCCCGTCCCAGGCCTTCGGCCCCTCGACGCAAAGCACCCCGGCGCCGATCCGCAACCTCGAAGGCATGTCCGCCGACGACAACTTCGCGCTCCTCGCTATGCGCTTCGCGCCCGCCGATCCGGTGGGGGACGTCGGGCCGACGCACTACGTGCAGGCGGTGAACCTGCTGCTCTCGGTGCACCTCAAGAGCACCGGCGCGCGGATCTACGGGCCGGTGGCGCTCAAGACCCTGTGGTCCGGCTTCGGCGGGCTCTGCGAGAGCCAGAACGACGGCGACCCGATCGTGCTCTACGACGACGCCGCCGACCGCTGGCTGATCAGCCAGCTCGCGATCGACTCGAGCTGGTCGGGGCACCAGTGCATCGCCGTCTCGACCACCGGCAACCCCACCGGCTCCTACCATCGCTACGACTTCGCGATGACCTCCGCCTACCTCAACGACTACCCCAAGATCGGCGTCTGGCCCGACGGCTACTACATGAGCGTCAACGAGTTCGACGACCTGGGCTACTTCTACGGCGTGACGGTGGTGGCGTTCGAGCGCGCGCGGATGTTGACCGGCGCCTCGGCCCAGATGGTCACGTTCCACCCCTACCCCTGCGGCCCGTTCAACCCCCCGGTGCCCGAGTGCCCGTTCGGCCTGCAGCCGGCGCACTGGGAGGGCGGGACGCCGCCCCCCGGCGGGACGCCCAACCCCTTCCTCATGGCCTGGGACGACGAGGTCAACGGCACCGGCGCCAATCCGGACGGCTACCGCCTCTACGACTTCGCGGTCAACTGGACGAGCCCGGCGAGCTCCACCTTCACCGCCCGGCCGCACGTCGCCTCCCCCGAGTTCGACCGCCAGATCGCCACCGTGCCGGAGCCCGCGCCCGGCGAGGCGCTCGACGCGCTGGCCGACTACACGATGTACCGGCTGCAGTACCGGAGCTTCGGCGGCCACGAGGCGCTGGTGACTAACCACACCGTCGACGTCAATGGCGCCGACCTCGCCGGTATCCGCTGGGCCGAGCTGCGCCGCAGCGGCGGCGGCGGCTGGACGCTGCACCAGACCGGCACCCACGCGCCGGCCGACGGCCTCCACCGCTGGAACGGCAGCATCGCCATGGACGGCTTCGGGCACATCGCCCTGGGCTACAACGTGGCCTCGTCGTCGAAGCACGCCTCGGTCCGCTACGTCAGCCGGGCGGCGGCCGATCCGCTCGGCACCCTGCCGGGCGGCGAGATCGAGCTGGTCTCGGGCTCGGGCGTCCAGCAAAACTCGAGCAACCGCTGGGGGGACTACGCGGCGCTGAGCGTCGATCCGGTGGACGACTGCACCTTCTGGCTCACCCAGGAGTACCTGACCGACAGCGGCCAGTACGACTGGAAGACCCGCATCGGCGCCTTCGACCTGTGCGGCCCCGGCTGCTCCCCGACCGAGACCCCGGAGACGAGCTGCGCCGACGGCCTCGACAACGACTGCGACGGGCTGACCGACGCGGCCGACCCGGACTGCGGCCCGCCGCCGCCCACCACCAGCACCTTCACCTCGGCGGCGGCCGACGACGGCTACGTCCTCGAGTCGGGCGAGAACACCAACGTCGGCGGCTCGAACAAGAGCAACGACAGCGGCACCAGCGCGCTGCGCGCCGGCGACAACCAGCAGGACCGGCAGTACCGCAGCATCCTCTCGTTCGACACCGCGCCGATCCCGGACGGCGCCGCGATGCAGGCCGCGACCCTGCGGGTGCGCCGGGGATCGCTCACCGGCACGAATCCCTTCACCACGCACGGCAGCCTCACCGCCGACGTCCGCACCGGAGGCTTCAACGGCAACGCGGCGCTGGAGAACGCCGACTTCCAGGCGGCGGCGACCGCGACCGCCGTCTGCACGCTGTCCAACGCCCCGGCCAACGGCGACTGGTCGGAGTGCACGCTCAACGCCGCGGGGCTCGCGGCCGTCAACAAGGCCGGCAAGACCCAGGTCCGCATCCGCTTCACGAGCGACGACAACGACGACAACGGCAACGACTACCTGGGCTGGTACTCGGGCGACAACGGCACCGCGGCGAACCGGCCGCAGCTCGTCGTGACCTACCAGTAGCCGCCGGACCGGGGCGCGGTTTGACCGCTCGGCCGCGGCGGAGTAGTTTCTCCGCCCGACTCTCCCGGTCATGCCGAGCAGCGCCTCTCTCGCGGTCAGCCTCGCCCTGCTCGCGGCCCCGCTGGCCGCGGCGCCGCGCCCGGTCACCGTCGCCGACCTGATGGCGCTGCGCTCGATCGTCGACGTGCGGATCTCGCCCGACGGCCGGCAGGTGGCTTATGTCGTCTCCACGCCCTCGTTCGAGAAGGCCGAGCACGAGGCGGCGCTCTGGCTCGTGCCGGCGGCCGGCGGCGCGCCGGTGCGCCTGACCTGGGGCACCCGGATCTTCAACAAGCCGCGCCCCGTGCCGCGCCTGCGCTGGTCGCCGGACGGCACCCGCCTCTCCTTCCTCGCCTTCGCCGGCGAGCAGCCGCAGGTCTTCGCCCTCGACGTGCGCGGCGGCGAGGCCCGGGCCCTGACCGCCAGCCCGCAGGGGGTCGGCGACTACGCCTGGTCGCCTGACGGCGCGCGGCTCGCCTACCTGGCCCAGGACGCGCCGTCGGCCGAGGAGGAGAAGCGGCGCAAGGAGAAGTCGTTCGTCGTCCAGGTAGACCGGCAGGACCGCCCGCCGCGGCTCTGGGTGCAGGACCTCGCCGGCGGCGGCGCGCGGGCGCTGAGCCCGCCGGAGCACTTCGTGGCCGGCCTCGACTGGTCGCCCGACGGCGCCAGCGTCGCCTACGCCGCGGCGCTGCGGCCCGGCTTCGTCGGGCAGTTCCACACCCGGATCTACGCCGTCCCCGCCCCCGGCGGCGCGCCGCGCGTCGTCGTCGACCGCGACGGCATGAACACCTCGCCGCAGTGGTCGCCCGACGGCCGCTGGATCGGCTTCGTCTCGAGCGACGGCCGGCCGGAGATGGTGTCGGCCTGGGGGCTGCACCTGGCGCCGGCCGAAGGCGGCGACCCGCGGCGCATCCGCAGCCTGACGCCCGATAGCTGGGTGGCCGAATTCACCTGGGCGCCGGACAGCGGCTCGCTCCTCGCGGTGACCGCCATGAGCCCGGCGCAGCGCGGGGCGCGCATGTTCGAGCAGCCGCTCCTGCGCCTCTGGCTCGACGGGCGTCAGGACGAGCTGGACCCGGGGCCCTACGTCCACTTCGCGCCGTCGCTCAGCCGCGACGGCCGGCGGCTCGCCTTCCGGTCGGTCGCGGCGCTCACCATGGGCGACGTCTTCGTCCTCGACCTCGACGCCCGGGACGGCGGCCGGCCGCGGCGCCTGACCGAGATCAACCCGGAGCTCGCGGAGCTGGCGCTGGGGAAGCTCGAGCCGATCTCGTGGACCTCCTCCGCCGGCGGCATGGAGATCTGGGGGCTCCTGCTGACGCCGCCCGGCGCGGCGCCCGCGCGCCGCCTGCCGCTCGGCCTGCCCTGGGAGGCGCCGGCGGCCTACGCCGAGCACTCGGCCCTGACCTACGTCACGCGGGTGACGACGCCGCTCCTCATCCAGCACGGCGAGAACGACCGCCGCGTGCCGATCGCCGGCGCCACCAAGTTCTACCGGGCGCTGCGGGACCAGGGGAAGGTCGTCGAGATGGAGATCTACCCGCGCGGCGGGCACGTCATCTACGAGCCCGCGCTCGAGCAGGAGATCATGCGCCGCAACCTCGAATGGTTCCGGAGGTGGCTGAAGCCCTGAGTCTCAGGGCAGCCCGCGGACGTAGCCGCCGTCGACCGGGATCGCCTGGCCGGTGACGAAGGAGGCCGCCGGGGAGCAGAGGAAGGCAACCACCGCGCCGATCTCCTCCGGCTCGGCGAGGCGGCCGATCGGGGTGCCGGCGGCCCAACCGGCGATGATCTCTTCGGGCGGGCGTCCGGTGCGCTGCGACGTCGCGGCCGCCAGCTCCTGCTGCCGCTCCGTGCGCGTGTAGCCGGGGAGGACGGCGTTGACCGTGACCCCGTCCGCCGCGACCTCCTGCGAGAGGGTCTTGAGATACCCCAGGACCGCCGGGCGGAGGGCGTTCGAGAGAGCGAGGTTGGGGATCGGCTGGCGCGCCGAGACCGAGTTGATCGCCACGATCCGGCCCCAGCGGCGGGCGCGCATGCCGGGCAGGACGAGGTTGCAGAGGCGCGGCACGAAGAGAAGGGTGAGGGGGATGGCCGCCTGCCAGTCCTCGTCGGTCAGCTCGAGCGCCGGCTTCGCGGTCGGGCCGCCGCCGTTGGCGACCAGGATGTCCACCGCGCCGGCGGCGCGCTCGGCCGCCGCGAACAGCCGCGCCAGCGCCTCCGGGTCGCGGACGTCGGCGGGCACGGCGACCACCTCGCTCCCCTCGCCGGCCAGCTCCTCCCGCGCCCGCTCCAGGTGCTCGCCGCCGCGGCTCGCGACGACCAGCCGCGCTCCCCGCCGCGCCAGCGCCCGCGCGCAGGCGAAGCCCAGCCCGCGCGAGGCGCCGGTCACCAGCGCCGTGCGGCCGGCGAGGTCGGTGCTCATCGGAAGAGAATCGAGGCGGAGGTCAGGGCAGGAGCTTCCGCCGCAGCTCCTCCCGGTCGAGGCGCCGGTCGTGCCATTTCGCGAAGACCGCGAAGATGAAAGCGAAGACCACGACCCCGCCGAGCATGAAGTAGAGGGGTCCCATCAGCTTGCTCCTTCCGCAGAGTAAAGCAACCAGCCTGCCATTCCGAAGAGGGCCAACCCGATTGCGAGGTCCACCAGGGCGAGCCGCCAGTCGAAGCCACCTGCGCCGAAGAACTGCGCCACCACCAGGCCGCCGAGGACCAGGTTGCCCGTGTCCATGAGCTTCTCGGCCAACGGCGGGCCGACCCTCGTGAACGGGCCCGAGCGGCCCCCCGTCTCAACCGATCCTCTCTCCACGCTCGTTATAGACGTAAACGCCGCGTCCAACTTTGCGCCCCAGCCGGCCGGCGCGGACGTGCTGGACGAGGAGGTTGCTCGGGCGGTAGGCCTCGCCCAGGGTCTTGTGCAGGAACTCGAGGATCGAAAGGCGGACGTCGAGGCCGACCAGGTCGACCATCTCGAAGGGGCCCATCGGGTGTTTCAGGCCGAGCTTGAGCGCCTTGTCGATGTCCTCTGCGCTCGCCACGCCCTCCTGGAGCATGCGGAACGCCTCGTTGCCGATCAGGGCGTTGATGCGCGAGGTGACGAAGCCCGGCGCCTCGTTGACCAGCACGACCTCCTTGCCCATCCGCTCGCCGACGGCGCGCAGCGCGGCGAGCGTCTCCTCCGAGGTCTGGAGCCCGCGCACCAGCTCGATCAGCCGCATGAGGTGCACCGGATTGAAGAAGTGCATGCCGGCGAAGCGCTCCGGGCGGCCCGAGGCGGCGGCCATCTCGGTCACCGAGAGCGCGGAGGTGTTGGTGGCGAAGAGCGCCTCCGCCGGCGCGTGGCGCGCCACCTCGCGGAAGGTCTCGATCTTGAGCGCCAGGTCCTCGGGCACCGCCTCGATGACCAGGTCCGCGCCGGTCACCGCCCGGCCGAGGTCGGTGTGGACGGAGATCGTTTCCCGCGCCCGCTCGGCGGCGTCGGCGGCGAGCTTCTTCAGCTCCACGCCCTTCGCAAGGTTCTTCTGGATCGACGCCCACGCCTTCTCGAGCGCGGCGCCGGAGACGTCGAAGAGCCGGGTGATGTAGCCGGCGACCGCCGCCACGTGCGCGATGCCGCGCCCCATGGTGCCCGCGCCGAGCACCGCGACGGTGCGGATCTCCGGGTTCATTTCTTCCTCTAGGAGACGGGCAGGTTGTGCAGGCCGGTGGCCTTGGCCGAGAGGTTGCGCAGCTCGTCGGCGATCGCCAGCGTGTTGCGCACCGCGGCGGCGGCCAGCTCCTGGAGCTCGGAGGTGGTGGCGTACTTCTCGACGATCTGCCGCCCGAGCATGTGGTGGTGGTACTCCTCGGGCTGGATGACCTCGTCGTAGAGCCGCGCCGTCTCGCGGTCGCCGACCGACTCGCAGAAGCGCACGAACTGCTGGTTGCGGACGTGCGCGATCGCCTCGCTGGCGAAGGGGCCGGCGGCGACCCGCTCGACGGTGGTGCGCAGCCCGCGCTGGTACTGGTAGAGCGGGCTGTGGCCGTCGGCCAGCGGATCGAAGCCGGTGAGGTCTTCCCCGAGCTCGGCGAGGCGGCGGCTGATCAGGCCGTAGTGGCGCATCTCGTCGCCGCACTGCTCGGCGAGCACCACCTTGGCGTCCAGCTCGGCCGTCGAGGGGAGCCAGAAGGCGGCGAGCTCGCTCGCCTCGAGCTCGCTCTTGAGCGCCAGCTTGAGCAGGGTGACGACGTCGATCGCGCCGCCGGACTCCGACTCCAGCGCCTCGGTCTCGCCCAGCCGTGCGAAGAGGGTCTCCATCTCCTCCATCAGGCTGGTGACGAACTCCTTTCCGTCCATGACCCAAGCCTACTTCACTCCAACGTGCGCAGCACCGCCCGCACCGGCGAGGCGTCCATGCCGGCCAGCTTGAGCGGCAGGGCGATCAGCTCGTAGACCCCTTCGGGCACGCCGTCGAGCAGCAGCCCCTCGAGGATCGCCACGCCGCCCTCGACGAGGGCGTGATGCGCCGGGAGATCGGCGCTCTCCCGGGGGTCGACCGACGGCGTGTCCAGCCCGACGAGCGCCACGCCGCGCGCCGCGAGGAGCCGCGCCAGCTCGGGCGCCAGCGCGGTGTAGCGCGCGGGGAAGACCGTGCGGTCGCGCACGCTGCCGGTGCGCAGCAGCAGGCGCCCGGGGGCGGCGAGGTCGATCCCCGCCAGGTGCCGCGGCTCGACGAGCGCCGGCGCCGGCACCTTCACGACGCGGCAGGCGCCGAGGAACGGCGCGAGCGGCAGCGCCTCGACCGTGGCGCCGCGCGCCGTCACGTGGCAGGGGGCGTCGACGTGCGCGCCGAGGTGGAGGGTCGTCGTGACGGTCGCGACGTTCGCCGGGTCGCCGGCGGCGAGGGAGGCCGCAGCGCGGGCGGAGAACGGCGCGTCGCCCGGCCAGACCGGCGTCTCGGGACGGACGGTGGGGGAGATGTCGTAGAGCACGGGAACCTCCTGGCGGCGATCATAGGCGCACAGTTCTTGCACGCCCGTCGCGCCGTGGGCCCAGCCCCCTCGATCGGCGACTACGCCCTGCTCGGCGACTGCCGCAGCGCCGCCCTGGTGTCGCGCGACGGCTCGCTCGACTGGCTCTGCCTGCCGCGCTTCGACGGCCCGGCGATCTTCGCCGCCCTGCTCGACCCGGAGCGGGGCGGGCGCTTCGTCGTCCATCCGGCTGGAGACGCCGCCGTCCGCCGGCGCTACCTGCCGGACACCAACGTACTGGAGACCACCTTCGAGGGCGGCGGCGGCGTCGTCCGGCTGACCGACGCGATGACCGTCGCCGCCGAGGCGGACAAGCGGCGCGAGCTCCTCCCCGAGCACGAGGTGCTGCGGGTCGTCGAGTGCCTGGAGGGCGAGGTGGAGGTGGAGGTGGAGTTCGACCCGCGGCCGGATTACGGACGCCGCGTGCCGCGGCTGCGGCGCGATCGGCCGGGGGAGCTCTACGTGGCCGACGCCCGCGGCGTCCTCGTGCTGCGCAGCGACATCGACCTCGACGGCGAGCCGGGTCGTCCCGGCGCCCGCGGCCGCGCCCGCCTCCGCGCCGGCGAGCGGCGCCTGCTCTCGCTCGCGGCCGACGCCGGCGACCCGGCGGTCCTCCTGCCGCTCGGCGAGGCGGCGCTGGAACGCCTCGCGCGCACCCGCCGCTGGTGGCAGGACTGGGTCGGGCGCTGCCGTTACGAAGGGCCGCAGGCGGCGGCGGTGGTGCGCAGCGCCCTGGCGCTGCGCCTGCTGCTCTACGCTCCGTCGGGCGCGGTGATCGCCGCGCCCACGACCTCGCTCCCCGAGTTTCCCGGCGGCGTGCGCAACTGGGACTACCGCTACTGCTGGCTGCGCGACGCCTCCTGGGCGCTCGAGGCGCTCCTCGACCTCGGCTACGAGGGGGAAGCGACCGCCTTCTTCTCCTGGCTCCTCCATGCCACGAACCGCCACCGCCGCCGGCTCGGCGTCGTCTACGACCTGCACGGCGAGGAAGTGCCGGACGAGCGCGAGCTGCCCCACCTGGCCGGCTTCGCCGGGTCGCGGCCGGTGCGGGTGGGCAACGGCGCCAAGGGGCAGCTCCAGCTCGACGTCTTCGGCGAGGTCGTGGACACGGCCTTCCAGTTCGTCGAGCGCGGCGGCACGCTCGACGGCGCCCAGGGGCGGCTCCTCGCCGCGGTGGGGAAGGCGGTCTGCCGCCTCTGGCGCGAGCCCGACCAGGGCCTCTGGGAGCAGCGCGCCGGCGCCCGCCACCACACCTTCTCGAAGGCGATGTGCTGGGTGGCGCTCGACCGGCTGGTCGAGCTCGCCGAGCGCGGGCTGGTGCGCGTGCCGCTCGCAGGCTTCCGGCGCGAGCGCGACGCGATCCGCGCCGCGGTCGAGGGCCGCGGCTGGAGCGAGCGGCTCGGCAGCTACGTCGCCGAGCTGGACGGCGAGGAGCTGGACGCTTCCCTCCTCCTGCTCGGGGTCTACGGCTTCGAGGAGGCCGGCTCGCCGCGCATGCGCGCGACGCTGGCGCGGGTGCGGGAGCGGCTCGGGGCCCCAGGCGCGAAGGCTTTCGCGGCGGGCTCTGACACTGACACCGGACTCCTCTACCGCTACCCTCCAGGGCGCGACGGCCTGCCGCCGCGCGAGGGGGCGTTCGGCGTCTGCGGCTTCTGGGCGGTCGAGCTGATGGCGCGGGCCGGCGACACGGCGGCGGCGGGCGAGCTGCTCGAGCGGCTGGTCGGCTACGGCAACGACCTCGGGCTCTTCGCCGAGGAGATCGACCCCGCGACCGGCGCCCCCCTCGGCAACTTCCCGCAGGGCTTCACCCACCTGGGGCTGATCAACGCCGCGCAGGTCCTGGCTGAGAGCCTGGGGCAGGCGGCCTCCCCGGCACAGCCGCAGAAGGCGGAGGCGCGGCTGTGAGCTGGGGGAGCGTCCTCCTCTGGGGGTTCTTCGCCACGGTCGTCCTGACGACGACGATGTCGGCCAGCCAGGGGCTGAGGCTGTCGCGCATGGGGATCCCGTTCCTGCTCGGCACGATGCTGACGCCGGACCGCAAGCGCGCCAGCTTGGCCGGCTTCGCCATGCACTTCGCCAACGGCTGGCTCTTCGCCCTGCTCTACGCCCTCGCCTTCGAGGCCTGGGGTGACGCGACCTGGTGGCTCGGCGCCGGGCTCGGCCTGGTGCACGGCTTCGCCGTCCTCGCCGCGCTCATGCCGCTGCTCCCCAGCCTGCACCCGCGAATGGCCTCCGAGGACCACGGCCCCGAGCCCACGCCCCAGCTCGAGCCCCCCGGTTTCCTCGCCCTCCACTACGGCCGCGGCACCCCGGTCGTCACCCTGCTCGCGCACGCGCTCTACGGCGGCATCCTCGGCGGCTTCTACACCCTGTCGCGGTAAGATCGCCGGTCGAGGCCTCCCATGCCCAGCGACCACGACCTCCTCCTCCACGCGCCGCCCGTCGCCCTCGCCGACCTCGGCGAGCGGGACCAGGGGCGGCTCGACCGCATCGCCCATCACGTCCGCGGCATCCTCCAGGCGATCGGCCTCGACCTCCACGACCCGAACCTCGCCGAGACCGACCTGCGCGTCGCCAAGATGTACCTCGAGATGTTCCACGGCCTCGAGGAGGGGGCCGAGCCGACGGTCACCACCTTCCCCAACGACGAGTCCTACAGCCACATGGTGATGGAGAAGCAGATCCCCTTCTACTCCATGTGCGCCCACCACCTCGTCCCCTTCTACGGCCACGCCCACATCGCCTACATCCCGCGCGACCGCATCCTCGGCCTCTCGAAGTTCGCGCGCATCCTCGAGTTCTACGCCAAGCGGCCGCAGCTCCAGGAGCGGCTCACCGAGCAGGTGGTGACCTACTTCGAGGAGAAGCTGCAGCCGCAGGGGGCGATGGTGGTCATCGAGGCGCGCCACCTCTGCGTCGAGATGCGCGGCGTCAAGAAGCCCGGCGCGCTGACCGTCACCTCCGCGATCCGCGGCATCTTCCACGAGAGGTCGGCGCGTGAAGAGTTCCTCGATCTGCTGCGCCGGCCGTAGCCTCGCCCTCGCCGCGCTGCTGGCCGCCCTCGTCGCGGCGGGCGCCTGCGCCGGCGGCACGACGCCGCGCACGATCGAAGACCTCACCAACCCCTACCTCGGGCCCGAGCACTCGCAGTGGCTGATCGGCGCCGTGGCGCGCCTCGCCAGCCCCGAGGAGGTGCAGGGGTATCTGGCGCTGCGCGACGACGCCGCGGCGGGCGCCTT
>DASUNQ010000228.1:0-4651 GCA_036277075.1 Thermoanaerobaculia bacterium
CGCGAAGCCGAACCGGGCGTCCTCCGTGGCCACGCGCAGGTCGCACCAGAGCGCGAGCTCCAGCCCACCGGCCAGGCAGTGCCCGGAGATCGCGGCGATCGTGGGCTTCGGGCTCGCGAGCCGGGTGAAGCCGAGCGGGCCGCCGGGCGCGTCGGCGTCGAGCGTCTCGAGCGCCTTCAGGTCCGCTCCGGCGCAGAAGGCCTGCTCGCCGGCCCCGGTCAGGACGAGCACGGCGGCGTCATCGTCGGCGCAGAAGCGCTCGAAGGCCTCCAGCAGCGCCCGCGCCGCGGCGCCGTCGACCGCATTACGGCGCTCCGGGCGGTCGATCGTGACCAGCGCCGAAGCGCCCCGGCGCTCGTATCGGGCTACCAACCGCCTCGTAGATCGGCGCGCCCGCGACGTGCCTTGGCCGCGGCGAGGCGCCGGTCCTTGCGCTTCTCGAGCTTGTTCTGCAGGAGCGTCAGCAGCAGCACCAGCACGGGGAAGCCGGCGATGATGATGAAGCCGGCGTTGGTGACGACCTTGTCGTTGGTCAGGCCCCAGGTGCCCTCCCCGCCGTCGTGCTCGCCGGACGCGAGCGCGAACGGCGCGCTGAGCGCCAGCGACCAGAGCGTGAGCAGCGTCGTACGGACCATGCGGGCGAGGATACCTATCCTCACCGTCGATGGCTGTCGTCCTCGCTTCAGATCTCGCCAAGGACATGGCGGGCGAGCCGCTCCTGCGCGGCGTCTCGTTCAAACTCGAACGTCGTGACCGGATGACCCTGTCCGGGCGCAACGGCTCGGGCAAGACGACGCTGCTGCGGATGCTCTCCGGCGAGACCGGGATCGACGGCGGCGAGCTGGTCTTCGCCAAGGACGTGCGGGTCTCGCTGCACGACCAGCGGCCACCGCGCGACCGCGACCTGACGCTGCGCGACTACGTGCTGTCGGGCTGCAAGGAGCTGCTGGCGCTCGAGGATGAGCTGGCGCGGCTGGAGGCGGCGATGGCCGACGCCTTCGCCGGCGGCGCCGCGCCGCTCGTCGTCGTCGGCGCCGACACGCCGGGGCTCGCCGCGGCGCACCTCGAGAGGGCGCTGGCGCTCCTCGCGGCGCGTCCCGACGCGGTGGTCGTCGGGCCCAGCCCCGACGGCGGGCTCTACCTGCTCGCGGCGAGCCGCCCGATCCCGGGTCTCGCCGCGGTCCGCTGGTGCGGCGCAGAGGCGTTGGCGAGCCTGCTCGCGACGCTGCGGGCTTCTGGTCGGCCGGTCGAGCTCCTGCCGCCGCTCGCCGACCTCGACAATCCGGCGGACCTGAAAAGCTGGCTGGGCAAGGAAAGACCGCCGGACAGCAGGACTCTTGCGCTCTGGCGTTCGCTCCTGGCGCGCGCCCTCGCCGCGCTGGCGTTGCCGCCACGGCCGCGCAGCGTCGAGCGGCCGGCAGACGTTCCCCTCGGCCCTCTCGCCACCCGCGCCCCACCCGCTCTTCTCCTCACCTGAATCCTTCGCGGCCCCGCGCCGCGCCTTGAAACTGACGAAGGTCGGCACGGTCGCCGTGCCCGGGAGAAGAGGACCGACCCTTGACCGCCTCACCTGAAAACGCCGACCGAGCGGTCCCGCGCGTCGAGCTGCGCGCCCTCGACACCCTCTGGTTCCAGGTCGGCGGCACGGTCTGCAACCTGGCCTGCACGCACTGCTTCATCTCCTGCTCGCCGACCAACCACACGCACGACTTCATGACCCTGGCGCAGGTCGAGCGCTACCTCGCCGAGGCGGCGGCGCTGGGGGTGCGCGAGTACTACTTCACCGGCGGCGAGCCGTTCCTCAACCCGGAGATGGAGGCGATCCTCGAGGCCGCGCTGCGCGTCGGGCCGGCGAGCGTCCTGACCAACGGGCTCCCCCTCGACCCGCGCCGCTGCGCGCGGCTCGCCGCGCTCGCCGCGGCTTCTCCCTACTCGCTCGACCTGCGCGTCTCGCTCGACGGCTGGGACGCCGGGACCAACGACCCGATCCGCGGCACCGGTACCTTCGAGAGAATCCTCGAGGGGGTCCGCAACCTGCACGCGGCGGGGCTCGACCCGGTCGTCACCGTCACCGAGGTCTGCCGCGAGGCGGGGAGCGAGGAGGGGAAGGCGCGCTTCTTCGCGCTCCTGCGCGACCTCGGGATCGAGAAGCCGCGCCTCAAGGTCCTGCCGGTCTTCCAGATCGGCGCCGAGGCGGAGCGCGGCGGCGCCTACGAGAGCTGGCAGCGCCTGCGGGAGGGTGACGCTCCCGAGACCGGCTGGGACCACCTCCAGTGCAGCGGCTGCCGCATGGCCACCGGGCAGGGGGTGTGGGTCTGCCCGATCCTGGTCAACGAGCCGGCGGGGAAGATGGGCGAGACGCTCGCCGACACGCTCGCGCCCTTCCCGCTCGCCCACCCGGCCTGCTGGACCTGCCACGTCTACGGCGTGAGCTGCCGGACGTAGGGGGAGACGGAGCCGATGGCGAACCGCGTCCCCCGCGACCCGACCGAGCAGGAGCGGCAGGCCCAGGCGAAGCTCATGGCGCACCGCGGCATGGCGACCTGGGGCGAGAGCGTGGTGCCGCTCGGCCGCTTCCGCGACGCGGTGGCGCGCGCCGGCCGCGCCCTGCCCGAGGCCGAGCGGGCGGCGGCGATCGCCGCCTACACGGCGCCGCTCGACGACCCGACGCCCGTCGAAGGGCCGTTCTCCAGGATCGCGGTCTGCGGAGGCATCTACAGCAACCACCACGCGCTCGCCGCCCTGCTCGAGGACGCCGCGCGCCGCGGCGCCGAGGCCGTCTACTGCCTCGGCGACCTCGGCGGCTTCGGTCCGGCTCCGGAGAAGGTGTGGCCGCTCCTCGAAGCCGGCGGCGTCCGCTCGCTCCAGGGCAACTACGAGGAGTCGCTCGCGTCCGGCCGCGAGGACTGCAACTGCGGCTACACCGACCCGCGCGACAACCACTTCGCCGAGCTCTCTTACCGCTACACCGAGCGGAGCTGCTCGCCGACGTTCAAGGCGTGGATGGGCACCCTGCCGAAACGCCGCCGCGTCCGGGTGGGCACGCGCGAGCTCCTCCTCGTCCACGGCTCGCCGCGGCGAGTCAACGAGTTCCTCTTCGCCTCGACCTCGCCGCTGCCGTTCCTCGAAGCGCTGGCGGCGCGGCACCGCTGCGACGCTCTCCTCTGCACCCACACCGGCCTGCACTGGCACCGGCGGCTGCCGTCCGGGCGCGAGGTGGTGAACGTCGGCGCCATCGGCCGGCCGGCGAACGACGGGCGGACCGAGGTCTGGTACGCGCTGGTCTCCGCTTCGGCCGGCGCCGGGCTCGACGTCCAGCTCCTGCCGCTGCGCTACGACCATCAGGCGCTCGCCGCCGAGATGCGCGCCGAGCGGCTGCCGGAGGAGTTCGTGGAGACCGTTCTCTCCGGCTGGTGGACCACCTGTCTCGAGATCCTGCCGGCGCGCGAGCGCGCGGCGTCGAAGTTCTGAACCGACAAGGAGCCGACGATGAGCACCGTCCCCGAAGCCCGGCCCCACATCGCGATCCTCGGCGCCGGCCCGACCGGCCTCGAAGCGGCCCTCGCCGCCGCCGCGGGGGGCTATCCGTTCACCCTCTACGAAGCGGCGCCGCAGGCGGCGGGGAACGTCCGCGGCTGGGGGCACGTCCGCCTCTTCACCCCCTGGTCGATGAACGTCTCGCCGCGCGTGCGCGCCGCGCTCGCCGCGGCCGGCTACGCGGCGCCGGACGGCGAGGACTGCCCGACCGGCACCGAGCTCGCCGAGCGGCTCCTCCAGCCGGTGGCGGCGCTGCCGGCGGTGGCCGCCGGTCTCCGCCTCGGGACGCGCGTCGTCGCGGTCGGCCGCGAGGGTCTCCTCAAGCACGAGGAGATCGCCAGCGCCGCGCGCGGCGCGACGCCGTTCCGCCTTCTCCTGGCCGGCCGCGACGGCGGCGAATGGGTCGAGCGCGCCGACCTGGTGATCGACACGACCGGCACCTACGGCCAGCCCAACAGCCTGGGCGACGGCGGCATCCCGGCACCGGGGGAGCTGCCGCTCGCGCCGGCGATCCGGCGCTCGATCCCCGACCTTGCGCGCGAGGCCCACGACTGGGCGGGCAGGACGATCCTGCTCGCCGGCTCCGGGCACTCGGCGCAGACGGCGGCACGCGATCTGGCGGAGCTGGCGCGCGTGGCACCCGGGACGCGGGTGGTCTGGGCATTGCGGCGGCGCGAGCCCGAGTGGGGGAGCCCGGCCGGCGACCCGCTCGCCGAGCGCGCGCGGCTGGCGGCGACCGCGGCCGAGCTCACCGCCGGAGCCTCGCCGGCGGTCCAGGCGCGGCGCGGCGTGGCGGTCGAGGCGCTGGCGCCGGCGGCGGAGGGGCGGGTGCTGGTGCGCCTGCGCAACGGCGGCGGCGAGAGCGTGATCGTCGACCGCGTGCTCTCGCTCACCGGGTCGATCGGCGACCATTCGCTCTACCGCCAGCTCCAGGTGCACGAGTGCTACGCCACCGCGGCGCCGATGAAGCTCTCGGCCGCGCTCCTCGGCGCCGCCGGCGGCGACTGCCTCTCCCAGACCAGCCACGGCGTCGAGGTGCTGACCAACCCGGAGCCCGGCTTCTTCATCCTCGGCGCCAAGAGCTACGGCCGCAACAACACGTTCCTGATGCGGG
>DASUNQ010000229.1:0-16796 GCA_036277075.1 Thermoanaerobaculia bacterium
CAGGGAGAGCTTTCTCCTGGTACTCTGAGACAGGGCGGTCATCGGTTCCTCCTGGGTAGTTGGTTTCGGCAAACTCCAATCTACTCCAGGGACCCGGCGGCCGCCCTTGCCGCTCCGGCCCTCCGGGCCTCCACGACAAGGGCGATCACCACCAGACTGTCGGGGAAATACCGAACTACCTCAGTATGGCAACCGTCGCAGGACCTCCGGCGGCGGTAGCGCAAGCCCAAGGGACCGTTCAGCGCGCAGTAGAGGCGCTCGGTTTTCACCCGGCGGTTCAGGAAGGCGACGGGTGGGAGTCGGCACGGTACTATAACTATCTTCCCCGTTCGGTGGTTGTTTGCGGAAGCCACACAGAGTTCCTGCGCGATGGCACCGAGAACGAGGGGATGTTTAGCTCCTTCGAGCTTTACCGGCGGAATCTAGTGTCGCCGGAGGTGCTCACTTTCGACGAGTTGCTTGAAAGAGCACAGTGCATCGTTCGCGACACAGCGAGTGTTAGGACCGTAACGGGGCGTCGGCCTACGAGTTCTTAGCCTCCCACACCAGCTTGGACGGATGTGGCAGGATCGCCGGCCGTGACCGAGGTGACGCTGCGGCCCTTCGCCGGCTCGGAGGACGACCACGCCTGCGTCGAGCTGCAGAAGGAGACCTGGGGGGCGGACTTCGAGGAGCGGGTGCCGGCCAGCGTCATCAAGGTGACGCGGCGGATCGGCGGGGTGGCGGCGGGGGCGTTCGACTCGGCGGGCCGCATGGTCGGCTTCGTCCTCGGCTTCACCGGGGTCCGCGGCGGCCGCCCGGTGCACTGGTCGAAGATGCTCGCCGTCCGCCCCGAGGCGCGCGATCTCGGCCTCGGCCGCCGGCTCAAGCTCTACCAGCGCGAGCTGCTGCTCGCCCTCGGCGTCGAGGAGGCGGAGTGGAGCTACGACCCGCTCGAGGCGCGCAACGCCCACCTCAACCTGAACCGCCTCGGCGCCGAGCCGATCGAGTACGTCGAGAGCATGTACGGCGACGACATCGGCAGCGAGCTGGCCCGCGGCATCGGCACCGACCGCTTCATCGTCTCCTGGAAGATCGCCGGCGAGCGGACCGCCGCCGCCCTCGCCGGGCGGCTGCCGGAGGATTCCGAGCGCTTCGCCGCGGCGCCGGTCGTCAACGACGCCGCCGACCTCCCCGAAGCGCCGCGCGTGCGTGTCGAGATCCCGCGCTCGATCCAGGACTTGAAGACCGCCGACCCGGAAGCCGCCCCGCGCTGGCGCCAGTCCACCCGCCGCGCCCTCCAGCACTACCTCGCGGCCGGCTACCGGGTCACGGCCTTCCTCCCCGGCCTCGCGACCGGGCGCTGCTTCTACGGGCTGGGCAAGGGACCAGACGCCGCGAATTCTCCCGTCTCAGCCGCGGAATAAGAAGAGTCTGCCGCGAGGGACTTTTCCGCGACGCATACTTCTCGCCAATTCGAGACTCGGACTGGCTGCGCAGGGGCTGGCGTCTCGATATAGATCGCGGGCGGTTCGATAGAGGGCGCGACCCGCTCATTTTGGCCGCGAAATAAGCGGTGGTCGCCTGCCCTGACGCGATCAAAAGCCGCAAACTGGCCAGCCTTCGACGCAAATTGTCCGATCTGGCGCCCGGGGGAAGCTTCGACAACCGCAAGCGATCCTTCCTTCGCGGTATACCGGATCGGTGTCGCGGCTCAAAGGTCATCCGTGGAGCCCGCGTAGTCAACCTCCCTCCACGGCCCCGCGCCCCCGCCGGGGCGCGTGCCAATCGATCCGCCGCGTCAGGTACATGACCAGGGCGAGGATCAGGAAGAGCCCGACCGATCCCAGCAGCAGGCTCCGGTCCTCGGCGCGGAGCAGGCCCCAGAGGTAGCCGTAGAGGAGCGCCAGCACTCCGGCCACGAGCCCACCCCGCCGCCAGCCGCGGAGGGCCGCCGCGCCGTAGGCGCCGATCAGCAGGACGGTGGCGGCGGCGGCGAGCGCGTAGGCGGTCCCGAAAGGCAGCACCTCCGAGAGGGACAGCAGCAGCAGGTAGAACAGGCAGAGCGCGAAGCCGATGAGCAGGTACTGCACGGCGTGGACCGCGAACGGGTTGAAGGTCTCGCAGAGGAAGAAGGCGAGGAAGGTGAGGGCGATGAACAGGATCCCGTACTTGAGCGAGCGCTCGGTCTTCTGGTAGCCGTCGGCGGGCAGGAAGAGCTCGACGCCGAAGGCCGACTCCGCGACCGCGCGCTCGGACGCCAGGCTCTCGGCGTCGCTCGCGCGCCACTGCTGCGGGTAGCTGCGGCCGAACCAGGAGACCCGCCAGACGGCGTCGAACCCGCGGTCGGTCACGGTGCGCGCCTCGGGCAGGAAGGCGCCGGCGAAGCTGGGGTGGGGCCAGCTCGAGCGCAGGCGCACGACCGTCTCCTTGCCGAAGGGGAGCACCGAGAGCCGGCCGCTGCCGTTGAGCCCGAGGGCGAGGGAGAAGGGGATCGCGGCGCCCGCGGCGCTCTCCCCGAGCCCCGGCACCACGGTCCGCACCCCGGACCTCCAGAGCCCGGCGTCGCCGCTCCCCGGCTCGAGCGGCAGCTCGCGCTCCCCCCAGCGCAGGACCAGACCTTGGCGGATGCCGCGCGGGTCGGGCACGCCGAGCGAGACCGCCGCCTTCTCCCAGAGCACGTCCGGCGCCGCGACCTCCCAGCCCGCGAGGTCCGGACGCCGGAAGACGCCGGCGAGGCGCAGCTCGGCGCGGTAGACCACGGTCTCGAAGATGCCGCGCCGCCGCCGCTCGGGGCGCAGCTCTCCCTCGACGCCCAGCCGCTCCGGCAGGAAGTGGGCGCGCTGGATCGTCTCCACCGTCTTGCCCTCGGAGTCCTGCCACCGCACCCGGTAGGGCACCGTCAGCACCGGGCCGCCGAGGGTCTGCTCGCCCCCCCAGGAGGCCGCCACCTCGGCGGCGGCCGTGGCGCTCCGCCCCTGCCGCTCGGCGACCAGTGAGCGCACCATCATCAGCGGGATGAGCAGCAGCAGGATCAGGAACCCGATCGTCAGCAGCTTGACCGCCAGGGAATCGCCGAACCGGCGCTTCGCGGGGAGGGCCTCTTCGAACACGAGTCGTCTCCTTTCGTCGTCCGGCGCGAGGAGAGCGCGCGCCGCGGGCGCGAAGAGGGAGGCGCCGCGGCGGAAGCCCGCAAGATTGTGGCGGCGGTGTGGCGGGCGGCGGGGGGCCCGGCGCCTTGCGCTAGATTGCCGCCGTGACCGCGCCCGCCCCGCTCGTCGCCGTCGTCGACGACGAGCCCGACCTGCGCGAGACGGTGGGCTACGCCCTCCGCCGCGAGGGGTTCCGCGTCGAGCTCCACGCCGACGGCCTCGCCGCCTGGGAGGTCTTCGCGCGCGGCCTGCCGGACGTCGCGGTGCTCGACATCCTGCTGCCGCGGCTCGACGGGCGCGAGCTCTGCCGCCGCCTGCGCGCCCTCTCCGAGCGGCTGCCGATCCTCTTCCTGACCTCGCGCGACGAGGAGTTCGACCGCGTGCTCGGCCTCGAGCTGGGCGCCGACGACTACCTCTGCAAGCCGTTCTCGATGCGCGAGCTGGTGGCGCGCATCCGCGTCCTGCTGCGGCGGGCGGCGCTGCGCGACGAGCCGGCGGGGGGCGCCGAGGAGCGGGTGCTGCGGCTGGGCAGCCTGGAGCTCGACCTCCGCCGCTACCAGGCGCGCTGGGGGGAGCGCCCGCTGCAGCTCACGGTCACCGAGTTCCACCTGCTGCACGCGCTCGCCCGCCACCCTGGGCACGTCAAGACCCGCGCCCAGCTCCTCGCCGAGGCCTACCCGCACGACGCCTACGCCAGCGACCGCACGATCGACAGCCACGTCAAGCGGCTGCGGCGCAAGCTCGGCGAGGCCGACGCCGGCGGCGGCGGCATCGAGACCGTCTACGGCCTCGGCTACCGCTGGCGGCAGGACTGAGGGAGCGCGTGCGCGGACCACGGCGCTACCGCCCGCCGCTGGCGCGGATCTCGGTCCGCCTGCTGCTGCTCAACCTGCTGCTCGTCTTCCTGCCGGTCGCCGGCTCGCTCTACCTCCAGACCTACGAGCGCCAGCTGCTGGTGGGGCAGGAGCGGGGAATGGTGCAGCAGGGGCGGGTCCTGGCGGCGGCGCTGGGGGAGCGCGGCGAGCTGGCCCCCGAGGAGACGCAGGCGGCGCTCGCGCGGCTCCGCCGTCGCGTCGACGCGCGGCTGCGGGTGGTCGACCGGCGCGGCGACGTGATCGGCGACACCTCCGCCTCCGGCCCGCGCGCGGCCGAGGAGTCGGTGGGCTTGCCGCCCTCGCCGGCGCGCTCGGACCCGCTCTACCGCGTGGGTGCCGTCCTCTACCGCCTGCGCCAACGGCTCGCGGGAGTGCGCCCGGACGACGCCGCCTACGACCGGCGTCCGCCGCCGGCCTGGCCGGAGCCGGCGGTGCGCGCCGCCCTCGCCGGGCGCTACGGCGCCCTGACGCGGGCCACCGGCGACGGCCGCTCGCAGACCCTGCACAGCGCCATCCCGGTGCGCAGCGGCGGCGAAGTGGTCGGTGCGGTCCTCGTCTCGCAGTCCACCTGGCGGATCCTCGGTGCGCTCGACCAGGTGCGCCTCGGCATCCTCCGCGTGTTCCTCGCCTCCGTCGCCGCCGCGGCTGTCCTCACCCTGCTCTTCGCCACCACCGTCGCCCGCCCGCTGGAGCGCCTGCGCGACGAGGCCGACGCCCTGGTGGACCGCCGCGGCCGGCTGCGCGGCCGCTTCCGCGGCTCGCGCCGGCGCGACGAGATCGGCGACCTGGCGCGCGCCCTCGAGCAGCTCACGCGGCAGATCGAAGGGCACCTCGGCTCGGTCGAGGCCTTCGCCGCCGACCTCTCGCACGAGCTCAAGAACCCGCTCGCCGCAGTGCGCGGCGCCGCCGAGCTGCTCGCCGAGGTCGAGACGCCGGAGGAGCGGGCGCGCTTCGTCGCCGTCGTGCAGCGCGAGGTGGCGCGGATGGAGCGGCTCCTCTCCGGCGTGCGCGAGATCGGCTGGATCGACGCCCGGCTCGACTCCGAGCCCGCCGGCGCGGTGCCGCTCCACGAGCTGCTCCCGGGCCTGGTCGAGAGCTGGCGCGAGCGGGCGCCGCGCGGCGTCGCCATCGAGCTGGCGCTGCCGCCCGGACCGGTCGACGTGCACGGCGCGCCCGAGCGCGTGACGCAGGTCTTCGAGAACCTGCTCGACAACGCCGTCGAGCTCTCGCCCCCCGGCGGCCGCGTCGCGGTCTCCCTGGCCGTCGCCGGCGGTGCCGGCGTCGCGACGGTGGCGGACGAGGGCCCCGGCGTGCCGCCCGAGCACCTGCCGCGGGTCTTCGACCGCTTCTTCACCTGGCGCCCGGCCGAGGCCGCCGGACGCAACGGCCACAGCGGCCTCGGCCTCGCCATCGTCAAGGCGATCGTCGAGGGCTACGGCGGCACGGTCGCGATCCGCAACCGGCCGGAGCGGGGCGCCGCGGTCGAGGTGCGCCTGCCGCTCTGCTAGCCTGCGCCGCCATGCTGCGGGTCGAGCGCGTCGAGCTGCGGGAGGTGCGGCTGCCGCTCAAGGAGCCGTTCCGCATCTCCTCGGGCGTGCAGCACGAGCGGCGGATCTTGCTGGTGCGGGTGGTGGACGTGGACGGCGGGGAGGGGTGGGGCGAGTGCACCGCTGGCGAGACGCCCAACTACGGGCCGGAGACCGCCGACACCGCCTGGCACGCGCTGCGCGAGTGGGTCGCGCCGCGGGTCCTCGGGCGCGCCTTCGAGGACCCGCGCGAGGTGCATGCGGTCCTCGAGCACAACTTCCGCGGCCATCCCATGGCCAAGGGCGGCGTCGAGACGGCGATCTGGGAGCTGGCGGCGCGGCGGCAGGGGGTGCCGCTGGCGCGTCTCCTCGGGGGCACGCGCGAGACGATCGAGGTGGGCATCTCGCTCGGCATCCAGGCGAGCCCCGAGGCGCTGGTCGCCAGGGCCGGCGCGGCGCTGGCGCGCGGCTACCGCAAGGTCAAGATCAAGGTGGCGCCGGGGCTCGACCTGCCCTACCTGCGCGCCGCGCGCGAGGCGCTGGGGCCGGACGCGCCGCTCATGGCCGACGCCAACAACGCCTACACGCTGGCCGACGCCGAGCACCTCGCCGCCTGGGACCGGCTCGACCTGCTGATGATCGAGCAGCCGCTCGCCTGGGACGACCTGCTGCGCCATGCGGCGCTGCAGCAGCGGCTGGCGACGCCGATCTGCCTCGACGAGTCGATCACCGGCGTCGACCGCGCCGAGGACATGATCGCGCTCGGCAGCGGGCGGATCGTCAACGTCAAGATCGGCCGCGTCGGCGGCCACGCCCAGGCGCTCGCCATCCACGACCTCTGCGCCGCCCACGGCGTGCCGGTGTGGTGCGGCGGCATGCTCGAGAGCGGCGTCGGCCGCGCGCACAACGTGGCGATCGCCTCGCTGCCGAACTTCACGCTGCCCGGGGACGTCTCGCCCTCCGAGCGCTACTGGGAGCGCGACCTCGTGCGGCCGGAGTGGAGGATGGACGGCAAGGGGCGCATCCGCGTGCCGCTCGACCGGCCGGGCATGGGCGTCGAGGTGGACATGGACCGCGTCGACGACCTCACGGTGCGCTCCGAGACCGTGCGCCTGTCGGCGTAGCGCCCAGGAACCGGACCAGCTCGCGGGCGAAGCGCTCCGGGTCCTCCCAGTGGACGGCGTGGCCGCGGCCCTGGAAGACCAGGCGCGCCGCCGGGAGCCCTCGCGCCATCCGCTCGCGCTCCTCCGGCGACAGCAGCGAGTCCTCCTCCCCCCAGATCAGCAGGGTCGGCGCGCGGATCGTGCCGAGGCTCGCGGCGTGGTCCTCGGCCAGCATGCCGGCGAGCGCGGCGCGCCAGACCCGGAGCGGCATCTTCCGGCTCTCCGCCGCCATCGTCTCGAGCAGGGCCGGCGGCAGCGCGCCGGCGGCGCTGGCGCGGTGGTAGTCCCGCAGCCACTCCATGTCGAGCGGCTCGCGCAGCGCCGCGAGCGCCGCGGCGAACTGCCGCGTTCCCGCGTCGCCGGCGACGCTCGGCGCCGTCCCCACGAGCACCAGCCGCGCCACGCGGTCGGGGCTCTCGACCGCCGCCTGGTGCGCCACGAGGCTCCCCATCGAGAAGCCGACCCAGGTCGCCCGCTCGACGCCGAGCGTGTCGAGCAGCGCCAGGGCGTCGGCGACGAAGTCCTGCTGCCGGTAGCAGCAGCCCGGCTTGTCGGAGTCGCCGTGGCCGCGCAGCGACGGCGCCACGACGCGGAGGTCGGGCGGCAGGAGCGGCAGCACCGGCTCCCACGAGCGCCAGGACTCGCCGTAGCCGTGGAGCAGGAGGAGCGTCTCGCCGGCGGGGTCGCCGCGCTCGACGACGTCCAGGGCGATACCCGCCGCCAGCGGCACGCGGTGGGTGGGAGGCGGGTCCTCGCGGCCGGCGCAGGCGGCGAGAGCGAGCGCGAGGAGCGCGCGCGGCGCGACGCGGAGGCGGCTCATCGCGGCAGCATAATGCGGCGCCGATGCCCTACCGTCTCGCCGCCGACGCCGTCCTCGTCGTTCACGCCGGCTTCGTCCTGTTCGTCGTGCTCGGCGGCCTCTTGGTGCTGCGCTGGCCGCGCGCGGCCTGGGCTCACCTGCCGGCGGCGGCCTGGGGGGCGGCGATCGAGTTCCTGGGCTGGACCTGCCCGCTGACGCCGCTCGAGAACGACCTCCGCCGCCTCGGCGGCCAAGCCGGCTACCCTGGCGGCTTCATCCAGCACTACATCGTGGCGCTCCTCTACCCGGGCGGTCTGACGCCTTCCCTGCAGGTCGCGCTCGGTCTCTTCGTCGTCGCCGTCAACCTCGCCGTCTACTTCTGGGTCTGGCGCCGCCGGCGCCGCGCGGCCGCGTCCTAGCTACATCTCGTCGGCCGACGGGCCGTACATTCCGGGGACCGGCACGTCATTGAGCCGGAGGTAGACGGAGAGCTGACCGCGATGGTGGATCATGTGGTTGATGATCATCGTCCGGTAGACCCCCAGGCGCGGAAGGGTGAGCAGCTCCTGGCCGCCGCGCAGCAGGCGCCAGAACTGGCCGAAGCTCGCGTCGTCCACCGCCAGTAGCCGCTCGCGCGCCGCGGCCACCTTGCGGTCGAAGAGGTCGAGGATCTCCTGCCGCGACGAGAGGTCGGCGGGGCGGTACGACGGGCCCTCCGGCGGCGCGACGTCGAACGAGTCGCGGTCGAGCGACAGGTGGAGCCAGCGGAGCAGCTCTGCGACATGCGAGGCGAGCCGTCCCATCGTCATCGACTTGGCGTGCGGCCGCCAGGACAGGCGGTCGTCGGGCAGCCGTTCGAGGATGCGGCGGGTGCTGGCCATCTCGTGGTCGAACTCGGGCAGCAGCGATGCGCTGATGGACACGTGGATCTCCGGGTCGGGGAGCGCCGGCGAGGGCGTTCGGCGCCGATCGTAGCTCAGCCGGTGTATGCCGCGAGGCGGTCTGGTGCCGAGAGCGTCCTGCGCCAGGTCCTCGGCGAGACCGACGTCGCGCACCATCCGCGCCAGGCCGGCGATGAGCCGGGCCGACTCGATCCTCCACACCGCGTCGATCGTGCGCCGGGTGTCGGTCACTACCGCTTGGCGTTCTCGGCGACCTGGCCGGCCAGGCGCTCCTCCCTCTCCCGCAGCTCCGGCGTCAGCGCGTCGCCGAAGTCGGCGGTCTCGAACACCTGCCGGATCTCGACCTCGGTGTCCTCGAACGGGGCGCGCTTGAGCCACTCGATCGCCTCGTCCAGCGACTTCACCTGCCACAGCCAGAAGCCGGCGACCAGCTCCTTCGCCTCGGTGAAGGGGCCGTCGATGACGGTCTTCTTGCCGCCGGCGAAGCGGACGCGCGCGCCCTTCGAGCTGGGCTGGAGCCCTTCGCCGGCGAGCATGACCCCGGCCTTTGCCAGCTCCTCGTTGAACTTCGTCATCTCGGTGAGGAGCCGCTCGTCCGGCAGGACGCCCGCCTCGGATTTCTCGTCGGCCTTGACCAGCACCATGAATCGCATCGTCGTCTCTCTCCTTCCGGTTTCGGGTTGGGAGCCCGGGCTTCGTGACCCCCGGCTCTACTCTGACGTCGAACGACGGTCGGGGAAATCGACAACCCGCTCAGGCGCCGGTGTAGCGGGCGACCAGCAGGGTCACGTCGTCCTCGGCCTCGCTGCCGCCGCGGTGGGCGGCGGCGGCCTGCAGGAGACACTCGGCGATCTGCTGCGGCGCGGTGCCGGCGAGCGGCCGGAGGCAGGCGTCGACGCCGGCGTCCCCCAGCTCGCGTCCGTCCGGCGCCGCCGACTCGGGGATGCCGTCGCTGTAGAGCACCAGCGTGTCGCCGGGGGCGAGCGTCCGCCGCTCGGTGCGCCAGGTCGCGGCGGGGAGGAGCCCCAGGACCGGTCCCAGCGAGCCGATCCGCTCGAAGCTGCCGTCGCGGCGCAGCAGCGCCAGGGGGCAGTGGCCGGCGTTGGCCAGCTCGACCTCGCCGCCGGGGCCGAGCAGGGCAACGGCGAGGGTGAGGAAGCGGTTGCCCGGGTTGTAGCGGCGGAGCGTCCGGTCGAGCGCCGGCAGCACCTCGGCGAGCGGCCGGCCGAGGTCGTGGAGGAGCTCGAGCAGCCCCTGCAGGAGCGCCATCAGGAGCGCGGCCGAAACCCCCTTGCCCGAGATGTCCCCGACCGCCAGCGCCAGCACGCCGTCGGGGCGCAGGGCGCCGTGGTAGAGGTCGCCGCCGACGCGGCGGGCGGGCTCGCTCAGCCCCACCACCTCGGCGAAGGGGACCGCCGGCGGCAGGCGCAGGAGGTGGACCTGGATGGACCGCGCCAGCTCCATCTCGTGGTCGATCTTGGCCTTCTCGCGCGCCTCCCGGTAGAGGCGGGCGCTGTCGATCGCCATCGCGGCGTCGGCGGCGAGCGACTCGAGCACTGCCAGCTCGTCGGGCCGGAAGCCGCCGCGCGCCTCCCTCCGCTGCACGAGCAGCGCGCCGATCATCTCCACCTGCCCGATGAAGGAGGCCTGCTCGACGGGCGCGAGAGGGCGGCGCACGACGAAGAGCGGGGTCGCCGCCGCTTCGCCGACCTCGCCGCCGAGCGTCGAGTCGGTCGGCGCCGGGGCCAGCGGCCCGGCCACGGTCGTGCGCTCGCGTAGCGCCCGCTCGAGGAGGAGCTCCTCCCGCGGATCGATTCCTCCGCTCGCTCGTGGGTGAGAGATGAGAGTCGCCGCCGACGCGGCCCCGGTCAGGCTGAGCAGCGCCCGGTCGGCGCGCATGAGGCGCGCCGCCGAGCCGAGCACGAGGTCCAGCACCTCGTCGAGCACCGTCGCGCTGTGGAGAGTGCGGGCGACCTCGAGGAGGGTCTTGAGCTGGCGGACCTCGTCGTCGCCGCCGGTCTGGCGCGCGGCCTCCTGCGCGGCGACTTGCAGGATCGAGGTGCCCGGCTCGGCCTCGACGGCGTACTCGGCGTGGCGGCCGAAGCGCACGACGTCGCCCGGCCGCAGCACGCAGCGGTCGACCGGCGCGCCGTTGCGGAAGGTGCCGCCGGTCGAGCCGAGGTCCTCGAGCACCAGCTCCGACCCCTCCCACAGGAGCCGCGCGTGGCGGCGCGACACGGCGGGGTCCGGGATCACCACGTCGCAGCTCGTCTCGCGGCCGACCTGGAGCGGCCGCTCGCCGGGCGTGACCTCGCCGGTCAACACGGAAGGACCGCGGGGGACCAGCTTCAGCCCGTGGGGCACGCGGCCGTTCTACCACAGGAGCGGAGCGTCGAATCCCCCCGCTCTCCGAGGCTCGCCGCGATCATTCGGGGAACAGCGGGGCCGAGCCGCCGGCGGCGTAGAGCAGCCGCCCGTCGGCCAGCACCCGGGCCTCGGGGTGGAGGGCGTGTTGCTCGGCGCGGCCGGGGGCGAGGAGGTGGACGACCTCGTGGCCGCGGGCGACCAGGGCGTCGGCGATCAGCCGGCGGTGGCAGCGGTGGGGGAGCGCCTCGGCGCAGAGAACCGCCGTCCGGCGCGCCGCCGCGAGCGCTTCGAGCCGCGCCAGCGCCGCCGCGAACTCCGGCGTCTCCATGTGGTCGGCGTAGCCGCGGAAGGCGGCCACCCGCCAGGCGGTGTGGGGGGAGTCGGGACGGGGCGCGCGGCGGCCGCCGAGGTCCGGCTCGTGGCGGTACTCGATGCCGGCGGCGGCGAGAGCCGCCGCCAGCGCCTCGCGCCCGAACTGGGGGTGGCGCCGCGAGGCCGGGAAGCGGCGGACGTCGACCAGCAGCTCCACCCCGGCGCCGGCGAGGAGCGCGAGGAGCTCGTCCGCCGTGCGCGTGGAGTGCCCGGCGGTGTGGACGCGCGCCATCGGAGGTCTCGCCGGCTACTATAGACGGGCTCCGGCGGCCGCCGACGGCCGGCGCCGCCCCGGGCCGGACCCTGCGCCGTGCGCTTCCGCGTCGTCACCTACAACATCCACCGCGCGATCGGGGTCGACCGCCGCTTCCGCCCGCAGCGGATCCTGGAGATCCTCCTCCATCACGCCGCCGACGTCGTCCTCCTGCAGGAGGTCGACGAGGGGGCGCCCCGCTCGCGCGAGATCGACCTCGCCCGCGCGCTCGCGAACTCGCTCGACTACCCGCACGTGGCGATCGGTCACAACGTGACGCTGCGCAAGGGGGGCCGCTACGGCAACGCCACCCTGTCGCGGCTGCCGATCGTGCGCGAGCGCAACATCGACCTGACGATCGGAGCGCGGAAGGGGCGCGGCTGCCAGCACACGACGCTGCTGGCGGGGCCCGGCGGACAGGCGCTCGAGGTCTTCAACCTCCACCTCGGGCTCTCGGCCTGGGAGCGGGCGCAGCAGGTGGAGCTCCTGGTGCGCTCGTCGGAGTTCGCGGACATGGCGCTCGACGGGCCCTGTCTCGTCGGCGGCGACTTCAACGACTGGCGCTCGCGCCTGCGCCCGATCTTCACCGACGCGCTCGGCTTCCACTGCGCCACCGACCTGCGGACGGGCGCGCGGCCGCCGATCGCCACCTACCCGGCGTTCTCCCCGCGCGGCGGGCTCGACCGCGTCTACTACCGCGGCGGGCTGCGGCTCGCCGCCGCCCACCGCTGCCGCCTCGACCTCTCGCGCCTGGCGAGCGACCACCTGCCGGTGGTGGTGGACTTCGAGCTCGCGCTCGCCGGGGCGGTGCCCGCCGAGCGGACCGCCGCCCTCCCCGGCGCTTGACCGCCGCTTGACGGTGGCGGGATGCATCGATCTCCTGCTATTCTCCCGCCCGTCGAAACGACGCCACAGCCGTAGAGCACGGCGAGGTCCGGTCTCTCCGGGTTCCCCTCTCCGGGGAGTCCTGTGTTCCGATCTCGCGGCGCCGCCGGCCGGCACCGGCTCGGAGTGCAAGGAGGTCCGTTTGCGCCCAGCACGCCGCTCGTTCCCCCTCCCGCAGCTCGCCCTCTGCCTGCTGCTCGCCGCCCTCGCCGGCGGCCGCGCCACCGCCAAAGGGCCGCGTTTCATGGCCTGGCAGCCCGACCGGGCCGGGTTCACGGTCCTCTTCCGCGGCGAAGCCACGCACCACACGCTCCTGGGGGTCTTCGTCCTGCCCGGCGAGACGCTGCCCCTGGAGGTCGCGCGCCAGGACCTTGGGGCCGGAAGCTACGCGCTGGAGGCGCCTGCCGGGACGGCAGTCGAGC
Source organism: Thermoanaerobaculia bacterium (assembly GCA_036277075.1). Classification (GTDB taxonomy): domain Bacteria; phylum Acidobacteriota; class Thermoanaerobaculia; order Multivoradales; family UBA5704; genus DASUNQ01. The sequence continues at coordinate 12,696 of DASUNQ010000229.1, forward strand.
CGGCCGGCGCCGCCGCCTGGCGCTGGACGGCGCCGGCGGCGAGCGGCCTCTACCCGATCACCATCCACCAGCGGCCGAGCGGCCGGACGATGACGCTGAACGTCTTCGTCATGGTGCCGGCCTCCGAGGCCAAGCGCGGCGAGATCAACGGCTACCGGCTCGGCTCCTACCCGGCCGAGCCGTTCCGCGACCTGCCCGAGTACCTGCCGCCGCGCGGCTTCATCGAGGTCACCGAGGCGCTGCGCGACGCCCGCGTCGCCCCGCACTTCACCCTCGCCCAGTTCCTCTGCCGGCAGGAGAGCGGGTTCCCGAAGTACGTCGCGCTGCGCGAGCGGCTGGTACTCAAGCTCGAGATGATCCTCGAGGCGGTCAACGCCTCCGGCAACCCGGCCGACACCCTGCACATCCAGAGCGGCTACCGCACGCCGCACCACAACCACACCCGCAGCCGCGGGCGTTACAGCCGGCACATCTACGGCGACGCCGCCGACCTCTTCGTCGACCAGGACCGCAACGGGCGGATGGACGACCTGGACGGCAACGGCCGGCTCGGCAACGGCGATGCCGACGCGCTGCGCTGGATCGTCGAGGGGATCGACGACCGGCCGACGCTCGCGGAGTACGTCGGCGGGCTCGGCTTCTACCGCGGCACCCACAGCCACGGGCCTTACCTGCACGTGGACACCCGCGGCTACGTCGCGCGCTGGGGGAGCTAGAATTGATCGGAGCCCGGCGCGAAAGCCTTCGCGCCTAGACCGATCGATGTCCGACGGAGACCGGAAGTACCGCCAGCGCGGCTACCAGGACACCGGCCGTTCCGAGGAGCGCGGCAGCCGGCCGCCGCAGGCGCCGCGCGAGCGCCCCGAGGGGCCGCGCGGCCGCGGCCTCGGGCGCCCCACCGAGACCGTCTTCCGCTGCGCCGCCTGCGGCGAGAAGCGCCTGCTGACCGGCGCCGCCGACGAGGTCCCGTTCGACGCCGCCTGCGCCCGCTGCGGCGCCGACCTCCACGCCTGCGCCAACTGTTCCCAGTTCGACACCGCCGCCCGCTGGGAGTGCCGGCGGCACGCCGAGATCCCGGCGCGCGTGGTGAAGAAGCGGGCGCGCAACGAGTGCCCGCTGTTCCAGCCCAAGGCGGTTCAGGAGTTCGCGGCGGAGAGCGCCAAGCCCGGTCCGACCGACCCCCGCGCCGCCTTCGACGCCCTCTTCAAGCTCTGACCGCCGCGATCACCAGCGTCCGGCGAGCGGCCGCCAGGTGACGGCCGCCGCGGAGAAGGTGAAGCGCAGGTCGGCGGTCGGCGTCGCGTGCCGGTTCTCCAGCCGGAAGCTCGTCTGCGCCGGGTTGTAGAGCCCGATGGTGTCGTCGCCGTCGCCGTCCCAGTCGCCGGCCACCGGCAGCCAGCCGCGGCCGCCCGGTCCGAAGGGGTAGACCGTCGTCGCCGGCCCGCTGGCGAGCGGGTTGCGCAGATGGAAGACGGAGCGCGCCGGGTCGTAGAGCCCCACGCCGTCGCGCCCGTCGCCGTCCCAGTCGCCGGCGATCGGCAGCCAGCCGGCCGCAGCGCCCGCGAAGCGCACGACGAGGTCCGCCGGCCCCGCGGCGGCGTCCTGGCGGAGGTAGAAGGTCCGCGACGAGTCGTCGTAGAGCCCCACGCCGTCCGCCCCGTCGCCGTCCCAGTCGCCCGCCACCGCCGCCGCCGTCGCCGGCGCGGTGAGGGCGAAGAGCCGATCGGCCCGCCCTCCCGAGAGGGAGTCCTTGAGCCGGAAGAGGCGGGCGGACGGATCGAAGAAGCCGATCGTGTCGGCGCCGTCGCCGTTCCAATCCCCCGCCAGCGGCAGCCAGCGGTTGTTCGCGGGACCGAAGCGGACGCTGCGGTCGGCGGGACCGGAGACGAGCCGGCCCTTGAGGTGGAAGCGCGAGAGCGCCGGATCGAAGAGGCCGACGCCGTCCCCCTCGCCGGGGGGTGGGGGAGGAGGCGGTGGGGGAGGGGGCGGGGGAGGAGGGGGCGGGAGCGCGTCGGTCGCCAGGCGGTAGAGCTCGCCGTCGAGCGTGCCGACGTAGAGCTCGCCCAGCCGGTCCTCGCCGAAGGTGGTGAGGGGGGCGGCGCGATCGGCGAGGAGCTGCACGCTCCAGGCGCCGCCGCTGCGCTCGGCGACGCGGATGCGGCCGCTGCAGAGGTCGCCGAAGAGGTACGCGCCCGACAGCTCCGGCACCTGCGTGCCGCGGTAGACGTAGCCGCCGGTCACCGAGCAGTCGTCGCCGTTGTGGTCGTACTCGAGGATCGGCCGCACCAGCGCCGCCGAGCCGCAGAGCGGCACGGTCGCCGGGCAGGCGTCGCGGCTGAAGCAGGCATTCCCCTCCATGACCTTCCAACCGTAGTTCTCGCCGCCGCGGCTCGCCGCCGGCTGGAGGTCCACCTCCTCGCGCGCGTTCTGCCCGACGTCGCCGATGTAGAGGTCGCCGGTCGCGCGGTCGAAGCTGAAGCGCCAGGGGTTGCGGAAGCCGAAGGCCCAGACCTCCGGCCGCACGCCCGGGGCGCCGACGAACGGGTTGGACGGCGGGATGCCGTGGAACGGCGCCGCGCCCACGCTCTGGTCGACGTCGAGGCGCAGCATCTTGCCGAGTAGCTCCTCGCCGCGCTGCGCCCGGCAGGCCGGGTCGCCCCCGGCGCCGCCGTCCCCCATGCCGACGTACAGGTAGCCGTCGGGACCGAACTGGATCTGGCCGCCGTTGTGGTTCGAGAAGGGCTGCTGGATGGTGAGCAGGATGCGGGCGCTCGACGCCACGGCGAGGTCGCGGTCGGTCGGCGAGACCTGGTAGCGGGCGATCACCGTGTCGCCGCGATTGTCCGTGTAGTTGACGAAGAAGAGGCCGTTCTGCGCGTAGCGCGGGTGGAACGCGGTCGACAGCAGGCCGCGCTCGCCGTCGGTCGTGGTCAGCTGGCGGATGTCGAGGAACGGCCGCGACAGCAGGCTGCCGCCGGCGAAGATGCCGATGCGGCCGTCGCGCAGGGTGAGGAAGAGCCGGTCGTCGCCGGCGTGGGTGATGGCGGTGATCGGGCCCAGCCCCGACGCCAGGAGCTCGAGGCGGACCTGCGAGAGATCCAACGCCGCGGTGGTCGGGCCCGGCTGGGGCGCGGCCGGGGCCCCGGGAGGCCCGGCGGCGAGGAGGAGCGCGGCCGCCAGGAGCGGCCAGGCGGCGAGGGAGCGGAAAGAACGGGAACGGCGGTACGACAGGGAACGTCTCACTGCGGCGCGAACGATAGCAGAGGGTCAGATCGCGTAGCATCGGCGCGCACCGCCGAGCCATGACCGCCGATCCTCTCTTCAGCGCCGCCGACCGCGAGGCGATCCGCGCCGCGGTGGAGGAGGCGGAGCGCCGTACGGCGGGGGAGATCGTGCCCTACGTCGTGGCGGCGAGCGACGAGTACCCCAACGCCGCGTGGCGCGGCGCCGCGCTGGGCGCGATGACCCTGCCGCTGCTCGCCTGGGCCGCCCACGGCGTCCTCGGCTTGTGGGGCGGGCAGCTCTTCGTCTGGATGGTGCTGCCGGCCGCCGGCGGCGCCGCGCTGGGCTGGCTCCTCGCCCTCCTCCCGGCGGTGCGCCGCGCGCTGATCGGCCGCGAGGCGATGGAGCGCCGGGTGCGCCGGCGCGCCGCGGTCGCCTTCCTCGAGGAGGAGGTCTTCACCACCCGCGACCGCACCGGCATCCTCCTCTTCCTCTCGCTCTTCGAGCACCGCGTCGTGGTGCTCGGCGACGCCGGGATCAACCAGCGCGTCGAGGAGGCCGAGTGGCGGGACATCGTGCGCACCGTCACGGAGGGAATCCGCGCCGGCCGCCCGGGAGCGGCGGTCGCCGCGGCGGTGCGCGAGTGCGGCGCGCTGCTCGAGCGGCACGGCGTCGCCCGCCGGCCCGACGACGCCGACGAGCTGGAGAACGTCGTGCGCCGGGGGGAGCCGTGACGGGCCGCTCCTCCGCCCTCGGCCTCCTCGCCCTCTGCGCCCTCCTCGCCGCGCCGGGGCTGGCCAAGGAGGTCCCCTTCCTCTCCGGGCGGGTGGTGGACGAGGCCGAGCTCCTGCCGCCCGAGGTCGAGGCGCGCCTCGACGC
>DASUNQ010000230.1:0-3147 GCA_036277075.1 Thermoanaerobaculia bacterium
ACCAGGTCGCCCAAGACCAGCACGGCGTCGAAGCGCTTGCGCCGCGCGCGGTGGAGGACCGCCTCGAAGGCCTCCCAGTTGGCGTGCATGTCGGAGAGGATCAGGTAGCGCATCGAGTGCCGTCCGGCGCGCGCCCAGCGCGGCGGACTCCTAGCCGCAGCAGGATCCGCGCCGCGACCTCTTCCGGCGTCTCGGCGGCCCCGATCTCGATCGTCAGGTCGGCGGCGCGGTAGGCCGGCAGCCGCTCGCGGTAGAGGGCGAGCGCCTGCGTCTCGTCGCGGAAGAGGGGGCGGTCCTCCTTGCCGCCGGCGGCGAGGCGGGCGGCGAGGGTGGCGAAGCTCGGGTTGAGCCAGACGATCATGCCGCCGGCGCGCATCAGCCGCGCGTGCGCCGGGAAGCAGACCGTGCCGCCGCCGGTCGCCACGACCGCCTCGTCGCCCGCCGCCGCCCGCTGCAGCTCCTCGGCCTCGAGGCGCCGGAACTCCGCCTCGCCGAGGGTCTCGAAGATCCGCCGCACGCTCGCGCCCGCCCGTCGCTCGACCTCGGCGTCGAGGTCCACGAACCTCCAGCCGAGGCGCGCCGCGAGGAGCCGCCCGACGGAGGTCTTGCCGGACCCCATGAACCCGGTCAGGAAGAGGTGCACCGCCGGACCTCAGCCGTCGGCGGCCTCGGCCGCGGCGAGGAGGCGCCGGCAGTTCGCGGCCACGTCGCCGCGGCAGACGGCGGAGAGGACGGCCGCGGCGTCGGCCCCCGCCGCCAGCACCCGCCCCACGTTGCCGGCGTCGATGCCGCCGATGGCGACCAGCGTCTTGGCGGTCCGCCCGCGCGCCGCGGCGAGGAACGGCAGCCCGACGACCGGGTCGGGGCGCTCCTTGCCGCGGGTCGGGAAGACCGGCCCCACCGCCACGACGTCGACCGCCGGATCGTCGTCGGCCGCGGCGAGCTGCGCGCCGTCGTGGGTCGAGAGCCCGATCCAGGGCCCCTCCCCCACCACCTTGCGGGCGGCGCCGGGCGGCAGGTCCGCCTGGCCGAGGTGGAGCCCGGCGAACGGGAAGAGGGCGGCGAGGTCGGCGCGGTCGTCGATCCAGAGGGCGGCGCCCGTGCCCTCGACGGCGGCGACACATCCCTCCGCCAGGCGGAAGAGCTCGGCGTCCGGCACCCGCTTGGCGCGGAGCTGGATCCAGCGCACGCCGGCGCCGGCGATCCGCCGCACCGCTTCGGCGACCGGCGTCGGGGCGAGGGCGTCGGCGTCGGCGATCGCGTAGATCGGGCCGGCCGAGGCGCGAAGGCTTTCGCGCCGTGTCCAATGAACGCGCAGGGGCGCTTTCCGGTGCGCGCCCAGCGCAACGGGCCCCGGAGCGCGGCTCATGAGGCGGCGCGCCGTCGCTGCCGGTCCGAGAAACGCTCCATGAAGCGGGTGGAGAGCCGGCCGGCGGCGAAGTCGGGGTCGCGCAGGATGCGCGCGTGGAGCGGGATCGTGGTCTTGATCCCTTCGACGACGAAGAAGTCGAGCGCCCGCGCCATCCGCGCCACCGCCTCCTCGCGGGTGCGGTCGTGGACGATCAGCTTGGCGACCAGCGAGTCGTACCAGGGCGGGATGACGTAGTCCTCGTAGCCGTGGGTGTCGACGCGCGTCCCCGGCCCGCCGGGCAGGTGGAAGGTCTTGAGCGGTCCCGGCGAGGGGGCGAAGGTGTCGGGGTCCTCGGCGTTGATGCGGCACTCGATGGCGTGGCCGCGCGGCTTCAGCCCGCTCGGCAGCTCCAACCGCTCGCCCGCGGCGAGCTGGATCTGGAGCTTCACCAGGTCGACCCCGGTGACCATCTCGGTGACCGGGTGCTCGACCTGGATGCGGGTGTTCATCTCCATGAAGTAGAAGCGCCCGTCGCCGTCGAGCAGGAACTCGATGGTGCCGGCGTTCTCGTACCCCACCGCCTCGCACAGGCGCACCGCCGCCTGCCCCATGCGCTCGCGCAGCTCGGAGGTGAGCGCCGGGGAGGGGGACTCCTCGATGAGCTTCTGGTGGCGGCGCTGGATCGAGCACTCGCGCTCGCCCATGTGGATCACCCGCCCGTGGCGGTCGCCGAAGACCTGGAACTCGATGTGGCGCGGCTCGAGGAGGTACTTCTCGAGGTAGATCGAGCCGTCGCCGAAGCCCTTCTCGGCCTCCTCGCGGGCGGTGGCGAGGAGCCCCGGCAGCTCGCCGGCCTGCCCCACGATGCGCATGCCGCGCCCGCCGCCGCCGGCCGCCGCCTTGAGGATCACCGGGTAGCCGATCTCCGACGCCAGGCGCTGGGCCTCGCCGGCGTCGGCCACCGGCTCGCGGCTGCCGGGGAGGACCGGCACTCCCGCCTCCACGGCGGTCTGCCGCGCCTTGGCCTTGTCGCCCATCAGCCGCATCACCTGCGGGCGCGGGCCGATCCAGGCCAGGCGGCACTCCTGGAGCACCTCGGCGAAGTGGGCGTTCTCGGCGAGGAAGCCGTAGCCGGGGTGGATGGCGTCGGCGCCGGTGATCTCGGCGGCCGAGAGGATGGCGGAGATGTTGAGGTAGCTCTGCGCCGAGGGGGGCGGGCCGATGCAGACCTCCTCGTCGGAGTAGGTGACGTGGAGGCTGTCGCGGTCCGCGGTCGAGAAGACGGCGACGGTGCAGATCCCCAGCTCGCGGCAGGCCTGGATGATGCGCAGGGCGATCTCACCCCGGTTGGCGATGAGGATTTTTTTAAACAGAGAAGACCCCCCGCCCGGCTGACCGCATCGCCCCCCTTCTACTCTCGTTCCCGCTCCCCCCCTCGCGGGGGGGAGCAGGACGCCACCTCCCGACCCTCTCTTCGACCGTCATTTCACCTGGAAGGCTTTTCAGCTGGTGCGGATCGCGAAGAGTGGCTCGCCGAACTCGACCGCCTGGGCGTTCTGGGGGTAGATCTTGTCGATCACGCCGTCGGCGTCCGACTCGATCTCGTTCATCAGCTTCATCGCCTCGATGATGCAGAGCACCTGCCCCTTCTTGACCCGCGAGCCCACCTCCACGAAGGGGTCGGCGCCGGGCGCCGGGGCGCGGTAGAAGGTGCCGACGATCGGGGAGTTGAGGATGTGGTCGCCCGGCGCGGGGCCGGCGGCGGGCGCCGCGGCGCCGAGGGCGAGCGGCGGCGG
>DASUNQ010000231.1:0-6562 GCA_036277075.1 Thermoanaerobaculia bacterium
CGATCGCCCGCCCGATCCCCGACCCGCCCCCGCTCACCACCGCCGCGCCGCGCTGGGCCGCCATGACGAAGGAGGTTAGCAGGAGCGGCTTCGGCGCTAGTATCGCCGCGCCACATACAAAGGAGGGCACATGTCGAAAGAGCGTTCGACCGATGAGCCTGGCAAGGCGCCCGCCGGCGGCGAGCGGGAGCCCGCCGCGGACCTGAGCCGCCGCAACTTCCTGCGCTGGGGCGCGCTGGCCGGGGCCGGCGCCCCGCTCGCCGGCCTCCTCCACTCCTCGCCCGCGGGCGCCGAGACGCCGGTGTCCGAGGCGAACGGCGACCTCGAGGAGGCAACGATCGCCGAGATGCTCGCCGCCATGGAGGGCAACGACCTCTCCTCCGCCGAGCTCGTCGCCTTCTACCTCGATCGCATCGAGCGGCTGGACCGGCGGGGGCCCACGGTCAACTCGATCATCCAGCTCAACCCGCAGGCGCGGGGCCTGGCGCGCAACCGCGACCGCGAGCGCCGCGAGGGCCACGTCCGCGGCCCGCTGCACGGCATCCCGCTGGTGATCAAGGACAACATCGACACCCGCGACCAGATGCTCACCACCGCCGGCTCGCTCGCCCTGGTCGGCGCCCCGGCGCTCCAGGACGCCACCGTCGCGCGCAAGCTCAAGCTGGCGGGCGCGGTGATCCTCGGCAAGGCGAACCTCTCCGAGTGGGCCAACTTCCGCGGCTTCAACTCCTCGAGCGGTTGGAGCGGCCGCGGCGGCCAGACCAAGAACCCCTACGTCCTCGACCGCAACCCCTGCGGCTCCTCCTCCGGCTCGGCGGCCGCGGTCTCCGCCAACTTCGCCGCCGCGGCGCTCGGCACGGAGACCGACGGCTCGATCGTCTGCCCCTCGCACGCCAACGGCGTGGTCGGCATCAAGCCGACCGTGGGGCTGACCAGCCGCGCCGGCGTCGTCCCGATCTCCCACACCCAGGACACCGTCGGGCCGCACGGGCGGACGGTCGCCGACGCCGCGGCGGTCCTCGGCGTCCTGACCGGGGTCGACCCGCGCGACCCGGCGACGAACCGCAGCACCGGCCACTCCCACACCGACTACACGCAGTTCCTCGATCCCGACGGTCTCAACGGCGCGCGCATCGGCGTCTTCCGCCGGCTGGTAACCGAGTACAGCAACGAGACCGACGCGATCTTCGAGCAGGCGCTCGTGGCGATGGAGGCCGCCGGCGCGGTGCTCGTCGACCCGGCGGACGTGCCGACGATCGACGAGCTCTTCGCCGATCCGGCCGAGATCATCGTCCTGATCTACGAGTTCAAGCGCGACCTCAACGCCTACCTGGCGACCCGCACCGGGATTCCGGTCCACACCCTGGCCGACGTCATCGCCTTCAACCTGGCGCACGCCGACCAGGAGCTGCAGTGGTTCGGCCAGGAGCTGCTGGAGCTCGCCGAGCTCGAGATCTTCACCGAGCAGGAGTACCTCGACGCGCTCGAGCGCGGTCCGCGCCTCGCCGGCCCGGAGGGAATCGACGCCATTCTGGCGGAGGAGAACCTCGACGCCCTGGTGGCCCCGACAGGCGCCCCCGCCTGGCCGACCGACCTGATCAACGGCGACCACTTCCTCGGCGCGAGCTCGACCGCGGCGGCGATGGCGGGCTACCCGCTGATCAACGTGCCGGCCGGCTTCACCCACGGCCTGCCGGTGGGGATCAGCTTCATGGCCGGCGCCTTCAGCGAGCCGACCCTGATCAAGATCGCCTCCGGCTTCGAGGCCGCGGCGCACGCGCGCCGGCCGCCGCGCTTCCTGCCGACGATCCCGGTCCCCGGCCGCACGAATTCGCCGAGCCGGGGCGCGGCGCGGCCGCTGGCTTCGCGGCTGGAGCGCGTCGCCGAGCGGCTGACCCGGACGCAGCGGGTGCGGCTGCAGCGAGTCGGGTTGCTCTAGGAGCCCGTCGCGCGAGACCCGAGACGGACGGCGCTCCTAGAGATTGATCGGAGCTCGGCGCGAAAGCTTTCGCGCGCCTTGAGGCGCCGCGGCGCACAGGCGGTCGGTCGCCGGGCCGGGGACCTCGACCGACTGCTCGAGCAGCTCGGCGTACAGCTCGCGCAGCGTCGCCGTGTCCGGCGCAGGCCTTCTCCACCGTCGCCTCGCGGTCGAGGAAGACGGGTGCCGCCTGCACCGCGGCGATCCGGAACGGCGACCTGTCGGGCACGGCGCGCATTGTAGTGTCACGGCGTGCGCGAGACACCGGATGGCCGCGTCGAGATGACGGGGCCGCCGCCCGACCCCTCCCTCTCGAACGCCGACCTCGCGCCGACGCGGCTCGAGCAGCGCACCTGGGGCGTCTACCACGTCGCCTCGCTGTGGATCGGCCTCGCCGTCTGCATCCCCACCTACATGCTGGCGGCCGGCCTGGTCGAAGGCGGCATGAGCTGGCGGCAGGCGCTGCTGACGATCCTCCTCGGCAACCTGATCGTGCTGCTGCCGATGGTGGCGATCGCGCACGCCGGCACGAAATACGGCATCCCGTTCCCGGTCCTGGCGCGCGCCTCCTTCGGCACCTCCGGGGCGCACGTGCCGGCGCTGCTGCGCGCGGTCGTGGCTTGCGGCTGGTTCGGGATCCAGACCTGGATCGGCGGCCAGGCGATCCACACCATGCTGAAGACCGCGCTCCCCGCCTGGGAACGGGTGCCGGGCGCGATCTGGATCGCCTTCGGCGTCTTCTGGGCCTTGAACATGTGGATCGCGGTGCGCGGCAGCGACTCGATCAAGCGCCTGGAGGCCTGGGCGGCGCCGTTCCTGATCGCGGCGGGGCTGGCGCTGCTCGCCTGGGCGGCGGCGCGCGTCGGCGGCTTCGGGCCGATCCTGGCGCAGCCCGGCCGCTTCGCCACGACGGGCGACTTCCTCGCCTTCTTCGTGCCCTCGCTCACCGCGATGGTGGGCTTCTGGGCCACCCTGGCGCTCAACATCCCCGACCTCTCGCGCTTCGCCCGCGACCAACGGGCGCAGGCGCTGGGGCAGCTCCTCGGGCTGCCGGCGACGATGGTCCTCTTCGCCTTCATCGGCGTGGCGGTGACCTCGGCCTCGGTGCTCGTCTTCGGCCAGGCGATCTGGGACCCGGTGGCGCTGCTCTCCCGCCTCGGCAACCCGTTCGTCGTCCTGGTCTCGCTCTTCGCCGTCCTGGTGGCGACCCTGAGCACCAACGTCGCCGCCAACGTCGTGGCGCCGGCCATGGGCTTCGCCAACCTCTGGCCGCGGCGCATCGGCTTCGCTGCCGGGAGCCTGCTCACCGGCGTGATCGGGATCGCGATCCGACCCTGGGAGCTCCTGGCCGACCCCGACACCTACATCTTCGGCTGGCTGGTGGGCTACTCCGGGTTCCTCGGCCCCATCGCCGGCATCTTCATCGCCGACTACTGGGTGGTGCGCCGCGGGCGGCTGTCGCTCTCCGACCTCTACTCGCGCGACGGGATCTACGGGCGCTGGAACGGGCGCGCGCTGGCCGCGCTGGCGGCCGGGGTGGGGGCCGCGCTCGTCGGCCTCGTCTGGCCGCCGTTGCGCATCCTCTACGACTACTCCTGGTTCGTCGGCTTCGCCGTCGCCTTCGCGCTCTACGTCCTGCTCATGCGCGGCGCGCCCGCGCCGCCTCGACCAGCTCCCACAGCCGGCTCGGCTTGAGCGGGATCTCGAGGATCTCCAGGCCCGGCACCTGGAGGGCGTCCTCGAGCGCCTGCGCGAAGAGGGCGCCGGTGGGGATCGCGCCCGCCTCCCCCGCGCCCTTGGTCCCCAGCGCGTTGAGCGGCGAGACGGTCTCGAGGTGCCCCACCTCGACGCGCGGCACGTCGAGGGCGGTGGGCAGCAGGTAGTCCATGAACGAGGCGTTCACCAGCTGCCCGTTCTCGTCGTAGGCCAGCTCCTCGAAGAAGGCGTTGCCCAGCCCCTGCGCGACGCCGCCGTGGACCTGGCCGTCGACGAGGAGCGGGTTGAGCACCCGCCCGCAGTCGTGGACGACGACGTACTTCTCGATCGCGATCTGCATCGTCTCGGGATCGACCTCGACGATCATCGCGTGGACGCCGCTCGCGGTGGCGCCGCGGTGGGGGCCGAAGTAGTTGGTGGCTTCGAGGCCCGGCTCGCTGCCGGGCTTGACGGCGCCGCGCATCGGGTTGGCGCGGCGGGCCAATTCGCCTAATCCGATACCCCCCTCCTGCCCTCCCCGCCCTTCGTTCTTCACACGGGCTTGCCCGTCCGCCAGCTCGACCTCCTCCTCCCCCACCCCCAGCTCCTCGGCGGCGAGCCGCAGCGCCTTGCCGCGCACGTCCTTGGCCGCCTCGTGCACGGCGTTGCCCGCCACCACCGCGCCGCGGCTCGCGAAGGTGCCGGTCCCCCAGTGGAACTGGTCGGTGTCGCCGGTCACCACCTCGACGTCCCGCACCGCGACGCCGAGCTGCTCGGCGGCGATCTGCGCCAGGACCGTGAAGTGCCCCTGCCCCTGCGTGCCGACGCCGGTCACCACCGTCACCTTGCCGTTCGTCTGCACCTGCACGCGCGCCCCCTCGAAGGGGCCGATGCCGGTGCCCTCGACGTAGGCGACGACGGCGATCCCCGCGCAGCGGCCGGCGGCGCGGCGCGCCGGCTGCTCCTCGCCGCGGAAGCGCTCCCAGCCGACCATCTCCAGGGCCTTGTCGAGGATCGGCACGTAGTTGCCGCTGTCGTAGACCAGCGGCGCGAAGTCCTGGTAGATGATCTCGTTGTCGACCGGGAAGGCCTCGGGCCGCAGGAAGTTGCGGCGCCGGATCTCCGCCGGGTCGAGCCCCAGCTCGCGCGCCGCCAGGTCGAGCAGGCGCTCGACGACGAAGACGCCGTGCTGGCGGCCGGCGCCGCGGTAGGGGGTGACGATCGTCTTGTTGGTGAAGACGGCGCGGAACTCGCTCTCGTAGGCCGGCACGCGGTAGGGCCCGAGGAGCGTGCACTGGCTGTTGAGCGGCACCGTCAGGCCGTAGGGGTCGTAGGCGCCGGTGTCGTGGAGGAAGGAGTCCCGGAGGCCGAGGATCAGACCCTCGCGGGTGAGCGCGATCTCGGCGTCGTGGAGCTGCCCGCGCTCGTGGGTCGTGGCGACGAAGTTCTCGGCCCGGTCCTCCAGCCACTTGACCGGCCGCTCGAGCCGCACGGCCAGCCACGGGACCAGCACCTCCTCGGGGTAGAACATCATGATCTTGGGGCCGAAGCCGCCGCCGATGAACGGCGCCACCAGCCGCACCTGGTGCTCGGAGAGCCCGAGCATGCCGGCGAGGCCGTTGCGCACCGGGATCGGCGCCTGTGTCGTGTCCCAGATCGAGAGCCGCCGCGCCCGCGGGTCCCACTGCGCCACGACGCCCCGGTTCTCGATCGCCGCCGCGGTGCCGCGGTCGTACCAGAGCCGGCGGCGCAGCAGGAGGTCGGCCTTGGCGCGCGCCGCGGACCAGTCCCCCTTGCGCTGGACGACGTGCGCGGCGAGGTTCGAGCCCACGTCCTCGTGGACCAGCGCCGCGCCGGGCGCGAGCGCCGCCTCGAGGTCGACGACGGCCGGCAGCGCCTCGTAGTCGACCTCGATCGCCTCGAGGGCGTCCTCGGCAAGGTAGCGGTTGGCGGCCACCACCACGGCGATGGGCTCGCCGACGTGCCGCACCTTCCCCTTCGCCAGCGGCACCTGCGTCCGCTCGTTGAAGACCATGCCGGGGACCGGCGGCGGCGGCACCAGGAGCGGCGCCGGCTTCCAGTACGGCCCCAGGTCCTCGGCGGTGTAGACGGCGGCGACCCCCGGCATCTCCTTCGCCCGCGAGACGTCGATCCGCCGCAACCGCGCGTGCGCGTACGGGCTGCGCAGGAAGGCGGCGTGGAGCATCCCGGGCAGCGCGACGTCGTCGACGAAGAGCGCCCGCCCGGTGAGAAGCTGCGGGTCCTCGTTGCGCTTGGTGCGGAGGCCGATCGGGCCGGCGCTCGCGGGGCTCACGGCCGCGCCCCGAGTTCGACGACGACCGCGGGCGCGCGGCGGCTCACCGCTCCTCGACGAACGCCACGATCCGCGCGAACGCCGCCTCGCCCCCCTTGAAGCGGAAGGGGAAGCAGCCGAGCCAGACCTTCCGGTCCAGCACCTCGTCGATCTGCCCGCCGACGTTCTCGGCGTGGAACACCCCGTGCGGGAAGAGCTTGACGTGCATGCACTGGTAGTCCGCGGGCCACGGGAAAGCCTCCTCGAGGGTCATGCCGAGGGCCGCCTCGACCTCGGGGACCAGGTCGGGGCGGGCGCGGCGCACGTTGGTGTTGAACGGGTGGTCCGCGGCGATGCAGTCGACCGCGAGCCAGCGCACGCCGCGGTCGAGGATCCATTCCACGAAGCGGGCCTGCGGCCCGGGGTGCTTCAAGAAGATGCGCGGCAGGTCCGGCTCGTGGGCGCTCTCCTCGACGACGTCGCGCACCGTGCAGCGCTTCGCCTTGTACCAGTCCTCGTTGTAGAAGCGGTGGTAGCCGGTGTGGATGATCAGGATGTCGCCGCGCTCGATGCGGATGCCGGTCTTCTCCTCCCAC
>DASUNQ010000232.1:0-17386 GCA_036277075.1 Thermoanaerobaculia bacterium
CGCCCGAGGAGCGACGTCTCCTCGCGGCCGCCCTGCCGCGCGACGTCGCCGCCGCGGTGCTCGACCGCGCCCTGCTGCCCGACCGCTTCTACCGCCGCGCCTTCGCCGCGCTCCTCCCCGCCGCGCCGCGCGCCGCCGCGCTCTACCTCCCGGGTCTCGACATCGCGGCGAGCGACTGGCGGGGCGGGGGAGTGGCCTTCGCCGATCTGGTCCGCCGCGAGCTGCGCGAGACGGACGCATTGCTCGCCGCGGCGCTCGCGAGAGAGAGCGGGGTAGGGACCGTCGCGGTGGTGATCGACCCCGGCCGCCGGCGGCTCGACGGCGAAGGGCGAATCCTCCTCTGGCGCCGCGGCGGTTGCGTGCCGTCGAAGCGCGTACTGAACGGCACGACGGCGCCCGAGGCGGTCGCCTCCGCCCTTCTCCGCGCCCTAGGCCTGCCGCAGAGCGACGAGCTGCCCGCCCCCCCGCCCGCCTGTTCCTGGGAGCCGCCCCCCGCCCGCGTCGCGACCTACGGCACCCCAGGCGACCGCGGCGCCACCACCCGCCAGGGTGAGGAGTACCTGGAAGGCCTCCGCTCGCTCGGCTATCTATAGAGGACGCGGGTCAAGCGCAGTAGCATAGGAGTCGCCATGTTCGACCGCATCACGCTCGACCCCGAAATCATGAGTGGGCGTGCCTGCATCCGGGGCATGCGGATGACGGTTTCGAACATCGTGGGCCAAATCGCCCACGGCGCCACGGTCGAGGAGATCCTCGCCGACTTCCCTACCTGGAACGCGAGGACATCCAGCAGGCCTTAGAGTACGCTGCCTGGTTGGCGCGCGAAGAGGTCGTCCGCCTCTGAAAGCCAATCACCCTTGAGAAGAAACCCTATAGGTCTTAGCCCGTCGTAGTCGCGAATACCTGAGATGAAGCTTCTGGAGCAACTTGGGATCGACGATCCTGCCTATGTAGCGACGTCGCGCTTCACGAATACATCTCAGAACGATCAGTGGCACTGCTGCTGCGCCTCAACCGTGACGAGCTTCGCATCGGATCTGGAACGTCCAAATCGGTGATCGGTTCTTCATCGCTACCGTTGCCCATAACGTGGCGCAAGTGGCCTTGAATCAAATCGAGGCTGTACCGGGAGGTCGCCACGATGCGCCACCACTTGAAATTGTTGGCGGACGGTTCTCCTTGCGTCGCGAAGGCCAGGAGCTAGACCTCGCTTGGCTAGAGGTGTCGGGGCGGTCCGTCGTGCAAGCCGACATGTCTACTTTCGCACTAGCCGATGTCCAGCCGCTCACTACCGAGGACCACGAGTTTGCCTGCCTAGTGCAAGGCTATCCTGAGGCAACTGTGCACCCGCCAGAGCATGAGAACGAGCGCTCTCCTGTGGAGTCGGACGAGCTCACTACGCTATTCATTCCGCCGCCGAGCGCCAGAGGCTCGTCACCAGCCCAACGTCGACATAGCCGTTGAATATCCACCTCATGACGGCAGCCTCGTTGATGTTGGATTGCCCGGCCCGCGCGGGGGAGGCATTTGGAAGACGCCTCACTTTCGCGAGGTGGAACTCTGGTACTGAAGCCGCGAAGATGCTCGCAATCACTCGTGGCTGGTATGAGCAGAGCAAGGAGCTCTGCGGCACTCGCATCGAGCTGTGACTCGAGTTTCTCGTTGAAAGTGACCCGGAATTGCGTCCTTCTGTGTACGGCTCTTAGGTACTCTACCTGATTGTGGGGCAGGCTCAACATCGCACGCCCTTGTCCAATACCCGCATTTCTCCTGTGCTGAAGGCGTCCGCAGAGGTATTTGGCGCCAGGCTGTCGCTCACGAACGCAATCGGGTGCTGGTCACGGCTGTTGGTTGACCGCCTGAGGATCAGGAAGAGTTACCTCCACTCCAAGGCCCAGAATACGGTTGATCACCTCGAAGCCCTGCATGAAGCTGTGATCCTGGTTAGATACCTCGTACTTCCATGCACCGAAGCGGCCGCGCGAATAGACGTTGAGAGCCTCAAGGGCCGGCAGGATCCGCCCGAGAACGTCATCGCGGCCCAAGAAAGGGGTCGGATAACCGTGCTCTTCCCGGCGCTGCCATAGGCTGGCGACTTGGGTATCTGGTGGGATCAAGCCATCGCGCCGCAACGCTGATACGACTGTCGCACCTAGAGTCTCCCTTGCAATCGGGCGATGCGGCGTTTCACAAACTTCGGCCATGAGCGACCAGCAGCCGGGCGGCGCGTTGAGGGGAGAGTAGTTAGACAGCACCGTGACCCGGTAATATGGGCTCTCAGACCTCGGAAAATACACCCAGGAGGTCCCACGAAGCAGTTCGGGCATTACGCCAGCTAGGCCAACCCCAACGATGTGGCAGGAGCTGTAGATTAGGCTCCGTGCAGCTTGCCGCACTTCAGGATCAAGATCGCGGCATAGGTTGCAGAAGTTGTCGAGAGGCAAGGAAGTGACTAGGATTTCCCACTTGAGAATACGACCGTCGGCTAGCGACACCGTGCGACATCCGAGATCGACACCGGTCACAGAGGTGCCGAGGCCTACCCTCCCCTTGCCGAGGGTCGCCGCTAGCCGCCTCCAGATGATGCCGGTGCCGCCGGTCAGCGGATAGCTGAATTGTCGGTTTGGACCCCACCCCATGTCGTCGCGCTCAAGCTCGAGGTTGCGTTGCAGTCGGCTTAGATTAGGCACTGCCACCCGCTCGTCAATCCAGCTGGTTCCAAGTGTCTCTAGGGGATATCCCCACACTTTGGTGTTGTAAGGGACCATGAACAGCTCCGCGATGCCAGCACCGAATGTGTGGTTGATCCAGGCGAGGAAGTTCTCGGGAGACGTTACAGGACCACCTGAACTCGCGGCGATTGCTTCCTTAAGACCGGCGAGAGCCCGTTGGCGATCCCCGGTCTCCAGTCGGTGGAGGTTGTACTGCAAAGGATAGGGAACAAAGCGATCGCCAAGAACCACCCAGGCTTGGCGCTCGTGCCACACCCGCTCGTCTCCGAGCACGTCGTCAATCATGCGGTCGTACTCGTTGTAGTGGCTGAACAGGACGTGGCCCCCGATGTCCCAGGTAAAGCCCATCCGGTCGACAAAGCTCGAAGCCAGCCCTCCCGGATAGTTTTCAGCCTCCAGAACGCGCCAATCCGCAAGGTGTAGCTGCCGGAGTCGATAGGCCGCCCCTAGTCCGGTTGCCCCGGCACCGAGAATCAAAATGGCCCCTGGATCATTCATGCTGGTTCTCGGTCTGACCTCCTAGTCACCCTCGACCTGGTTGCGCGCCGCGTAGGGTCCATCGGCTACCTTGCACGCCGGTGTCGCGGGCCGCGGCGTAAACTCGGCGTAGGCCTGGGACAAGCCCTAGGAACGGACTGTGTGGCGCCGCCGCTACTGCAGGCTGTAGCCGCGTTGACCCGGGCAGCCCCTATCTGCTAGCGTCCGCTATCATATAACCAGCGGCTCACCAGGAGGATCGCATGGACACGGCAGATGGCACGGATAAGGTTCCTGAGCTCAAGCGGGACGCCGAGGATGAAAAGAGTGCGGAGATTGTCGCCAATATCGAGCGCTACCTTAACAACCACACGCGGGAAGGCGGTCATGCGTACCAACAGAACATGGCTGCGCGCCCTGGCGAGTGGCATCCGCTCGAAGCGGCTGAAGACGACGCGCTCTTCCGGACTCCCAGAGACTCCTGACGCATCTTGCGTTAGACAAATACGAGACCGGTAGGCGGCCCCTCACCTGATCATGAGGGGGTGGGCCTAGGGTTCGAAGCCTAGTAGCCTTGTGAAAAGATGTTTCCGGGCGCTGCTAAGCCGCCAGCTAACTCGTACGCGCCAAAATCCGGCAGCGACCTCTTCGAACGCTGCACCACGAACAGATTTACCGGCCCTGCATTACTGTAGCGGTGCTGCGGTGCCGGAGGCTAAAGCTACTTGCATGATATGACATCCATGTTCTCTCGAGGAAAAGTCAACATGAGATACTTGGACAAGAGACGGGTTGTTTTGAACATGCAGCTGGCGGCAGCTCACCTGACGGGTACGGAGCCGCCTCCCAGTGCCGAACTCAAGCAAGAGTTCATCGCGGGCCTGAACGATGTTCAGTCGACTAGTATTCGCAGTATCAAGGACGATTTGTATTGGGAATTTGACAATCCAGGTCTCGTCAATCTGCTAGTTGAAAAGACTGTCTTCTCACTCGCAGAGGTATCGGGCGGCGTGCATCTTTTGCCGGACAATGAGCGTAAGCAGGTCATTCACAACCTAGAAGCAGCCAAGGCACTGCTCGCCGATGCTGATCCCAATCTATACTATTTGCTGACACAGCTTGTAGGATCCGTTGCAATCTACCAAATACCGTATCGTGATGGCGGCTCCGTGTCGTGTTGTATCGGGCTCATATGGCTTAGTCCGCACAAGGATTGGCAGGTCGACTACTATGCAGAAATGCTAGTGCACGAGTTCGTCCACAACAGCGTCTTCCTAGAGGATATGGTGCGTGGGATTATGCCGAATCCCACCCTGCTTGACCGTGATGAGGCTCTCAGCATTTCGGCTATTCGGCAGACTCGCCGGCCCTATGACAAGGCGTTCCACTCGGCGTGTGTGGCAGCTGCAATAATGTACTATTACCACTGCAGCGGTGACGTGAAGAAGGCAGAGACGTACATCGTGCCCCTGCAGCGCACGGTGGCTGACCTGTCGGAGGCAGACGGGGCCCTCAGGGCCCAGGGACTCGATCTCCTAACTGATAACGGCAGAGAAATCGTGGAAGAGCTTCGACGCTTCATTGTTCATGGTCCGGACTACTCAGTCATCGCGAACGCCCTGGCTACGCACTGACAGTCAGCAGTGGTCTGTGGCGCGGGCTATGGCACGGAGTCACGCTAGTCGTCGGCCGCGCCTTAGGTTGAACGGTGAGTCTCTCTGAACTGCGCGTTCTCGTGCTAGGAAGTCTCGGGCCAAATCAGGATCGAATCCTCGCATTGGCTGCGCGTGTCGATGGGTTGGTTTATGCCTACACCGAGTTTCATCCCAGTCTCGTACGATTGGAAAAGGAGATAGTCTGTATTCCTCTTGCACGGCGAAATCTAGTGCCCCAGGTCCGATATCTTCTTACTCGTTATGAGATTTCAATTATCTACTCTCTGCTCAGCGCTGCTGATCAGTCAACCGAAGTAACGTTGGAAGTTCTAGATGGAGGTATCGCGGTACCCATTGTTAGACATTATAAAGAGCATCCTTGCATCCCAACGCTCGAGGAGCGACGGATTCTTCTGGACACGGCCGGTCAGATATACATAAATAGAGAATCCCTCGAATACTTCCGACGAATCTATGGCGTTAGTCTGGAGTCGGCGCACATAGTGGACGCAGATATGATTGCCGAGCGATATATGAGCGATGACTTTTCAGAGAAGCTGAGGCTTCAAGACGGAGAGCCACACTTGCTGGTGGCTGGTGGAATGAGCATGTTGAGTGATCGCCTCGACGTTAGAGAGTTGTGTGTGGAAATGGATAGGCGGCACGTACATGTACATCTCTTTGGCTACGTGGTCGGCAAAGGCGAGGATGGCTGTCCTATTGTGGGCCATATTCCTACACTGCGAGCTTACGAGGACCTTGAAGGCAGCCTTTCATATGTACATCGACACGCGTACGTTCCCCCGGCGGAGTTCTGCCCAGCGTGGTCACGGTATGATGCGGGGTTTATGCATACGAAGGTTGATCCTCATGACAAAACTGCGGCATTTGAGGAGCTGAATCTTCCATATCGGTACACCGCATACTTGGCCGCCGGCCTCCCATTGGCCGTGCCAAAAGAGGGACAGCGAGCGATGAGGTCACTTGTAGAATCATGTGATGTAGGCGTGATTTATTCGGACTACGATGATCTGGCAGCGAAGCTGCACGACGAGAATGTAATGGCTGCATTGTCTTCGGAAGCTAGAGGTCGACGAAGGTACTTTAGCTTCGACAGCAACGCAGACAAGCTCATAGAGATTCTGAAGAGGTACTCAGCGGCATGTTGAGGCCTGGTGGCTGCGTGCTGTGGCGGATTGAGAGTCTCTTCGCGGTCGTCGAGAGGTCTCTTGGCCGTGTGAAAAAGCCACCGGGTTGGTGAAATGAGCGACGAGCGGGATAGCTTTGATTTTCAGCTCGAGTTCTTGAAGTTGGAGTTCAACGCCATCAACGAGGTTATCGGCCGCCTCGATGGAATTGCGCAGGGAACAAAACACTGGGCGATAATAACGTGGGCGGGAAGCATGGTTCTGCTGTTTAACACAGATCAGAAGAGGCTGCTTGCTTTGACGGCAATTTTGCCGGTGACATTCTGGTTTATGGACGCTTGGTGGCGAAGTATACAGCGGAGCTTCATATTTCGGAGCCAGAGGATTTCGGAGTTCCTGAATAGTAAGCGTCTGAAGGAATCCTTTCAGCAGCGGCGGCTAGTCGATTTCATAGTCTTGGACCCTCGAGCGTCGGAGAACGAAGGTAGCGATGAGCATAGGGCCTTTACAAGCGTTGTTCGAATGGCGCGCTCCAGATCTGTTAGTTGGTTTTATCTTGGGCTGATTCTTTTGAGTTTCCTAATAGCACTGTTCGCAAATCAGAAGTAGCGAGCGAGTACTCCTCTCTTCTCGCTGGTGAGGCGAAGAGTGGCGTAGACGCACTGGGATCGCAGAGCTTCATGAAAGTACCTAGTCGGCGACTCGCCGCGACCAGTGAACCTCTCGGAGGCTCAGCAGCTCCCCGTTCAGGTAGCTCCGGTAGCCCTCCAGCTCGGCCGGCATCACCGCGACGTTGGTCCTGATGTAGAGGCTAATGTAGGGGAGGTCGCGGGCCAGGATCTCTTGCGCTTCCAGGTAGTAGGGGCGGCGGGCGGCGGGGGCGGTCAGGCGGGCGCCCTGGTCGATCAGGCGGTCGAAGCGGGCGTTGAGGTAGCGGCCGCGGTTCTGGCCCGCCGGCGGCAGGCTCGCGGAGTGGAGGACCAGGCGGTAGACGTGAGGGTCGAGGACGCCGAGTCGGAGCATGGCGAAGACCTGGAAGTTCCCCTTGCGCACGTCCTCGTAGAAGGTGGCGAACTCGTAGGTGCGCACCCGCAGATCGACGCCGACGCGGGCGAGCATCGCCTGGATCGCCTGCGCCTGGAGGACGTAGGGCTCGTTGGTCGAGGTCTTGTAGGTGAGCGCGAAGCGCGGCCGCGGGCCGTCGCCGTCGGGGTCGCGCAGGCCGGCGGCGTCGAGGAGGCGCCGGGCGGCCGCCGGGTCGTACGGGGTCGGCGGGAGGCCCGCGTGGTGCGCCCAATGCGCGTGCGGGATCATCGTCTCGGTCACCCGGCCGAGGCCGCGCCAGAGCGCCTCGACCAGCTGCTCGCGGTCGATCGCCAGCGCCAGCGCCCGCCGCACCCGCAGGTCGCGCAGCAGCGGGTCGGTCAGATTGAGGCCGAGATAGGAGTAGGTCGCCCCCGGCCCCTCGATCACCCGGTAGCGCCGGTCGGCGCGGAAGCGCGGCACGAGGTCGGGCGGCAGGTCGTTGACCACGAGCTGCACCGACCCCTTGAGCAGCTCGAGGGCGCGCACCGTGGCGTCGGGCACGACCTTGAAGACGATGCGGTCGAGGCGCGGCGGCCCGGCGTGGTGGCCGTCGAAGCGCGCGAGCACGATCCGCTCGGGGCTCCGCTCGACGACGCGGAACGGCCCGGTGCCGATCGGGCGGCGGTTCATCGCCTCGGGCGTCGTGCCGGCCGGGACGACGCCCATCGAGGTGGTGAGCTCGAGCGGAAAGGCGCCGAAGGGCTCGCTCAGGTGGAAGTCGACCGCCGCCGGCCCGGCGGCCGCGACGCGCTCGAGCTGCGGGAAGGCGCCGCGCTTCGAGGTTGCGACGGAGCCGTCGAGGATGGTGCGGAAGGTCCACACCACGTCGGCGGGCCGGAGCGGCCGCCCGTCGTGGAAGCGGACCCCCGGCTTGAGGTGAAAGCGGTAGCGGCGCCCGCCGTCGTGCACTTCCCAGCGGGCGAGGTCGGGGATCGGGTTGCCGCGCTCGTCCTTGCTGGCCAAGCCGTTCAAGAGGACGGCGAAGACCCGCGCCGACGACTGGTCGGTGGCGACGCGCGGGTCGAGGCTGGTCGGCGCGGACTCGAGCGCGACGACGAGCTCGTCGTCGGCCGGCACCAGGGCGCCCTGCGGGCGGGCGCAGGCGAGACAGCAGGAGAGAGAGCAGGTGAGGAAGAAGAGCCGGCGACCGGTCATCCCTGCACCCAGGATGACATAGGGCGCCGGTATACTCGCGAATCGAACCCGCGCCCTTTTCGAGGCCCTTGAACCCGATGCCCACCCGCCTGCTGCTCGCCCTGCTGCTCGCCCTGCCCGGAGTCTTTCCCGCCGCCGCCGCCGACCCGCCCAAGACGATCGTCCTCGGCTTCGACGGCGTCGACGCCGACCTGACGCGCCAGTGGATGGCCGAGGGGAAGCTCCCGAACCTGGCCCGGCTGCGCGACCAGGGGAGCTTCGCGCCGCTGCGCTCGACGATCCCGTCGCAGACGCCGGTCTCCTGGTCCACCTTCGCCACCGGCCTGAACCCGGGGCGGCACGCCATCTTCGACTTCCTCAAGCGCGACACCGCCGACTACCGGCCGAGCTTCGCCATGTACGACGAGGGGCGCGAGCCGTTCCTCTGGGGAGAGAAGACCCCCTGGCTCCTGGGGCCGGCGGTGGCGCTCGGGCTGGCGCTCCTCCTCTTCGGCGCGCTCAAGCTGTTCCGCGTGCGGACGCGTTGGGCGGTGATCGCCGCCGCGGTCGTCGCCGTCGCGGCCGGGGTCGGCACCGGCGTCGCCGCGGCGAAGCTCATGCCGAAGGAGCGGCCGGTCGCCATCAACCGCCGCCAGGGCGACACCTTCTGGGAGCTCCTCGGCAAGAGCGGCGCGCGGGTGCGCGTGCTGCGCATGCCCGTCACCTTCCCGCCCAAGCCCTACGAGCACGGCGAGCTGCTGACCGGGCTCGGGACGCCGGACATGTCGGGGCGGATCGGCAAGCCCTTCTACTTCACCTCCGAGCTCTTCTTCACCCCCAAGGGGGGCGGCGACTTCTCGGTCGAGGTCGTCGAGCTGGTCGACAACCGCGGCGTCATCGAGACCGAGGTCAAGGGGCCGCCGAACGAGCTCTTCCCGGACCAGAGCGACTACGTCGTCATCCCCATGGAGCTGACCGTGCCGGAGGACCGCTCGCGGCTCGAGATCGAGGTCTCCGGCACCAAGCTCGCCCTCAAGCCGGGCGAGTGGAGCGACTGGGTCCGCTTCACCTTCCCGTTCAACGCCCTGATCAAGGCGCGCGGGATCGGCAAGTTCCGGCTGCTGTCGCTCGACCCCGAGGTGCGGCTCTACCTCTCGCCGATCGAGTTCGACCCCGAGGGGCTGCCGCCGGGCCTGGCGATCACCTATCCCGGCAAGTGGGTGGACGAGCTGACCGGACGCTTCGGCCTGTTCAAGACCAAGGGCTGGACGATCGACACCTGGTCGCTGTCGAACGGCACCGCCGACGAGAAGCTGTTCCTGGAGGACGTCGAGCAGACGGTGGCCAAGGACAAGGAGATGCTCTTCGGCCTGCTCGCCGACGACGACTGGGACGTGCTCGTCGACTACTTCGAGTTCACCGACCGGGTGCAGCACATGATGTTCCGCTTCTTCGATCCGCGGCACCCGCTCTACACGCCGGAGGGGGCGGCGAAGTGGGGGGGCTCGATCCTCGCCGCGTATCAGGAGATGGACGGGATCGTCGGCGAGGTGATGCGGCGGATGCCGGCGGGGACCCGCCTCTTCGTCCTCTCCGACCACGGCTTCGCCTCCTTCCGCCGCAGCATGAACTACAACACCTGGCTGGCGAAGAACGGCTTCATGACCCTGACCGGCGAGGACGCCGAGCGCAAGAACCTCGAGGACCTCTTCGACCAGGGGGACTTCTTCGTCAACGTCGACTGGTCGAAGACCAGGGCCTACGCGCTGGGGCTGGGGCAGGTCTACATCAACCTCGCCGGGCGCGAGAAGCAGGGGATCGTCCGCGCGGGCGAGGAGTACCGGCAGGTGGCGGCGGCGATCAAGGCCGGGCTCGAGGCGTACGTCGACCCGGCGACCGGCGAGAAGCCGGTGGCGCACGTCTTCACCCGCGACGAGGCCTACGGCGTCTACGACCCCGAGCTGATCCCCGACCTGATCCCCTCGAACAACGACGGCTACCGGGTCGGGTGGCAGGACACCCTCGGCGGCATCGCCAAGGAGGTCGTCGAGGACAACACGGAGATCTGGAGCGGCGACCACTGCTCGGTCTACCCGCCGCTCGTCGAGGGCATCCTCTTCAGCACCGAGAAGCTCGACACCCGCGGCGCCTACATGGGCGACGTCATGCCCACCCTCCTCGCCCTCCACGGCGTCCAGCCCACCGTCAAGCTCGACGGCCGGAGCCTGCTCAAGAAGGGCGGGTGAGGCGGCTCGCGGCCGGCATCGCGGCGCTCGTCTCGGCGGCCGCCCTCGCCGCGGCCGCGCCCGAGGCCCCGTCGCGCGAGCAGGAGCTCCAGGTCCTGCGGGCGGAGATCGGGCGGATCGAGGCGCGGCTGGCGGACACGCGGGCGCGGCAGAGCGGGCTGCGGGGGGAGCTGGCGCGGACCGACCTCGAGCTCGAGCTGCAGGCGCGGCGGATCGCCGAGGCGGCGGCGGCGCGCGACCTGGCGGAGCAGAAGGTGCGCGCGGGGGAGGCCG
This sequence comes from Thermoanaerobaculia bacterium, assembly GCA_036277075.1. Lineage (GTDB taxonomy): Bacteria > Acidobacteriota > Thermoanaerobaculia > Multivoradales > UBA5704 > DASUNQ01. Next base: position 10,752 of record DASUNQ010000232.1, read on the forward strand.
AGGTCGCGCGTCTCGAGGCCGCCCTGGCCGCCAGCCGGCGCGACCTCCGCCGGCGGCTCACCGGCCTCTATCGGCTCGGCCGCCAGGGCACCCTGCGGCTCCTCCTCTCGATGCGCCCGGCCTCGGAAGTCGTCCCCGCCGTCCGCTGGGTGCGCTACCTCGCGCGCCGCGACCGCGCCGCGATCGACCGCCACACCGCCGCCAGGGACCGGCTCGCCGCCGAGCGCCGGGCGCTCCTCGCCGAGCGCGCCGAGCTCGAGCGCTGGATCGCGGGCGAGCGGGCGCGGCGCGCCGACCTCATCGCCCTGCGCCGCCGCCAGTCCGGCCTGCTCGCCGCGGCCGGGCGCGAGCGCGGCGTCCTCGCGGCCCGCGCCGGTGACCTCGAGCGCAAGGTGGCGCAGCTCGCCGAGTTCCTCGACCTGCTCTACGGCCGCAACCCCGAGCGGCTCGCCGGCCGGCCGCTCCAGCGCTTCAAGGGAGTGCTCGACTGGCCGGTGCGCGGCGAGCTGATCGCCGGCTTCGGCCCGCGCCTCGACCCGCGCTACCGCACGCGCGTGCCGCACAACGGCGTCTCGCTCGCCACCCCGGCGGGCTCGGAGGTGCGCTCGGTCTTCGCCGGCAAGGTTCTCTTCGCCGCCCCCTTCGAGGGCTACGGGACGACCGTCGTCCTCCACCATCCGGGGCGCGTCTTCACCCTCTACGCCGGGCTCTCCGAGCTGCGGGTGGGGCAGGGAGCTATGGTACCCTTGGGCGATGTTTTGGGGCTCGCATCGAGCAAGCTGTACTTCGAGATCCGCGTCGAGAACCAGCCCGAGAACCCCCTGACCTGGTTGCGCTCGCCATGACCCGAATCCGCCTCCTCTTCCTCCTCGTCTCGGCCGCCCTGGTGCTGCCGATCCTGACCGGCACTCTCCTCGGCGCCGCCGAGCGGGAGCAGCCGCCGCGCGAGGACTCCTTCTACAAGTACCTCTCGGTCTTCAGCGAGGTGCTGTCGCTGGTGCGGCAGGCCTACGTCGAGCAGTCCGACGTCGAGACCCTGATGGCCGGCGCCCTCGACGGCACCACCGACGCCCTCGACCCCTTCTCGCTCTACGTCCCGGCGCCCCACGTCGAATCGTTCCTCGAGGCGCGCGAGGTGGGCCGCCACCACAGCGGCCTCGAGCTGCTGAAGGAGCGCGGCGTGGCCTACGTCGTGGCGGCGGAGAAGGGCAGCCCGGCGCACGCCGCGGGGGTCAAGGCCGGCGACATCGTCGCCGAGATCCAGGGCCGCTCGACCCGCCTGATGCCGCTCTGGGAGGTCCAGGAGCTGCTGGCCGGCAGCCCGGGCACCAGGATCGAGCTCGACGTGATCCGGCTCGGCGAGCCGCGGCAGGTCGCCTTCGAGCTGCGCCGCTTCGACAACCCGCCGGCCGCGATCGAGCGGGTGGAGGGCACGGCGATGCTCCGCGTCCCGGCCTTCGACGGCGAGACCGCCGGCCAGGTGCGCGCCGCGCTGGCGCCGCTGGGCGGCGACAAGCACCTGCTGGTCGACCTCCGCGGCGTCGGCGGCGGCGACCCCGAGGCCGCCTACGCGGTGGGCCAGCTCTTCGCCCGCGGCGAGCTCGGCGCGCTGCTGCAGAAGGGGGAGCGGGTCTCCGGCTTCACCGGCGGCGAGGCGCCGCTCTGGCAGGGGAAGATCGTCGTCCTGGTCGACCGCGGCACCCTCGGGCCGGCCGAGATCCTGGCCAGCGTGCTGCGCCAGAAGGCCGGCGCCGAGCTGGTGGGCGAGCCGACCTTCGGCCACGCCGGGCGGCAGGCGACGGCCGAGCTCTCGACGCGCGGCCGGCTGCTCTTCACCGACGCCTTCTACGCCGGACCGGACGGCGCGGCGATCGACGACAGCCTCCAGCCCGACCTGCGGGTGGACGAGCGCAGCCGCACCTTCATCGAGAAGGACGCGCCGCTCGAGGAGCTGATCCTCCAGCGCGGGCTCCGCCGCCTGCGCGGCGAGGACGCAGAGGCCAAGGCGGCGGCCTAACGGACTGACCGCACCCGCGCGCCAGCCCCGCAGGCCGCCGCCCGCTTCACTCCCCCGTGCCGCCCCGCCGCTCCCGCCGCTCGCCGCTCGGCGGGCTCTTCCTCCTCGCCCTGTTCCTGTTGGGCCTCGGGACGCTCGTCTACCTCTACTCCCGATCGGACGGGCGGGGCGAAGGCGACGCGCGGCCCGCCGAAGCCGAGCGCCCCGCTGCTTCTCCGCCCGCGGCCGCGGGCGACACGCCCCCGGCCGCGGAGGAGCCCGTCGAGCCGCCGGCGCCTCCGGCGGAGATTGCCGTCGAGCCCGGGGACGGCGCCCACGTCGCCCTGGTGATCGACGATCTCGGCGACAGCCTCGACCCGCTCGCCGCCCTCGAGCGGCTGGGGGTGCCGATCTCCTACGCCGTCCTCCCCTTCGCGGAGGAGACGCCGGCGGTCGCCGCGGCGCTCGAGCGCGCCGGCGCGGAGGTGCTCTGCCACCTGCCGATGGAGGCGGTCGACGGCCGGGACCCCGGCCCCGGGGCGCTGCGGCTGGGGATGGCGCCGGCGGAGCTCGAGCGCTCGACCGAGGAGGCGCTCGCGGCGGTGCCGGGGGCGGTCGGCGTCAACAACCACATGGGCTCCGGCCTCTCGGCCGACCCGGTCTCGATGGAGTCGATCCTCGGGGTCCTCGCCCGCCGCGGCCTCTTCTATCTCGACTCGCGCACCAGCCCGCAGAGCGTGGGCTACCGGGTGGCGCGCAGCCTCGGCGTCCCCGCCGCCGAGCGCCAGGTCTTCCTCGACGCCGACCCCGGCGCGGAAGCGATCCGCTACCAGTTCACCCGCCTGCTGGCGCTCGCCCGCCAGCGCGGCGCCGCCATCGCCATCGGCCACCCCTCCCCCGAGACCCTCGCCGCCCTGGCGCGGGAAGTCCCCCGGGCGCAGGAGCTGGGCTACCGCTTCGTGCCGGTGAGCTACCTGCTCGACCAGACCGGGGAGCCACCGCAGTAGGGAAGCCCGTCGCTGCTGACCGCGCGACTCTTCGGCATCGCTTCCAACGACGGCCTACTGCGGCAGCAGCGGCGGCGCAGAGCCGTCGTCCGTGCCCCTCATTGCCAGTCGCTCAATGCTCCCGGCGCACCTCATCTGCAAACTCGTTGATCCAATAGATCTTGTCGGCCCTGGCTTGGAGGTCAGTCGAGACGCCCTCTAAAAAGACCGCCAGCTCGATTCGCTTACCGTGCTCCGAGAGGAACTCGACCGCGTCCAAGAGGTCACCGTCTCCTGAGGAGAGAAGGAGCGTCTCGTATCGATCGCGGTGTGTCAGCGCCAGCGTCGCGACCCCAACGTCAACGCCCTTCTGCTGCTGGTTTGCTATGTGGTGCTCCAATCCATGTGGGCAAGTCAGAGTAACTTTGGTCTGGCATTGCTCGCAGTAGGCACGGTCGGCTCGAACCTGCTTTAGTTCGTACAGCTTCGTGATCAGCTGCGGGCCGCGAGGTGGTCCTGAGCGGAGCCAGCTGTGAAAAGCATCCTGTGCATCCGTCGGAGGGTGGGGCGTGGAGTTCAAGTAATACGCTCTCCATAGCGCGCCGGACTCCTCAAGCTTTCTACGGAGTCTCATGTAGTCAAACTGAAACCCCGCTCCCACTGACCGCTGGGCGTTGAAAAGGTAGCCAGCATCGATCAACCAGAGCCGCATTCTCCCTCCTTATCAGCCAAAATCGTTCGGCCTATAGCGGTGCCGTCAGGCTCCCGCTTGAAGCTCCATCATTCTCCTGGTGCTTCGAGCGCTCCTGGCATCCTGTACGATGTCTGCGGGCGCGTTCCACGTTCCGCCGGGCCGGGCAGAAGAGCTCGACAACTTAGGTGTTCGCCGTTTGCTTCTCGTCGGTCTTATCCCGGCGGTACACTTACCAAGACGTCTAAACATATTTTGACAAGACTCCCTTCATTTCCCCCACCGATGAATTCCACCGAGGCGATCTCGGTGCCCAGCAGCTGAAGATCTATATACCCATTAAGCGCTGGAATAGTTTGAGTTGTGACAGCGCCTCCTGCGAGGTCTTTCCTGAAATCGTCATAGAGTCTGCAAAGGTACCTACTCTTAGATCGACGCCCTTTACAGCGGAGGGGAGGACGACTTCGAGCCCGGCCTGGGAGAATTTTAGGCCCTTTTCACCGGCGGTCTCCTTCACGAAGGAAGCTGGAGTACCGAGATCTCGAAATACGAACGACGAGAGAGTGAAGTTCGGGCCCAGTGGAGTGTTGACGGGGAATAGTCCGAACTCCGCGCAGAGATGGATGGTTGTCATTCAGGTTCTCCTTTAAAGGTAGTTGTCTAGAGGCCGATCGCCGCGGCACGAGAAGTAATAGGTAACTTCCAAAACGGGACGGGTTTTGCGCTCTGATCAGTTAGGATAGTATAGCAGCTGAGCGAGACGGCCTTCTCGCGGCGCGGCACCGTCGATAGTCCGGCGGCGGCTCCGGGGCCGGCGGCTGCTCCTGCTTCCGGCGCGACCGGCGCTTCCGCGGCGGGACGTGGAAGGCGATCAGCCGCTCGTTCTCGGGGCCGAAGTGGGCCCTGGAGGCCGGCGACCAGGCGGTTGTTGAGCAGGCGCACGCGGTTGTCCTGATCGTTGCGCACCCGCGTGGCTTCGCGCAGGCGGGCGGTCGCGGCCTCCTGATGTGCTCGAGCTCGACGAGCGTCCTCGCCTGATCGAAGGCGGCGTGGTCGTCCTTCAGGTGCGGCGCCTCCTCGCCCTCGCCGGCCACCCTACCCCGCGACGCTGGAAACCCTCGCCCGCGGAGTCCCCGCGCCCAGGAGCTGGGCTACCGCTTCGTGCCCCGTGAGCTATCTCCTCGACCAGGGGGGGAACCGCCCGAGTAGAGGAAGGCGCCGCAGGGCTTCCGAAAGCTTCCGGATCGCGTCCGGAGCCTTGCGGACCGCCTCCGGAAGCTTCCGGACCTCCTCGGGAGGCTTCCGCACCGCCTCGGGAGGCTTCCGCTCCACCTCGGGAAGCTTCCGCTTCACCACCGGAAGCTTCCGGACCACCCCGGGAAGCTTCCCGTCGATCTCCGGAGGCTTCCCGTCCGCCTCCGGAAGCTTCCGCACAGAGTCCGGAAGCTTCCCGTTCACCTGCGGAAGCTTCCCGTTCGCCTCCGGAGGCTTCCGCGCCGGATCCAGAAGCTTCCGGACCGCCTCGGGAAGCCTCCGCAGCTCGTCGGGAAGCCTCAGCAGCCGCCTCGGGAGCCTTCCGTCCTCTTCGTGAGACGTCGTGGGCCTGCTGTAAAGTCTTTGGATCCCCACCTTCGCCAGTTTTCTCGACGTCCTCCTCTTTCTTACCGGCGGTCTGCTCCTCGGCGCGCTGGTGCGGTGGTGGCGGCGGGAAGTGTCTTGGCGGGCGGTCGGGGGGTACCTCATCCTCGCCTTCGCCTTCCACGCGGTGCCGCTCGCCACCCCGGCGAGCCAGGCGGCGACGGACCTCGCCTACGTGCACATCCCCTGGAAGGAGACGCTCGCCGAGCCGGTCACGCCGAAGAACCCCACGCTCTCGGACGTGCCGCTCCAGATGCTGCCCTTCCGCAGCCTGGTGCGGGCGCGTCTCCTCGCCGGGGAGGCGCCGCTCTGGGCGCACGAGCTGGGGACCGGGCAGCCGCTGCTCGGCAACGCCCAGTCGGCGCCGTTCGCGCCGCTCCACCTGCTGGCGCTGCCGCGGGCGCCGCTCCCGGCGCTGACCCTGGCCGTTGCCTGGCAGATGCTCGTCGCGCTCCTCCTGATGCACGCCCTCCTGCTGCGGCTGGGGGCCGGCGGTGCCGGCGCCGCGTTCGGGTCGATCGCCTTCGCCCTGTCGAGCTACCTGGTGGCGTGGGCCTATCACCCCCTCGGCGCGGTCGCCGCCTGGCTGCCGGGGGTGTTGCTCGGGGTGGCGCTGCTGCGGCACGGGGAGCGCGGCGGCTTCGCCGGCCTGGTCGCCTGCGCGACGGCGGCGACCCTCGCGGGGCATCCCGAGAGCCTGGCGAACACGGCGCTGGCGAGCGCCGCGGTGACGGCGGCCCTGCTCGTGGGGCGCGAGCCGGGCCGGCTCCGCTTCCTCGCCCGGCTGGCGGCGGCGGCGGTCCTCACCTTCGCCTTCTCGGCGCCGGCCCTCCTGCCGTTCGTGGCCACGCTCTCCGAGAGCGAGCGCTGGGAGGCGGTGCGGCGCAACCCCAGGATCGTCCAGCCGGCCCTGCCCTCCCCCGCGACCCTGCTCCCCGTCGTCCAGCCGCTCGTCCACGGCAGCCCGCGCGAGGGGACCTGGACGGGGCGGCTGCCGAGGAGCAATTTCAACGAGCTGTGCACCGTCTGGGCGGGGCTCGCCGCGCTGGCGTTCGCGGCGGCGGGGGCCGTGGCGCTGCGCGGTCGGGTGCTGGCGATCCTCCTCGCCGGCGGCGCCGCGCTCGGCGCCGCTCTGCACCTGACGCCGTTCTACGACCTGATGGAGGCGATCCCGCTCCTCGAGCACGGCGCGCACGGCCGCCTCCGCCTCCTCTGGGTGCTGGCGGTGGCGGTCGCGGCGGGGCTCGGCATCGAGGCTGAGCGCGTGCAGGCCGCCTACGAGGACCCGGCCCATTGGCTGATTGAAGAAGGAAAGCTGCCGGTC
>DASUNQ010000233.1:0-27162 GCA_036277075.1 Thermoanaerobaculia bacterium
TTCCCAGCTCTTCGCGTCGCCGAGCAGCGCGTCGGCGGCGGCGAGGAGGTAGACCGGCGCGCGGCTCGCGGCGAAGGCGGCGACGGCCGCGCCGAAGCCGCGCGCGGCGCGCGCCACCGCCGCTTCGTCGGCGCTCTCGGCGCCGTTCAGGAACACCGACAGCGAGCGGCTGCGCAAGGTCGGCAGCAGGTCCAGCCGCGACGGCGCCAGCAGCAGAAAGTGGCGCGGCGCGCTCGCCGGCGGCTCCTCGAGCACCTTGAGCAGCGCGTTGGCGGCCTCGCCCGAGAGGCTCTCGGCGCTGGCCACGACGAACACCTGCCCGCGCGCCTCGAAGGGGGTGACCTGCGCGGTGCGCAGCAGCTCCTTGGTGGCGTCCACCGAGGTCGAGGTCTTCAAGTCCCGCGCGAGCACCTGGACGTCGGGGTGAAACGGCGCGTCGGCGCCCGGCCAGTCGATCCGCCGGCAGTGGCGGCACTCGCCGCACGGCCGCGCCGCCGGCGCCGCCGCGCAGAGCAACGCGCGCGCCAGCTCGATCGCTCCCGCGCGCCGCGCCGCGGCCTCGCCGCCGTGCAGGATGACCGCCGGGTAGAGGCGGCCGTTGCGCGCCGCCGCGAGCACGGGCTCGGGGATCAATCCAGCCCCGCGGGCAGCAGCTCGACCAGCGCCGAGGCGACCGCCGCCGCCGTCTCCGCCGGCGCGCCCGCCGAGTCGATCACCCGGATGCGCCGCGGCTCGCGCGCGGCCATTTCGAGATAGCCTTCGCGCACCCGGCGGTAGAAGTCGAGCGCCTCGCCGTCGATGCGGTCGACGCCGCCGCGGCGGGCGGGCGCCTGGCCGCGCTCCTGCGCCACTTCGGGCGGCAGGTCGAAGAGCAGCGTGCGGTCGGGGACGCGGCAGCCGGTGGCGATGCGGTCCACCTCCTCGATGAGCGCCAGCGGCACGCCGCGGCCGTAGCCCTGGTAGGCGCGAGTCGAGTCGGTGAAGCGGTCGCAGAGCACGTGACGGCCGGCGGCGAGCGCCGGGTCGATGACGTCGGCGAGGTGTTGGCGGCGGCAGGCGAAGACCAGCAGCAGCTCGACGCGGCCGTCGACGGAACCGAGCCGCGGATCGAGGAAGACGCGGCGCACCGCGTCGCCGAGCACGGTGCCGCCGGGCTCGTGGGTGGCGCGCAGCGGCACGCCGAGAGTCTCGAGCCGCGCCGCCGCACGCTGCAGGTGGGTCGACTTGCCGCTGCCGTCGATGCCCTCGAACGTGACGAAGAGCGGAGGCATCGCGCGGCACGATAACATTGCGCTCCGCGGCGCCCTGACGGGCCGGGATATTGCATTCCGAGTGGGGTCGGCGCGCGCGGGTCGCGCGTCCCCCTACCATGCATTCAGACGCCTACCTTGGGACAGGAGGACTCATGGCTCAAAAGAAGACGCAGGGGAGGAGCAACCCGCAGTTCATGAAGCCGCTGCAGCCGGACGACGCGCTGGGCGCCGTGGTCGGCACCGAGCCGCTGCCGCGCACCGAGGTCACCAAGAAGGTCTGGGACTACATCAAGAAGCACAACCTCCAGGACCCGGAGAACAAGCAGATGATCCGCGCCGACGACAATCTGCGCGCAGTCTTCGGCGGCAAGGACAAGGTCAGCATGTTCGAGATGACCCGCCTGGTGAACAACCACCTGCGGCAGAGCTGATCGGCCGGCCGAAGCGGCGTGCTGCGGGGCGGCGGAGCGCCTCCCAGCACGCCGTTTCCGTCTTCTCTCCCCTGCTAGACTCCGCGCCCGTCGATGCGCACGCTCGGTTCCCCGCTGCAGTGGTCCCTCTTCCTCGCGTTCGTCTTCGTCATGCTGGCGCTGGACCTCGGCGTCTTCCACCGCAAGAGCCACCGCATCGGCCTGCGCGAGGCCGCCTTCTGGAGCATCGCCTGGACGCTCCTCGCCTTCGCCTTCAACGGCTGGATCTACTGGGAGTACGGCGCCACGCCGGGCCTCGAGTTCCTGCTCGGCTACATCATCGAGCGCTCGCTCTCCTTCGACAACATCTTCGTCTTCATCGTCATCTTCAACTACTTCGCCGTGCCGGCGGAGTTCCAGCACCGCGTCCTGTTCTGGGGCATCCTCGGCGCGCTCGTCTCGCGCGGCGTCTTCATCGCCCTCGGCGTGGCCCTGCTCGAGCGCTTCGAGTGGATCATCCTGGTCTTCGGCGTCTTCCTGGTGTGGACCGGCTTCAAGGTGCTGCGCGGCGGCGACACCGATGTCCACCCGGAGAGGAACCCGGCGGTCAAGCTCTTCCAGCGCTTCGTGCCGCTGACCTCGCACTACGCCGGCAAGCGGTTCTTCGTGCGCGAAGGCGGGCGGCTGTTCGCGACCCCGCTGATGCTGGTCCTGATCGTCGTCGAGGCCACCGACGTGGTCTTCGCCGTCGATTCGATCCCCGCCGTCTTCGGCGTCACCCGCGACCCTTTCATCGTCTTCACCTCGAACATCTTCGCCATCCTCGGCCTGCGCGCCCTCTACTTCCTGCTCGCCGGGCTGATGCACAAGTTCCGCTACCTCTCCTACGGCCTCGGCCTGGTGCTGATGTTCATCGGCGCCAAGATGACGCTCCACGACTGGCTGCACATCCCCAACGTGCTGTCGCTGGTCGTCGTGCTCGCGATCCTGCTCGGCTCGGTGCTCCTCTCGCTCGCCCGCCCGGCGCCCCCCGAATCGATCCCCGATCCGACGACGCAGCCCAGCGGCGACTTCGAGAGCTCGCCGGCGGCGCAGGCGCTGCGCGAGGAGGCGATCGAGGAAGAGGAGCCGGCGCAGCGCCGCTGACCAGCAGCATGCCCACCGTCTTCGTGCCCAGGGAGACCCGGCCGGGAGAGGCGCGCGTCGCGGCCACCCCGGAGACGGTCAAGCGCCTCGTCGCGGCGGGCGCCGAGGTCGCCGTCGAGGCCGGCGCCGGCCTCGCCGCGTACTTCTCCGACGCCGCCTACGAGGCCGCCGGCGCCCGGCTCGAGCGCGGCGGCGCCGGCGTCTGGCGGCGCGCCGACGCGGTGCTCAAGGTTGCGCCCCCGACCGCCGAGGAGGCGGGCGCGCTGCGCGCCGGCGCGGTCCTCGTCGGCTTCCTCGCGCCCTACCGCGAGCGCGAGAGCGTGCGCCGCCTCGCCGAAGCCGGCGTCTCCGCCCTCGCCATGGAGCTCGTGCCGCGGATCACTCGCGCGCAGCCGATGGACGCGCTGTCGTCGCAGGCCTCGATCGGCGGCTACAAGGCGGCGCTCCTCGCCGCCGTCCGCCTGCCGCGCTACTTCCCGCTGCTGATGACCGCCGCGGGCACCATCCCGCCGGCGCGGGTCGTGGTCATGGGCGCCGGCGTCGCCGGCCTCCAGGCGATCGCCACCGCGCGGCGGCTGGGGGCGGTGGTCGAGGTCTCGGACGTGCGCGCCGCGGTCAAGGAGCAGGTGGAGTCGCTGGGCGGGCGCTTCATCGAGGTGCCGCAGGCCGAGAGCGGCGAGGGGGCGGGGGGCTACGCGCGCGAGATGGGGGAGGACTTCCTGGCGCGGCAGCGCCAGGCGGTGGGCGAGCGGGTGGCGGCGGCCGACGCGGTGATCACCACGGCGCTGGTGCCCGGGCGGCCCGCGCCCCGGCTGGTGAGCGCGGCGATGATCGAGGCGATGCGGCCGGGATCGGTGGTGGTCGACCTGGCGGTAGAGGCGGGCGGCAACTGCGAGCTGTCGCAGGCCGACCGCGAGGTCGTCCACGGCGGGGTCCTGGTGCTGGCGCCGTCCAACCTGCCGGCGACCGTGCCGCATCACGCCAGCACGCTCTACGCGCGCAACGTCCAGGCGCTGCTGCAACTGCTCCTGAGGGACAGGCGGCTCGCGGTCGACCCGTCCGACGAGGTCGTCGCCGGCTGCCTCCTCACCCACCGAGGGGAGCTGCGTCACGAACTCCCGTGACGATCAGCTCCACCAGCTCCGGCTCGCGCAGCAGCTCCAGATCGACCCGCCGCTCGTCCACCAGCCGGTAGCCTCGCGCGATGGCGCGCAGGTGGCGGCCGTCGAGCGCGCCGAGCTCGCCGCGCAGCAGCGTCTCCCCCTTGGCGTAGACCGAGAAGGGATCGAGGATCGGCCGCGCCGGCACCACCGGCCGCCGCGGTGGCGCCGGAGCGCTGAAAGCGGGGCTCGACAGGGGCGGGGGCGGCGCCGTCGCCACGGGCTCGAGCGCGCGCTCCAGCGCCCCCTCGAGGTAGACCTCGCTGAGGCCGCTGGCCCAGTACTCGGCGGCGGTCAGGTTGGGTTGCGTCGTCTCGCGCTCGGAGCGGAGCACGGCGTCCTCCCCCTGCGACTCGAACTCGAGCCACCCTTCCCAGTGATTGTCCACTTGGCGCCCGCAGGCGCGGGCGAAGAAGCGGACGCCGTCCCGGCTGACGATCGGGTCTTCGAACGTGCGGAGGACCTGTTCCATGATTCCCCCCTTCCTCCGCCGATCCGCCGTGCAACCGCCGCGCCAGTGCGGCGCGGCGGGCCGGCGCGCGCTACCCGCCGGCGAACGTCCTTTGCAGAGCGCCGCGCCAGCCGGTGAACTCGACCGGCTGCGGCAGGCGGAAGAGAATCCAGCACTCGTGCGGCGGGCGGGTGAGGGGGCGGTGCTCGGAGCCCGGGGGGTAGACGCCGTAGGCGCCGCTCTCCCAGAGGCCGGCGTCGTCCTCGTAGGCGCCGGCCAGGACGACGACGTCTTCGCCGCCGGGGTGGCGGTGGCGCGGGAAGGGGCGGCCGCCGGGCATGCGGCCGATGAGCAGCGTCGTGCCGGTGGCGCGGTCGGTCCAGAGCGGCGCGATGCGCGCCCCGCGTACCGGCAGCCGCCGCCAGCGCAGCTCCGCGAGCTCCGACAGCTCCTGGCCCGCGGCGGGCGGCACCGGCGTGCCGGCGAAGGGCGAGGGGGCGGCGTCCGCGGGCGCCGGGAGGCTTGCCACCAGGCGGTCCCAGAGACCGGCCGGCGGGCGCCTCTCGCCGACCGCGCGCAGCAGCACGCCGCCGGGGAGCGCCAGCGCCGACAGCTCCTCGCGGCAGGCCGCGCAGCCGGCGGCGTGGGCCTCGACGAGGACCCGATGGGCGAGGTCGGCCTCGCCGCCGGCGACCGCGAGGAGCAGCTCGGGGGGCGGATGCATCGTTAAGCTCCCGCGCGCTCCCGCAGCACGCCGTGCATGGTCCTCAAGCCGGTGCGGATGCGCGACTTCAGCGTGCCCAGCGGCAGGTTCAGGCGCGCGGCCGTCTCCTCGTAGGTGAGGCCGCCGAAGTAGGCCATCTCGATCGCCCGCCGCTGCTCGGGGGCAACGCGCGCCAGCGCTTGGCGGACGGTGAGCAGCAGCTCGGTCGTCTCGCCGCGCTGGGACGGGAGGCGCTGGAAGTCGACGCCGTCCGGCGCCGCCCCCGGGCCGGTGCCGGGCGCCGCGCGGCGCCAGCCGTCCACCAGCTTGTTGCGGGTCATCGTGTAGAGCCACCCCGCGGCGTCGCCGCGCTCGGGCCGGAAGCTCGCGGCCTTGCGCCAGACCGCGAGGAAGACCTCCTGCACCACGTCCTCCGCGCCCTCGCGCGTGCGGCTCAGCTGCTGGACGTAGGCGTGCACCCGGCCGGCGTAGCGCTCGTAGAAGAGGTGGAAGGCGCCGAGGTCGCCGCCGGCGCTGCGGGCGAGCAGCGCGGCGTCGGACGGCTCCTCGGCGGCCGGGCGGGAAGGCTCCAGGCAGGGCTTCCTTTCCGGAAAAATATACGCCAGCGGGAGCGGCGGCGGCGCGACGGCGCAGGCGCCGCTGTCGGTGGTGGGCACGCTGGCTCTACGCGCCCGGCTGCAGTTTCGGATGGAGGGGAAGAGAGGTCGGGGCCAGCGACGGCCAGTGCACTTCCCGGTGTAGCGATCTCGCGCCGCCGACCCGCCTCTGCGAGTTTCCTAAGGCAAGACGTGTGCCACGACGATCGAACCGAGCGCCGGCGGCTCGGTCGTCGCGAAGGGGTCGGGAGCGAGCTCCGGCTCGACCGGCTCGAGGGTGTCGGCGGGCTCCGGCGGCGCCGCCGCGGCGGCCTCCGGCTCGGGCAGCGGCACCGGCTCGGGCTCGAGCGGTGCCGCGGGCCGGCTCGGCCGGATGACGATCTCGCCCGACTCCTCCTCGAGCTCCGGGTCCTCCGGATCCGGCCAGCGCCGGAGCAGGCCGCGCAGCCCTCCCGCGTCGCGCGGCTCGCTCTCGCCGGCGCCCTCCTCGAGCGGCACCCCTTCGAGGTCGCCGTAGCCGTAGTTGCCGTAGCCGGAGCCGCCGGCGCTGTCTGCGGCGAGCTCCTGCCGGGTGTCCCAGGCATCGTAGAGCGCCGGGTCGTAGTTGGGATCGACCCAGGCCATCTGCGTCCGCCAGGCGTGGAGGCGGCAGGGCTGGCTCGGGGCCTGCCAGTCGGCGAAGACCTCGGTCACCCGCGCCGGGCAGAAGTCGGTCGCCAGCTCGCCGGTCTCCGGGTCGATCACGGTGCTGACGATCCCGGACGGCTGCGGCACCGGCCGAAAGCCGCCGGGCGGGCGCACGGCGCGGGTGAAGCGGGCCCAGAGCGGCACCGCGGCGCGGGCGCCGGAGAGGCGGGTGCGGGCGTTGTCGTCGTAGCCCACCCAGACGACGGTCACGCGATCCCCGCTGTAGCCGGCGAACCAGCTGTCGCGCCGCCCGTTCGTCGTCCCGGTCTTGCCGGCGATCGGGCCGCGCACCCCGAAGCCGCGCGCCGCGGCGCCCGTGCCGTGGTCGACGGCGCCCTGGAGGAGCGCGGTGACGAGGTAGGCGGGCTGCGGGTGGAGCACCCGCTGCGGCGCCGCCAGGTCCTCGCCGAGCACCTCCTCGCCGAAGCGGTCGAAGACCGACGACAGGCCGTGGAGCGGCGGCCGTGCGCCGCCGCTCGCCAGGGTGGCGTAGACCTCGGTCAGGTCCCAGGGAGTCACCTCGGCCGCGCCGAGGGCGAGCGCCGGCACCGGCGCGAGCGGCGTCGAGACCCCCATCGCGCGCGCCAGGTCGGCGACGCGCGTCAGACCCACCTGCATCGCCAGCCGCACGGTGGGGATGTTGAGCGACTGCTCGAGCGCGCGCCGCACCGTCACCGGGCCGCGGAAGCGGCGGTCGTCGTTCTGCGGCCGCCAGGCGGTGGTGCCGTAGCGCACGACGATCGGCGTGTCGCGCAGCACCGTCGCGGGGTAGGCCGCGCCCTCGGCGAAGGCGGCGGCGTAGACGACCGGCTTGAAGGCGCTCCCCGCCTGCCGCCGGGCGCGCGCGGCGCGGTCGAATTGGCTCTCGCGGTAGTCGCGGCCGCCGACGTAGGCGAGGATCGCGCCGTCGCGCGGATCGGCCGAGACCAGCGCCGCCTGGAGCGGCGCCTTGCGCCGCCGCCGCTCCCAGCGCCGCTCGAGCGCGGGGAGCGTCGCCGCCACCGCCTCCTCGGCCAGCTCCTGCTCGCGCCAGGAGAGAGTGGCGAAGAGGACGTAGCCGCCGCCGGCGAGGTCGTCGAGGTCGTAGCGCCGGCGCGCCTCGGCGGCTGCCGCGTCGGCGAAGTAGGGGGCGCGCCGCGGGGAGGCCGGCCGCGGCCGGGCGGCGAGCGGCAGCGCCGCGAGCCGCGCCGCGCGGTCCTCCTCGATCCAGCCCAGCTCGGCCATCCGCCCGAGCACCCAGTCGCGCCGCCGGCGCGCCGCCTCGGGGTGGGCGAGCGGCGAGTAGTTGGCGGGGGCGCGGATCATCCCGGCGAGGATCGCCGCCTCCTCGAGGCGCAGTGCCGCCGCGTCCTTGCCGAAGTAGGCGCGCGCCGCGGCGCCGAGGCCGATCAGGTTGGTCGAGCCGGTCGAGCCCCAGTAGATCTCGTTCAAGTAGGCCTCGAGGATCTTCTTCTTGCCGAAGCGCGCCTCGAGCAGCACCGCGAGCACCGCCTCGCGCGCCTTGCGCGCCAGCGTCCGCTCGGGGGAGAGGTAGAGGTTCTTGACCAGTTGCTGGGTCAGCGTGCTCCCCCCCTGCTCCACCGCCCCGCCGCGGAAGTTGGCCCAGGCGGCGCGGGCGATGGCGAAGGCGGAGAAGCCGGGATGGAGGAAGAAGGCGTGGTCCTCGGCGGCGAGCACCGTCTGGACGACCTCGTCCGGCAGCTCGGCGAGCGTCACCGGCCGCCGCTCCTCGGCGTCGGGCCCGTAGTAGCTGGCAAGGAGCGCCGGCTCGAGCTCGACGCGCGCCGCCGGGCGCCCGGCGATCAGGACGCGCGCCACGCGGCCGCGCTCGACGTCGACGAGCACCGGCCGGCTCTCGCCCGGCCGGCCGCGCCCGGCGCGGTCGGGGAAGGGGCGGAGGTGGAGGGCGAGGCGGCCGCCCGAGCGGCGGAAGGTCCCCGGCGGCAGCGGGCCGTCCGCCTCCCACTCCCGGTAGCCGGCGTCGCGCAGCTCGGCGAGGACGGCGCTCGTCGCGATCGGCTCGCCGACCGCCAGGACCTCCGGCCGCGCGTAGAGCCGCGAGGGCTGGCGGAACGGCGCCTCCGGGAAGCGGCGCGACACCTGGACCAGCCAGCCGGCGAGCCAGAGCCCGACGGCCACCGAGAGGGCGAGCATCGCGAAGCCGCCGACGACGGCGATCTTCTGCCGCCGCTCCATGGCCGCGAGGTCGCTGCGGACCATCGCCCAGGAGGCCCGCTGGCGCGGCGGCTGACGGGGGGGTTCCACGGCGGGGCGGAAGCGCAAGCGACGTGCCAAACGCTCGGGGCACAGGGGTTGCGCTCCGTCCCGCGAGCGGGGGCCCCGCGACCCCGCATGGAAACGGCGGCGCCGCCGCGATCAGGCCGGCTCGGCGTCCGGCGGCCCCTCGCGCTCCCGCTTCCGCTCTCCCGGCAGGGCCAGCGGCTGGATGCCGAACTCGTAGAGGCGCGGGCTGCGCTTGCCGAAGCGGGCGCGCAGGGCGAGGACCATGCGGCCGTGGACCTCCGCGGCGCGCGCCTCGGCCTCGCGCCGCCGGCGCACCGCCTCGCGCAGGTCGGCCTCGTGCTTGTCGGACCGCGTGACGAGGCCGGTGATCTCCTCGATCAGGCCCTCCAGCTCGGCACGGTCTCCGCCGAGGAAGGCGACCTCCTCGCGGCCGGGGTCGACACCGTCCGCCAGAGTCCTCCAGGTCTTGAGCTTGTCGGCGAGCGACTCCTCCTCAGACTGCGAGCGGCGAAACTGTTTACCCAAGCGTCTGGCGGGTCCGCCCGAGCATTGGGGATATGCCGTGGCGCTCGATGAGCGATGGTCGCGGCACCTTCCGGGTTCCTTGCCAGCTCCAGTGGTATCTTTCCGAGCCTGACCAGTAGTTTACAGCCAAAGGAGGTCGTCATGCGTCGAAGCGGGCTCTGGTTGGCTGCGGCCCTGGTTGCCGGATGCGCGTCCACAACGCCCCCGCAGGAGGGCCGGCTCTCGGGCCCGGAGTGTCCCTGTTTCCGGGATACCCACGAGCAGCTCCAGGGCACTCTCTGGATGCAGACCGCAGCGGAGTACCGCGTCCTGGCCGAGACGACGTATCGGGCGGCCGGCGAGGCCCTCCGCGACGCGCTGGCGAACCCGGCCTGGACGGCGGCGGCCGAGCAGACGGCGGACTTCTCCCACCTTCCCCCGGCCGTGATCCTCGATCTCGATGAGACCGTGCTGGACAACGGCCGCTTCCAGGGCGAGCAGACTCTCCGCCGGGAGCCCTACTCCCCGGCGCGGTGGACGGAGTGGGTGAAGCTGGAGAAGGCGGCTCTCGTGCCGGGGGCGAAGGAGTTCCTGGCGGACGTCCGGGACCGGGGCATCGCGGTGTTCTTCGTGACCAATCGGACGCTGGAGCAGGAGCCGGCGACCCTGCAGAACCTGGCGGCGCTCGGCGTCCGGTCCACCGCCGAGGAGATCCTCGCCAACCGGGAGAACGGGTGGTCGTCGGACAAGACCGCGCGCCGCCGGCACGTGGCCCAAGGCCATCGCATCCTCCTGCTGATCGGCGACGATCTCGGCGACTTCGTCCCCGCCAAGCTGGCGCCGGAGCAGAGGGTGGAGGCGGCCCGGAGGCACTCGGATTGGTGGGGCAGGCGCTGGTTCCTGTTGCCCAACCCGATGTACGGCTCCTGGGACCGGGCTCTCTACGATCACGACACGACCCTGTCCGACGAGGAGGTGCTGCGGCGGAAGCGAATGCGCGTCAAGGGCTTTCGCGACGAGATCCGCCTCTCAACACCTTGAATCCGGCCTCTCGGATAACATCCGAGCCGTTGGATTCTCCGGCTGCAAACCGGCTTCTTCCCTGTGATTTCGCCCGATTCAAAATTCCGTGGCAATGGCACGGACTGTGCTCTAGCCCCGGGGCCGTGGCCCCACTTCCGCGATGACGACGGCGACGCGCACTCTCCGCTTCGGCCTGGCGCTGGCGCTGGCGCTGGCCGCCGTCCTGCTGGCGGCGACGAGCTTCGACCGCAAGGTCGGGAGCTTCCAGCCGCTCGGGTTCGCCGGGGTGCCGGCGGGGGCGGGGCTGCGAGTGGCCGCGGTCGGCGCCGGCACGGAGGGCCTCGCGCCGGGCGATCTGATCCTCCTCGCCGGCGGCGGCGACGTCGGCTCCGAGGACGCCCTGCGGCGGCGGCTGCGCGAGAGCCCCCGCACGACCCTCCTCGTCCAGCGCGGCGAGCGCCTCCTCCACGTCCCCTACGCGCGCCCGCCGCTCGACCTCGACACGCCGTACCTGGTCATGGCGCTGATCGGCGCCCTCTACCTGTTGATCGGGCTCTACACCCTGCTGCGGCAGCGCGGGCAGGCGCAGGGGTTCCTCTTCTACCTCTGGACGCTGCTCTCGGCCACCGCCTACCTGGTCAGCGCGACGCCCCCGCTCGACGCCGCCTACCGGCTGCTCTGGACGGTCGACGCCTGCGCGCTGATCCTGCTGGCGCCGGTCACCCTCCACCTCTTCCTCGAGCTGCCGGGGCGCCTGGCGCCGGCGCGCTGGAGCCGCCGCGCCGTCCCCTTCCTCTACCTGCCGGCGGCGGCGCTCCTGGCCCTCCAGCTCGACTACAGCTTGACCGGCGGGCGCCTCATCTTCGGCCCGCCGACCCCGGGCTCCGTCGTCCTGCTCGACCGCCTGGTCCTCGCCCAGCTCGCCCTCTACGCCCTCGCCGCCGTCGCCGTCCTCGTCGCCCGCCTGCGCGGCGACCGCGGCTGGCACGAGCGGCGGCAGGCGCAGTGGATGGCGGTAGGTTTGGCCGGCGGCTACCTGCCCTTCCTCCTGCTCTACGCGCTCCCCTGGGTCGCCGGCCTGCGCTGGCCCGAGGTCGTGACCTCGGCGGCGGTGCTGCCGCTCGCCGTCGTGCCGCTCACCTTCGCCTACGCCATCCTGCGCTACAAGCTGTGGGACATCGAGCTGGTGGTGCGCAGCGCGGTGGCCTCGACGCTGACCCTGCTCCTCGGCCTCTTCGGCTTCTCGCTCGTCAACCTGCTGATCAGCCGCGGCGTCCCGGCCGAGCTGGCGCTGGCGCGGAACCTCCTCTCCTTCTCGGCCGGCCTGGGGATCGCGGCCCTCCTGGTGCCCACCCGGCGCGGCCTCTCCTCGGCCCTCGAGCGCTTCCAGTACCGCGGCACCTTCGGCAAGCGGCGCGGGCTCTCGGAGCTGGGGAGCGAGCTGCTCCACGAGCGCGACCTGGGGCGCCTCTGCGACGCGCTCCTGCGGCAGATCGAGGAGGGGGTGGCGCTCGAAGGGGCGAACCTGCTGCTCGCGCACGGCGGCCTCCTCCACCCGGTGCGGCCGGACCCCGGCCTGCCCGCGCCGCTCGCCCTCGACGCCCTCGGCGAGGAGGTCTGGCGCGAGGGGCACCGGGCGCTCTCCGGCCTCACCCTGCCGACCGAGCCGGAGGGCGCCGCCCAGGCCCTCTACCTCGCCGGCTACCGCTACGTCTTCCCGCTCGCCGTGCGCGGCACCCGCGTCGGGCTGGTCCTGGCCGGCTGGAAGGAGGAGCTGCAGCCGCTCAACAGCGAGGACCTCGAGCTCATCCGCCACCTGCTCAACCAGGCGGCGCTGGCGATCGAGAACGCGCAGCTCCTCGGGCAGCTCAACAGCCAGCTCGCCGAGGTGACGCGCCTGCAGCGCTACGCCGAGCAGATCTTCGAGTCCTCGCCGGCGGGGATCGCCGTCGTCGACGGCGACGGCCGCGTGGTCTCGGCGAACGCCGCCTTCGCGCGCCTCGCCGGCGTCGAGCGCGCCGGCGCCGTCGGGCGCCGGCTCGGCGAGCTGCTGCCGGTCGAGCCGCTCCCCTCCCCCGCCGCCGGGCCGGTCGAGGTCGGCTTCTGCGACGCCGCCGGCCGCGAGCGCTACCTCCAGCTCTCGGTCTCGGCCTTCGACCAGGGGGCCGGCGGGCGCTACCGCGTGCTGGTGGCGCTCGACGTCTCCGACCGGGTCGAGATGGAGAACGCGCTCAAGGAGAAGGACCGCCTGGCGGCGCTCGGCATGCTCGCCGCCGGCGTCGCGCACGAGGTCAACACGCCGATCACCGGCATCTCGAGCTACGCCCAGATGCTGCTCTCGGAGACCGCCGAGAGCGACCCGCACTACGACATCCTCAAGAAGGTCGAGCGGCAGACCTTCCGCGCCGCGCGCATCGTCAACAACCTGCTCGAGTTCGCGCGCAACCGCCGCAACGAGGCCGGGCCGGTGCCCCTGCGGCCGCTGATCGCCGAGTGCCTCGAGCTGCTCTCCGACCGCTTCGCCAAGCGCCGGATCGAGCTCGTCTGGCGCCCGCCGGCCGACGAGGTCGTCGTCGACGGCTGCGACGGCGAGCTGCAGCAGGTCCTGACCAACCTGTTCATGAACGCGCAGGACGCGATGGCCGAGAGCGGCGGCCGCCTCACCGTCGAGCTCGAGGCCGACTCCGAGCGGGCGCGCGTCCACGTGCGCGACACGGGTCCGGGCGTGCCGCCCGAGAAGCTGGAGCGCATCTTCCAGCCCTTCTACTCGACCAAGCTGGCGCGCGGCGGGACCGGCCTCGGGCTCTCGATCAGCGCCGAGATCGTGCGCCGCCACGGCGGCGCGCTCACGGTCGCCAGCCGCCCCGGCGAGGGGGCCTGCTTCACCGTCGAGCTGCCGCGGCACGCCCCCGCGCCCGGCGCCCTCGCGCCGCCCGCCGCCGCCGCTGAATGAACGTCCTCGTGATCGACGACGAGGAGGTCCTCCAGGACGTCCTCACTCACCTGCTCCGCAAGGAGGGGCACGCCACCTTCTCGGCCGGCTCCGGCGAGGAGGGGCTGGAGGTGCTCGAGCGTGAGGAGGTGGACCTCGTCCTCCTCGACCTCATGCTCCCCGGCATCAACGGCCAGCAGGTGCTGCGCGAGATCCGCCAGCGCGACCCCGACCAGGTGGTGATCGTCATCACCGCCTACTCCTCGATCGAGAGCGCCATCAGCGCCATGCGCGAGGGCGCCTTCCACTACATCCCCAAGCCGTTCAAGAACGAGGAGGTGCTGCTCACCGTCCGCAAGGGGCTCGAGCAGCGGCGCCTGGCGCGCGAGAACCGCTCGCTCAAGGAGCAGCTCCACCAGCGCTACAGCTTCGACAACATCATCGGCAAGTCGAAGCCGATGCAGGCGGTCTACAACCTGATCCAGCTCGCGGCCCCCGCCAAGAGCAACATCCTGATCCTCGGCGAGAGCGGCACCGGCAAGGAGCTGGTGGCCAAGGCGATCCACCACCACTCCCGCCGCGCCCAGGGGCCGTTCGTCACCGTCAACTCCGGGTCGATGCCGGCCGACCTGCTGGAGAGCAACCTCTTCGGCCACGTCAAGGGGGCCTTCACCGGCGCCATCTCGAGCAAGAAGGGGCTCTTCGAGCTGGCCACCGGCGGCTCGATCTTCTTCGACGAGATCGGCAACATCCCGCTCGACACGCAGTCGAAGCTGCTGCGCCTGATCCAGGAGAAGGAGTTCATGCGCCTGGGCGGCGTCGAGACGCTCAAGGCGGACGTGCGCATCATCGCCGCCACCAACGCCGACCTCGAGGCGCAGGTCGGCGCCGGGCTCTTCCGCGAGGACCTCTACTACCGGCTCAACGTCATCAACGTCAGCCTGCCGCCGCTGCGCAAGCGCACCGAGGACCTCCCGCTGCTGGCCCAGCACTTCCTCGCCCACTACGCGCGCGAGAACGAGAAGCCGCTGGCCGACATCGCCCCGCCGGCGATGGAGATGCTGCTCGACTACCACTGGCCGGGCAACGTGCGCGAGCTCGAGAACGTCATCGAGCGGGCGGTGGTGCTCTCGACCGGCGAGGTGCTGGGGGTCGACCTGCTGCCCTCGTCGGTGCGGCACGGGGACGGCGCGCCGACGCGGACGGCCGCACTGCCGGCCTCGGGCATCGCGCTCAAGGACGCGGTCTCGGACTACGAGCGCCAGCTCATCGTCAAGGCACTGCAGGCGAGCGGCGGCGTGCAGAAGCGCGCCGCAGAGCTCCTCCAGGTCAAGCCCACCACCCTGCATGAGATGATGAAGCGGCTGGCGATCTCGGCCGAGAGCGTCGTCTCGGCGTCTTGAGCTCACATCCCGGGGTCACCCCTCATGCCGCGTAGGCTCGCCGCGCTCCTCGCCGTTCTCTGTCTCGCCGCATCCGCCGCCGGCGCGCAGGCGCCGGCCGCGGCGGCCAAGCCCCCCCTCCTCGCGCCGCTCTCCGGCGGCCAGGAGCTGCCGCTGCCGGCGGCCACCGAGGCGGCGGTGCCCTCGCCGGCCGAGGTCCTAGGCTACCCGCTCGGCTCGCGCTTCACCCACTGGGACCGCATCGTCGAGGCGCTGGCGGCGATCGATCACGCCTCCGACCGGGTGACGATGTGGGAGTACGGGCGCACCTACGAGGGCCGGCCGCTCCAGCTCGTCGCGGTCTCGGCCCCCGCCAACATCGCGCGCCTCGAGGCGATCCGCGCGGAGCGGCTGCGCCTCGCCGATCCGGCGGGCTTGGCGGCCGGCGAGCGCGAGCGGCTGGTGCGCGAGCTGCCGGTCGTCGTCTGGCTGGCCTACGGCGTCCACGGCAACGAGTCCTCCTCGGCCGAGGCGGCGATGGCGACCGCCTGGCTGCTCGCCGCGGCCGGCGGCGAGACCGCCGAGCTGCTGCGCGACACCGTCGTCCTGATCGACCCGCTCTCCAACCCCGACGGGCGCGAGCGCTACGTCCACGCCTACGAGCAGCGGACCGGCAGCCGGCCGAACCCCGACCCGGCGGCGGCCGAGCACTTCGAGCCCTGGCCGGGCGGCCGGCACAACCACTACCTCCTCGACCTCAACCGCGACTGGGCGTGGGCCAGCCAGCAGGAGACGCGGCACCGGCTCGCCGCCTACCGGCAGTGGGAGCCGCTGGTCTACGTCGACTTCCACGAGATGGGGACCGAGTCGACCTACTTCTTTCCGCCCGCGGCCGAGCCGATCCACCCGCGCATCGACCGCGCGCTCGTCTCCTGGCTGGACGCCTTCGGCCGCGCCAACGCGCAGGCCTTCGAGCGCCAGGGCTGGATCTACTACACCGGCGAGAACTTCGACCTCTTCTACCCCGGCTACGGCGACTCCTACCCGAGCCTGCGCGGCGCCGTCGGGATGACCTACGAGATGGCGGGCGGCGGCCGCGCCGGGGCGGCGCTGGCGCTGCCCGACGGCAGCACGCTGACCCTCGCCGACCGCGTGGCGCGGCACCTGACGACGTCGCTCGCCACCGTCCGCACCGCGGCGCAGAACCGCCGGCGGCTGCTCGAGGACTACGCCGCGGCGCGCACGCCGCCGCGCGGCGAGGACGCCCGCACCTTCCTCTGGCCCGCCGATCAGCAGGAGGCGCGGGCGCTCGCCGACCTGCTGGCGCTCCACGGCGTGCGGGTCGAGCAGCTCGCCGAGGAGGCGACGCTCCCGGCGCGGCCGCTCACCGCGGCGGCCGGCGAGGCGGCCTCGCCGCGGCAGTTCGCGGCCGGCACCTTCGCGGTGTCTACCGCGCAGCCGCTCGGGGACCTGGTCGAGGCGCTGATGGAGCTCGAGGCGCCGATGTCGCCGGGGTTCCTCGAGCGGCAGCGCAGCCGCATCGAGCAGGACCTCTCGCCCGAGTTCTACGACATCACGGCGTGGTCGCTGCCGCTCGCCTTCAACGTCCGCACCTGGGTCGCGGCGGGGACGCCGCGCGGGCTGCGGCCGGCGGAGGAGGGGCGGAGCGCGGTGCGCGGCAGCGGCGAGCTGGGCTGGCTGGTGCCGCCGCAGGGGCTGGCCTCGTACCGGCTCGCCGCGCGCCTCCAGGAGAAGGCGGTGCCGCACCGCATCGCGCTCC
Organism: Thermoanaerobaculia bacterium; assembly: GCA_036277075.1. Lineage (GTDB taxonomy): Bacteria > Acidobacteriota > Thermoanaerobaculia > Multivoradales > UBA5704 > DASUNQ01. Next base: position 16,293 of record DASUNQ010000233.1, read on the forward strand.
AGCCGTTCACCGCGGCGGGGACGGCGTTCCCCTCGGGAACCCTCTTCGTGCCGCGGCCGCGCGGCGGCTCGGCGGCGGACACGGCCGCGGCGGCGACGTTGACCGGCGCGCTCGAGGAGCTCGCCCTGACGGCCCATCGCATCGGCTCCTCCTACGAGCTCAAGGGGCTCTCGCTCGGCTCGGACGACATGGCGGCGGTGCGCCGCTCGCGCGTCGGTCTGGTGGCCGGCGACGGCGTCGACCCCACCTCCTTCGGCTTCCTCTGGCACCTGCTCGACCGCGAGGTCGGGGTGCCGCACCGGCGCGTCGACGTCGAGCGGCTCGGCGACCTCGACCTCTGGAGCTTCGACGTGCTGGTGCTGCCGGACGGCTTCGACTACGACGGGGCGATCGGCGAGAAGACGCGCGAGCAGCTCACCGCCTGGGTGCGCTCGGGCGGGGTGCTGGTGGCGGTCGGCGGCGCCGTCGAGTGGCTGCAGGACCACGAGCTGACAAAGATCAAGCGCTGGAAACCGCCGGAGAAAGACCCCGAGGAGGGGGAGGACGAGGAGCGGATGAAGGGCCCGGAGGACCGCCCGCTCTTCACCCCGGGCGCGGCGCTGGCGACGACGATGCGCGCCAGCCACCCGCTGACCCTCGGGCTCCAGTCGCCGCCGGCGGTGCTGGTCGAGGGGACGACGGTGCTCCTGCCGACCGGCGAGCCGCGGCAGGACGTGGTGGTGGCGGCCGAGGACGACCCGGTCGTCGCCGGCTTCGCCTGGCCGGAGGCCGAGGAGCGGCTCGCCGGCGCGCTGCTCGTCGGCAGCGAGCGCGTCGGCGCCGGCAGCCTCGTCCTCTTCGCCCAGGACCCGTCCTTCCGCCTCTTCTGGCGCGCCACGACGCCGCTGCTGCTCAACGCCGTCCTCTACGGGCCCAGCATCGGGCTGGGCGGGCGAGGCTAACGAGACCTCAAGGCTTCTCAGGGGCCGGTGCCGGCGGCCGGACGCCTGTGTTCTGGAAGGCCGCGATCGACCAGCCGTCCGGGCCCTTCGTCAGCACCCAGGTGCTGATCGCGTTGCCTTCGACGGGCTTGCCGTCTCTGGTGAAACGCAGGTGCGCGCGGACGTGCGCCACGGCCACATCCGGCCGGAGGAAACGGACACTATCGACGGTCAGCTCGTTCCGTCTGCCCTTGTAGATCGTGTCGAAGCTCTGCTGGTGGCGGGCGGCGTTCGTCTGCCGGCCCTTGATGCGGTCGCCGTTGATGACGACGTAGTCGGCGTCTTCGGCGAAGGGGGCGGCGAAGGCCTCGCCGCTGCCGGCGTTCCAGCCGGCCTCGACGCGGCGCACGACGTCGCGGATCGCGGCCTCGTCGTCGCTCGGAGCGTTGGCGGCGGTCGCGACGGGTAGGAGCATCAGGGTCAGAGAGAGGGAGAGGAGGACGGCTCGGGGTCGAATCACGGGAGTTCTCCTTTCATCGAACAGTTCATGCCGCCGCCTTCTCAGCGGCGCCCAGGACGCGGAGGAAGTTCTCCCCCAGGATCAGGCGGATGCCGGCGCGGTCGAGGCCGCGCTCCAGGAGGGCGGCGGTCAGCGCGGGGTAGCGCGCCACGTCCTCGAAGCCTTCGAGCACCTCGGTCATGCCGTCGAAGTCGCTGCCGATGCCGACGTGCTCCTCGCCGGCCAGCTCGACGAGGTGGACGACGTGATCGACGAAACGCTCGAGCCCCGCCTTCGGCAGCGGGTGCGCGGCGAGGAGCTGCGCGATGTCGCGCGCCGCGAGCCCCGGCTCTTCGGCATAGGCCTCGTCGATGGCGGCGATCGTCTCCCCGTGCTCGGCCACGCGCGCCTGCTGCGCTCGGCAGACCTCGGGGTCGACGAAGGCCGGGTAGCTGACCGCCATCACCACGCCGCCGCCCCGCGCGATCTCGCGCACCAGCTCGTCGGGGAGGTTGCGCGGATGGTCGCAGAGGGCGCGCGCCGAGCTGTGCGAGGCGACGACCGGCAGCGGCGAGACCTCCACCGTCTGCCGCACCGCTTCGTCCGAGACGTGCGAGACGTCCGGCACGATGCCGCGCCGCGCCATCGCGCGGACGAGCTCCACCCCCTGCGGCGAGAGGCCGCCGTGGCGCGGAGCGTCGGTCGAGGCATCGCACCACTCGTGCGTCTTCATGTGCGTCAGCGTGACGTAGCGGACGCCGAGCTCGGCGCAGGCGTCGAGCACCCCCGGCACCAGCAGCGGCCGCCCGTTCTCGAGCGCCCAGACGACCGCCACCGCGCGCTGCGCGACCGCGCGCCGCAGCTCGTCTACCGAGGAGACCTGGCGGAAGCCGTCGGCCGAAAGCTGCGCGGCCGCCAGCTCGTGCAGCCGCCGGGCGTGCCTCCAGCCCGCCTCGGCGTCGAGCCCCCCGGGGACGTAGAGCGCCCAGACCAGGGCGTCGAGGCCCCCCTGCCGGGCGCGCGGCAGATCGACGTGCCGGTCCGGGCAGGGGCGGGACAGGTCGGCGGCGCCTTCCAGGAGACGGAAGGGCACGTCGGTGTGGCCGTCCGCCACCAGGCAGTCGTCGTGGAATGCCATGTTGCAGGAATCAGTTTAGTAGCAACGGGGTTGCCAGCGCCCGGCGGGCTGGGCTAACCTACGCCGTTCCGCCCGGCCCCGCCGGGTGTCTCCCTTGCGAGAGAGAAGGGTCCCAACCGTGAAGAAAGCGATCCATCCCGTCCGCCACCTGGTGACCGCCGTCTGCGCCTGCGGCAACACCTTCCAGACGCACTCGACCAAGGACGAGCTGCGCCTCGAGATCTGCAGCGCCTGCCACCCCTTCTTCTCCGGCAAGCAGAAGCTGGTGGACACGGCCGGCCGCGTCGAGCGCTTCAAGCGGCGTTATGCGAAGAGCGCCTGAGGCGCCAGCCAAGAGCGCCTGAGACCGCCCGCGGCTCCAGCGGCGGCGGGTCCTCCGACCGCCGCCGCCACCATCTACGACCATGCTCGAAAAGCTCGCCCAGCTCGAGAAGACCCACGCCGAGCTGACCGCCAGGCTCGCCGACCCGCAGATCCTCGCCGACCGCAAGGCCTACACCGAGACGAGCAGGGCGCTGTCGGAGATCGCGCACGTGGTCGAGCTCTACCGCGAGCACACGCGCCTCGCGACGCAACGGGCGGAGACCGAGCAGATGCTCGCCGGCCTGCCCAGGGACGACGAGCTCTACGCGCTGGCCGCCGAGGAGCGCGAGCACCTCGCGGCGCGGCTCGCCGCGGTGGAGGAGGAGCTGCGGCGCGAGCTCACCCCGACCGACCCCAACGACCAGCGCAACGTCGTCGTCGAGATCCGCGCCGGCACCGGCGGCGACGAGGCCTCGCTCTTCGCCTCCGAGCTCTTCCGCATGTACAGCCGCTACGCCGAGCGGCAGGGGTGGCGGGTCGAGGTCATCGACGTCTCGGAGTCGGGCGTGCGCGGCATCAAAGAGGTCTCGGCGATCGTCGAGGGCCGCGGCGCCTACAGCCGCCTCAAGTTCGAGGGCGGCGTCCACCGCGTGCAGCGGGTGCCGGAGACCGAGGCGTCCGGGCGCATCCACACCTCGGCGGTGACGGTGGCGGTGCTCCCCGAGGCCGAGGACATCGAGGTCTCGGTCGACGAGAAGGACCTGCGCATCGACCGCTTCTGCGCCTCCGGCCCCGGCGGCCAGGGGGTCAACACCACCTACTCGGCTGTGCGCCTGACGCACCTGCCGACCGGCATCGTCGTCTCCTGTCAGGACGAGCGCAGCCAGATCAAGAACAAGGCGAAGGCGCTGCGCGTGCTCAAGGCGCGCCTGCTCGAGCTCGAACAGGAGAAAGCGCAGTCGGCGATGGGCGAGGAGCGCCGCCGGATGGTGGGGAGCGGCGACCGCTCGGAGAAGATCCGCACCTACAACTTCCCCCAGGACCGGGTGACCGACCACCGGATCGGCCTCACCGTCCACCGCCTCCCTGACGTGCTCGAAGGCAACCTCGACCCGCTCATCGAGCCGCTCGTCGCCCACTTCCAGGCGCAGCGGATGGACGAGCAGGCGCGGGCGCACTGATCCGCATCGCTTAGAATTCGAGGAAAAGCGGCCGCGCGTCCGTCTTATCTCACGCCGCCGCTCGGAGAGGTCTCGCTATGCCGGCTCGCGCCCTCCGTCCGCTCCTCGTCGCGCTCCTCGCCCCCGCTCTCGCCCTGTCCGCCGCGCCGGCATCGCCGGCCGCCGCCCCTCTCCAGGTCGGCGGGCGGGTGAGCACGGAAGGGCGTTCCCCGGTCGCGGCCGCGGTCGAGCTGGTGCCCGTCCCCGGCGGCCCCGGTTCCGCCGCGCCGCCGACGCTCCGCGCGACCCCAGGCCCCGACGGCTCGTTCTCGCTGACCGCCCCCGCACCCGGCCTCTACCGCCTGCGGGCCGAGGCGCCGGGGCACGCCGCGCTGGAGGTGCCGCTGCTGCCGGTCGTCGAGGACGTGCACCTCCCGCTCGCGGCCCTGCGGCGCGGGCCCGGGCGCGGGCAAGCCGCGGCCGCTGAGCTGTTGGGCGGCGGAGATGGTCCACCCGTCTGGCTACCCGCCGGGTTGTTTCCGGAGGTTTTCGGCGCGGCGCCGTCGAGGGCAGAGGGTCCGAAAGCCGTCGGCGATCCGGTCGCCCTGGCGGGCAGGGTGCTCGACGCCGCGACCCGCCGGCCGCTGGCGCAGGCCGTCGTCTGGTTCCTCGGCACCGAGCCGCTCCGCTGGACGCTGACCGGGCGCGACGGCACGTTCAGCCTGCCGGTGCGGCCCGCCGAGCACAATCAGCTCGAAGCCGCCGCCGCCGGCCATGTCGGGGCGGTGCGGGAAAAGGTCCGGCCCGGCGAGGTCGTCACCCTCCTGCTGGAGCCGGCCGCGGCGCTCGCGGGGGTTGTCGTGGACGCTGCGGGCCGACCGATCGCCGGCGCGGCGCTGCACGCGAGCCCGAGCGGCGACGCGGGAGGCCACAGCCCGCGCGACGCCTTCCGGCGCGCCACCAGCGGTGCGGGCGGCCGCTTCCGCTTCCCCCGCCTGCTGCCCCGACAGCTCTACGAGATCGCGGCGAGGCACGACGAGCACGCCCCGGGGCGGCTCCTCGCCCGGACTCCTCCCTCCGGCGCGAGCGCGCCGCCACTCCGGATGGTGCTCGGCTCGGGGCAGACCGCGAGCGGCCGCGTGATCGACTCCGAGGGCAACCCGATCGCGGGCGTCGAGGTCAGCCTGGCTCGCGTCGAACGGCCGCACGGCAGGCGGTCGGGGCTCGCCTTCTCCATCGGCCGCCACGGTGGGCCACGCGCCACCACCGACGCGGCAGGCCGCTTCCGCTTCCGTCACCTCGAGGCCGGCGAGTACGACCTGAGCGCCGCGCGGCAGGGCTTCGCCGCGGCCGGCCGGCAGGGCGTGGAGGTGCCGGTGCAAGCGGCCGAGGCAGATCTCGGCGAGCTGGTGCTCGAGCCCGGGGTCGTGCTCGCGGGGCGGGTGACGGGGGCAAAGGGGGTGCCGGTGGCGGGGGCGCACGTCGCGGCCAACCCGTCCGATTGGATGTTCGAGCGATGGTCGGCGGCGCCGCGGGAGCCGGTGGTGACCGACGGCGACGGCGTCTTCCGCATCGGCGAGCTGCGGCCTGGGCAGCGGCTGCAGCTCCACGTCGACCACCCGGACTACGCACCACTTGACGCCCTCGGCGTCGAGGTGCCGACCGCCGAGCCACTGGCGATCGAGTTGCGGCCGCGCGGCAGGCTGGCGGTCCGCGTCGTCGGCCCGGAGGGGGAACCGATCGCGGGCGCGACGGTCTCCGCGGTGTTCGAGTCGCGCATCACTGCGGCCGGCCCGCACTCCGGATCGAGCGTGACGACGCACGGCCTCGGAAGGACGGACGGCGAAGGGTCGCTGGTGGCGCACCCACAGCCGGGCCAGCTCGACCTGGAGGTCGTCGCGGCCGGGTACGAGACGCGGCGGGTGCCCGGCGTGGAGGTGCCGGCGGGCGGCGAGGCGCGGCCGGTCGAGGTGGCGCTGCGCCGGAGCGCACCGCGCGCCACGCTCGTCGGACGGATCGTGGATCACCTGGGGCAGCCGCTCCCCGGCTTCACGGTCCACGCGGAGAGGGTGCAAGGACCCGCCGACAGCGAGCCTGTCGAGCCCCTTCGCAGCGAGGCCGCGCCCGCCGATGCCGACGGCGGCTATCGGATCGAAGACCTCCCCGCCGGGCGCTACGTGGTCCAGGCGCGCGGGACCGGACCGCGGACGGTACGCGGGGCGGTCACCGTCGGGACCGGGACGGCGCGGCTCGACCTCGTCGTCGCGGCCGGCGTCGAGGTCTCGGGGCGGGTGATGGACGCAGCGGGAAACCCCTTCCCGGGCGCGGCGGTGAGGCTGCAACCGATCCCTGACGGCTACGGCTTGCGTACGGCGAGCGCGGCGGACGGCTCCTTCCTCTTCGAGTGGGTGCCCGACGGGATCTACCGGGTCGTCGGCCAGGCCAGCGGCTACGCCGACGCGACCGCGCCCGCCGAGCTGCGGGTCGCCGGCGCCGCCGTCGCGGGGATCGAGGTCGTGCTCGGCGAGCGGAGCGGCGCCATCTCCGGACGGATCCTGGGGGTCGAGCCCGACGAGCTTACCCGGGTGTGGGTGCGGGCACACGGGCGGCGCCTCGGCATGGCCCACGCTCGCCCGAGCCCCGACGGCCGCTACCGGCTGGCGGACCTCCTGCCGGGGACCTGGGAGGTGAGGGCCGGCTTGCCCGACGGCACCCAGGCCTCCGGGACCGTCCGCCTGGAGCCGGGCGGGGCCGAGGCGACGCTGGACCTCGAGCTCATGCTCCGGCCGGTGGTGAGCGGACGCGCGACGTTCGACGGCTGGCCGCTCGCCGGCGCCGAGATGCGCTTCCAGGGCGAGCGACCCAGCGGAGCCGAGACCGCCTATGACGGCAGCTTCCGCCTGCGGCTGGCGCCCGGCCCCTACATCCTCGTCCTGCTCGAGCCCCGGCAGGGGATCGGCTACTCCCGCCCAGTGGAGGTCGGTCCCGACGGCGCCGAGGTGACGATCGACCTCGTCCCCGCGAGTCTCTCCGGGCGGGTGCTCGCGGTCGGCAGCGGTGCGCCTCTCGAAGGTGCCGTGGTGACGGCCGAGGGTGTCCAGCCCGGCCTCGAGCTCTCCTACTCCGGCCCCAGCGCCCGGACCGACGCCGCCGGCCTCTTCGAGCTGCCGCGGCTCGCGCCCGGCCACTACCGGCTGACGGTGTCCGCCGAGGGGTTCGCGCCGGCGACGACCGAGGTCGAGCTGCCGGAAGGGCGGACGGTGGAGCTCGAGGTGCCGCTCGCGCCCGCGGGCGAGGTGGAGTACTAGGACGAAGCCGAGCCGCCCCGATAGGCAGGTCGGCCGCCGCGTACACTGCCGGGCGTGAGCCCCACCCTGGGAGACCTCCTCGCCGCCGCGCGCCAGCGGCTCGCGGCGACGCCGTTCGGGGCGCCGCCGCGCGAGGCGGCGCTTCTGCTCGGCCACGTGCTCGGGCTCTCGGAGGCGCAGCTCCTGGCGCGCGACCGGGAGCCGGCGCCGCCGCCGGCGGCCGCGCGTTTCGAGAGCCTCCTCGCCCGCCGGCTCACCGGCGAGCCGGTCGCCTACCTGACCGGCACCAGGGAGTTCTGGGGGCGGGCCTTCCGGGTCGACCGGCGGGTGCTGATCCCACGGCCGGAGACCGAGCACGTCGTCGAGGCGGCGCTGGCCGAGCCGCTGCCGCAACGGCCGCGCCTGCTCGACGTCGGCACCGGCTCGGGGTGCCTCGCGATCACGCTCGCCCTCGAGATCCCCGCGGCGCGACTCGTCGCCGCCGACCTCTCGCCCGGCGCTCTCGCGGTCGCCGCCGCCAACGCCCGCGAGCTGGGCGCCGCCGGGCGCGTCGCCTTCCTCGCCGGCGACCTGGCCGCCGGCATCGATCTCACCGCCTTCGACCTCGTCGTCAGCAACCCGCCGTACATCGACCCGGCCGAGCTACCCGGGCTCTCGCCCGAGGTTTGCGCTTTCGAGCCCCGTCTGGCACTCTCGCCGCGCGGCGCGGGCGACCTCCTGCTCGCGCGGCTCTTGCAACAGGCAACGGGGCTGCGACGCGGCGCGCGGCTGATCGTCGAGATCGGCGCCAGGCAGCGCGACGCGGTGGTGCGCCACGGCGCGGTGGCCGGGCTCTCGCTCGCCGCCGAGCGGGCCGACTACGCCGGCATCCCACGGGTCCTCGTGTTCGAGAGGTCGTAGCGCAGGGAAATGGACCGCTTCCTCATCCAAGGACCGACCCGCCTCGCCGGCCGCGTGCGCGCCAGCGGCGCCAAGAACGCCGCGCTGCCGGCGCTCGCCGCTGCGCTGCTGACCGACGAGCCGCTCGAGCTCCACCGCGTGCCGCGGGTGCGCGACATCCGCACCATGCGCCGCCTGCTCGAGCACCTTGGGGTGGCGAGCGTCGACGACCGCGAGGCCGTGGTGCTGCGGCGCGACGCGCCGTACACGAGCGTCGCCGACGCTCCGTACGATCTGGTCAGGACGATGCGCGCCAGCGTCCTCGTGCTCGGGCCGCAGCTCGCCCGCCGCGGCCACGCCCGCGTCTCGCTCCCCGGCGGCTGCGCCATCGGCGTGCGGCCGATCGACCAGCACCTGAAGGGCCTCGCCGCGCTCGGCGCCGACGTCCACCTCGCGCACGGTTACGTCGAGGCGACCGCCGACCGCCTGCGCGGCGGCGCCTTCCGCTTCGACATGCCGACCGTCGGCGGCACTGAGAACGTCCTGATGGCCGCGGTGCTGGCGCGCGGCACGACGGTGCTCGACAACTGCGCCCGCGAGCCGGAGATCGCCGACCTCGCCCGGTTGCTGACCGCGATGGGAGCTCGGATCGAGGGGGCGGGGAGCGAGCGGATCGTCGTCGAAGGGGTGGAGCGGCTGGGCGGCGCCGCGCACAGCGTCATCCCCGACCGCATCGAGGGGGGCACCTACCTGATCGGAGCGGTGATGACCGGCGGCGACGTGCTGCTCGAGGCGGCCGAGGCCGCCGATCTGGCGCCCGTCCTCGAAAAATTGGCCGATGCCGGCGCGAACGTCGAGGTGACGCCGGCCGGGATCCGCGCCCGCGCCGACGGCCGCCTGAGCGCCCGCGACCTCGAAACCGCTCCCCACCCGGGCTTCCCAACCGACCTCCAGGCGCAATGGATGGCGCTGATGACCCAGGCCGAGGGGAGCTCGACGATCCAGGAGCGGATCTTCGAGAACCGCTTCCAGCACGCGCCGGAGCTGGCGCGTATGGGGGCGAACGTGCGCGTCGACGGCGGCAGCGCCCGGGTCCAGGGCCCGACGCCGCTCACCGGCGCCGGCGTCATGGCCACCGACCTGCGCGCCTCGGCGTGCCTGGTGCTGGCGGGCGTCGCGGCGAGCGGCGAGACCGTCGTCGGCCGCATCTACCACCTCGACCGCGGCTACGAAGGCATGGAACTCAAATTGCAGTCGCTCGGCGCGCGAGTGGAGCGACAGCCCGAGGCGACCGCGGCCTGACCGGCCGCCCGACACTCCCGCGCACACGCGGCCGCCCTGCGCGCCGCTCCCTCTCCCGTCGCGGTCCTGACGTCCACGGCTGTAAGCGGTCCGCCATGATCGGCGCCGTCGCCACCCTCCTGCTCTCCCTCCAGGCCGCGCCTCCGGCGCTCGACACGCGCGTCGAGCTGGTCGCGCTGCAGCTCGCCGGCCGCACCCGCGACGCCCTCGCGCGCACCGAGCGCGAGCTGGCCGAGCGCCCCGCGACCGCGCGCGCCGCCGGGCTCGACTACCTGCGCGGGCACCTGCTGGACCTCCTCGGGCGGCCCGCCGACGCCGCCGACGCCTTCGCGGCGACGATGGCGCACGCCCCGGGCCTCGCCCTCCATGCCCGCTACCGCCTGGCGCTGGAGCAGGCGCAGATGGGCCATCCCGAGGTGGCGGCGGGGCTGGTCGCCACCGGCATCCGCGCGCAGCCGGGATCGCCGCTGCTGCCGGAGGCGATCCGCCTGCTCCAGCGCACACTGGCGCAGGGGGGAGATTGCCGCCTGCTGCGCGGCCTGGCGCCGGAGCGCTTCCGCCCGGCGGACGGACGGCGGCTGGCGCTGGCGCAGGCCGACTGCGAGCTGCGCGCCGGCCGGCGCGAGCCGGCGCGGCGGATCTACCTGGCGCTCGTCGAGCGGGACCCGGGCGACGAGACGGCGCGCGAAGCGGCCGAGCGGCTGGCGGCCCTGCTCCCCGAAAGCCAGGTCGGGCGGGCGGCGCTCCGCGTCGGCCTGGCCTTCCACCAGCATCGCGAATGGGACGAGGCGCTGCGCTGGCTGCGCGCGGCGCTCGCCGGCGCCGGGCTCTCCGGCGACGAGCGGCTGGAGGCGCGCTACGCGATCGGCCGCGCGCTCTTCTTCCGCGACGAGCTCGCCGCCGCCGCCGGCGCGTTCGGCGACCTCGCCGAGCGCGCCGCGGCGCCCGAGACGCGGGCCCGCGCCCGCTACCAGGAGGCGCGCGCCTACGAGCTCCTCGGCCAGCGCTCGCGCGCCGTCGCCACCTTCCGCACGGCCTACGCCGCGAGCCCGGCGGGCGAGTGGAGCGCAGCGGCGCTGCTCGCCGCGCTGCGCCTGCACTGGCTCGCCGGCCGGGAGCGTCCGGCGCTCGACCTCTACGGGCACCTCCAATCGCGTCGCGAGTGGCGCGAGCAGGCCGCGCGCGCCGCCCTCTTCCTCGCCGCCTCCGATCTCGCGCGGAGCCGCCACGACCGCGCCCGCGCCTGGCTGGCGACGGCGGGGCTCGGCACGCCCGAGTACGCGATCGAGCTCGCCTACTGGCGCGGGCGGCGAGCGGAGGCCGCGGGGGACGAGGCCGGGGCGGTGCGGGCCTACGCCGCG
>DASUNQ010000234.1:0-8302 GCA_036277075.1 Thermoanaerobaculia bacterium
GGGTCTCGTTGCCGAAGCCGAACTTGCCCTGGAGGCTGGCGGCGAGGCGGCCGCGGCTGGAGTCGCCTTCGGTGGCGAGCCGGCGCATGCGCGCGGTGACGGTGCGGAACTGTGAGCGCAGGTATTCGAGCCGCGACTCGAGGACCCGCGCCTCCGCGAGCTGCCGTCAGCTCTCGTCGAGCGCCGAATCCAGCAGGTCCAGCCCGCAGCGCCGGACCTCCCGCACCAGAGGATCGCCGGCGGCCTCGAGCCGGGCCAGCTCGGCAGCGGTCACGACGAAGAGGTCGAGCGGACAGGGGAGCGGCGACAAGGCGGCCAGGGCCTCGGGCACGCGGTCCGTTGGGTCGGCATGGAGGCTCGTCTCGAGCACCAGGAGGAGGTCGGCGTCAGAGCGCGGCCCGGCCGTGCCGTCCGCGAGCGAGCCGAAGAGGACCGCGCGGCGGAGCGCCGGCAGACGGCCGCGGGCCCGCTCGGCGGCGGTGCGGAGCTGGCTGATCCGCAGGTCGCGGTCAAGGTAGACCGCGCCCGCAGGCGTCGAGGATCGTGCGCGCATGAGAGATGGCTTCCCGGGCTTCATCCGCGGTGTAGAGCTTACCGGGATATCCGCCGCGAGGCCGTTGGGGTAGCGGGCGGGAATGTAGTGCTTGTCGAGACGGTGAGCGGCCTCGGAGACCTCTTGCCCGATCGCCGCCGATGCCGGCAGCGCTTCGACGAGCAGAGCCAGCGAGTGTCCCCAGGGCTCGCCGCTCGCTGCCAGGATGAGAGCCTTGAGGCCCTTCTCGGCCGCCTGGTGGGACGCGAAAGCCGCCCACTCGAAGTCTCCGTCCGCGTGGGCGTGCTCGGCGTGGTCGAGATCCCGCTGGGCCTGCGCCCACCAGTCGCGCCACCGGTTCATGCGGCGACTCTAGCAGTGGGTGCGCGGCGGTCGTGGCGAACGACCGCCGCGCGGGGGTGGTCGAGCCGGTCGGCTCATGCTTCTAGGCCGCCGGGCTCGCCTCGGGTGCCGTCGGCTCCGGCGTCTGCTGCTTGGGACGCCGGCGCGGCGGGCGGCGCAGCTTGACGCCGTAGCGGAGCAGGGTCTCGTTGCCGAAGCCGAACTTGCCCTGGAGGCTGGCGGCGAGGCGGCCGCGGCTGGAGTCGCCTTCGGTGGCGAGCCGGCGCATGCGCGCGGTGACGGTGCGGAACTGCGAGCGCAGGTCTTCGAGCCGCGACTCCAGGACCCGCGCCTCCGCGAGCTGCCGCTCGAGGAGCTGCTGGTCGGGGGCGAGGTGGCCGATCTCCTCGGTGTCCTTGAGGTTCTCGACCATCAACTGCCAGCGCGCGAAGCGCTCGGCGAATGAGTTTCCGGTGGCTGCCATGGTGCTCCTCCTTTCGGGTTCGACGGCGCATGGAGCGGGTACGAACGCGCTCGGGACGGGTCGCGGAGCGACGGGACCAGGTACGCCGGCGTTTGGGATGGGTCCGCGGAGGCTTGGAGCAGGTCGGGCGACGCCCGGACGGGGTCTGCGGGCGGATGGGGCGGGTCGGCCGGCGAATGGGACAGGTCGGCCGGCGCTTGGGGCAGGTACGCTCCGTACCCACCCCAAGCGGCCGTGAACCCAGTCCATCCGCGGTCGCGCCTCCCCCATCGGTCCATCATGCCGATCTCCACGTCGCACCTCCTTCGCCTTCCGGCGGAAAGATGACGTGGAGTATCGGAGAGAGGCGCTATCCTGTCAAGTATCTGCTCGTAGCGAGCAGATCAACGCCGGAATTCGGGCTAGGCCCGCGCCGCGCCCGCCGTAGCCTGCACCGGGATGCGGAGCACCTGCCCCGGATAGATCTCGTCCGGGTCCTTGAGCAGCGGCCGGTTGGCCTCGAAGATCCGCATGTAGGCGTTGGCGTCGCCGTAGTGCTGCTTGGCGATCTTCGAGAGGGTGTCCCCCTTCTCGACCGTGTAGAACTGCGCCTGCGCCTCGGCGCGGGCCACCTGCATCTGGTCGTCGACGTTGCCGATCCCCTCGTGGTTGCCGACCAGGAGCACGATCTTCTCCCGCTCCTCCTGGCTGCCCGGCTTGCCCTTGAGCACGGCCTTGTCACCGTCCACGCGCACGCTGAAATCGTCGACCTTGAACCCCATCTGATCGACGACCTTGACCAGCGCGGCGGCGCGCCGGCGCTCGTGGAGGTCCTGCACCTGCTGCGCGGTGGGCTGTCCCGGCGTGGCGGCGGCCTTCTGCGGCTCGTCGTCTCCGACCCCGAGCTTGCGTCCGACGTTCTTGGCGAAGCTGAATAGACCCATGGTGTCCTCCTTGGTGATTTTCGCTGGAGCGCGGGGCGCGTGACGCGCCCAGCGGGAGGACGTTGCAAGGAGGCTGCCGGGTCTGCGAGGCTGGGCGCACTTTCTTCCGGAGATCCACTGATGCCACCCCGCGCGCTCCTGCTCGTCAGTTCCGCCTTGATCTTGCTGACCCCGCTCGCGGCGCACGCCAGCGATCCGCTCGCCCACACCTACTCGATCGTCGCCCGCGATCCCAAGACCGGCGACTTCGGGGTCGCGGTGCAGAGCCACTGGTTCTCGGTCGGGCCGACGGTGCCGTGGGCCGAGGCGGGGGTCGGGGCGGTGGCGACGCAGTCGTTCGTGCGGGTGGACTACGGGCCGAAGGGGCTGGCGCTGATGGGCGGCGGGAAGTCCGCCGAGCAGGCCCTCCGGGAGCTCCTCGCCGCCGACCCGCAGAAGGACGTGCGGCAGGTGGCGATGATCGACGCGCAGGGGCGAGTGGCGGCCTGGACCGGGCCGCGCTGCATCGCCGCCGCCGGGCACCAGCAGGGCGCCGGCTACTCGGTGCAGGCCAACCTGATGGACAAGCCGAGCGTCTGGCCGGCGATGGCGCGGGCCTACGAAGGCGCGCCGGGGGACCTGGCCGAGCGCATGCTCGCGGCGCTGGAGGCGGCGGAGGCGGAAGGGGGCGACGTCCGCGGCCGGCAGAGCGCGGCGCTCGTCGTGGTGCGCGCCAAGTCGACCGGCGAGCCGTGGCGCGACCGGCTCGTCGACCTGCGCGTCGACGACCACCCGCAGCCGCTCGCCGAGCTGCGCCGCCTCCTCACCCTCCACCGCGCCTACGACGCCATGAACCTGGGCGACGAAGCGCTCGCCGAGGGAAAGAACGACGCCGCGCTCGCCCACTACACGCGCGCCTCGCAGCTCGCTCCCGAGATCGCCGAGCTCCCCTTCTGGCAGGCGGTGACCCTCTTCACCGCTGGCCAGGAGGAGCGCGCCCTCGCCATCTTTCGCGACGTGTTCGCCCGCGAAGAGCGCTGGGCGCGCCTCGTCCCGCGCCTCCCCGCCGCCGGGCTCCTGCCCGACGACCCGGAGAAGATCGAGAAGATCCTGAGCGTCGCGCCGCCGCCGCAGCCTTAAGGCTCGCTTCCACGCTCGATCTGCCGCGCCATCGCCTCGACGACCTCCTCGAGCGGGAGGTCGGAGGTATCGATGAAGGTGTAGGAGGGGTCGCGGGTGAGCGGCGAGTCGGCGCGGCGGCTGTCGCGCTCGTCACGGGCGGTGATCTCCTCGACCACCGTGCCGTACTCCTCGCCGCGCCCGGCGGCCTCGAGCTGGTCGTGACGGCGGCGGAAGCGGACCTCGGGGCGGGCGTCGAGGAAGAACTTGTGGGGGGTGTCGGGGAAGACGCGGGTGCCGATGTCGCGCCCTTCGAGCACGCCCCCCTGCCGGCCGGCGATCGCGCGCTGGAGGGCGACCATCCGGCGCCGCACCCCGGGGTGCTCGGAGACCTTCGACGCCGCCTCGCTCACCTCCCGGCTGCGGATGCGTTCCTCGACCGGGCGGCCGTCGAGGAGCACCTCGAAGGTGCCGTCGCCGCGCGGCTCGAGGCGGATGTCGGCGCGCTCGCCGAGCGGCGCCACGGCCCGCGGGTCGGCCGGGTCGGCGCCGCTCTCGAGCACCGCGAGCGCGACGGCGCGATACATCGCGCCGGTGTCGAGGAAGGGGACGCCGAGGCGGCGTGCCAGCATCCGCGCCGCGGTGCTCTTGCCGACCCCGGACGGGCCGTCAATGGCGACGACGAGGGGCTTTCGGCCGGTCATCGGTTCGTGGGCGCGGCGGCTTGCGGCCGGCCGCACGCCGTAGCATCTCGACCTCGCGCTCGGAGAGCTCGCGCACCGCGCCGAGCGGCAGCTCGGGGTCGGCGAGCGGCCCGATCGCCACCCGCCGCAGCTTCTGCACCGGGTGGCCGATGCGCTGGAACATCTCCCGGATCTGCCGCGTCCGCCCCTCCGCCAGCCGCACCGTCCACCAGGAGTTCTCAGGCTCGGGCGCGCGCCCCCGCGCACCGCGCGTGCCGCGCGTGCCGCGCGCGGCGCGGCGGACCTTCACCTGCCGCGGCTCGATCTGGCACGGCGCGGTCCTCTCCCCTTCGAGCGCGATGCCGTGCCGCAGCCGGTCGAGCGCGGCTTCCTCCGGGTGCCCCGCCACCTTGACCTCGTAGGTCTTCCAGCAGCCGTGCCGCGGGTGCGCGATGCGCTGCGCGAACTCGCCGTCGTCGGTCAGCAGCAGGAGCCCTTCGGTCAGGAAGTCCAGCCGCCCGACCGGCACCAGCGCCTTGCGGAACATCGGCGGCACCAGGTCGAGGACCGTCGGCCGCCCCTCGGGGTCGGAGACCGTGGACATCACCGCCCGCGGCTTGTTGAGCAGGAGGTAGCGGTGCTCCTTGATCGGGTGGACCCGCTTGCCGTCGACCTTGACCGCGTCGCGCTCGGGATCGGCCTTGTCGCCGATCCCGGCGATCGCGCCGTTGACCGTCACCCGCCCCTCGCGGATCAGGTCCTCGGCCTTGCGCCGCGAGGTGACGCCGGCGCGGGCGAGGAGCTTCTGCACGCGCTCCTCAGCCATCCTGGAGCGCCTCCTCGAGCTCCTCGAGCGGCGGCAGGTCGCGCAGGCTGTTGAGGCCGAAGTGCATCAGGAACTCGCGCGTCGTGCCGTAGAGGAAGGGCTTGCCCACCACCTCCTTGCGGCCGGTGATGCGCACCAGGCGGCGCTCGAGCAGGGTCTTGAGCACGGCCGCCGGGTTGACGGAGCGCAGCTCCTGGATCTCGGGCGCGGTGATCGGCTGGCGGTAGGCGACGATCGCCAGGGTCTCGAGCGCCGCCATCGAGAGCTTCCCCTCCCCCGCCGCCTCGTAGAAGCGCCGCAGGTAGGAGGCGAGCTCGGGCCGGGTGACGAGCCGCACGCCACCGGCCACCTCCTCGGCCATGACGCCGCGCCCGTCGTCCGGCGCGTAGCGGGCGAGGACGGCGTCGAGCGCCTGCGCCGCCTCCTCCCGCTCCCCCTCGTCGAAGATCTCGAGCAGGCGTTCCCGCGGCACCGGCTCCGAGGAGACGAAGAGGACGGCCTCGAGCGCCGCCTCGATCTCCACGCGGGAGGTCATCGCCCGCTCCTCACGCGCCCACGGTCTCGACGTCCGCCTTCGACCATTCGCGGGTGGTGCGGTAGAGGAGGATCTCGCCGGCCTCGGTCTGGTGCAGGCGGACGAGGTTGAGCCGCGCCAGCTCGAGCACGGCGAGGAAGGCGGCGATCGCCTCGGCGCGGCCGGAGCGGCGGCGGAGGTCGTCGAGGAGGTCGAACGGCCGGGTCGGGGCCAGCTCGCCGAGCAGGCGCTCGACCTGCTGGCGGACGCTCCAGATCTCCGGCGCGACCAGGAAGGGGGGCGGGTGCTCGCGGTCGTAGCGGACGAGGACCTGCTTGAAGGCGCCGAGGAGGTCGAAGAGCGACACCTCCCCGAGCTCGATCTCTTCGCCCTCCTCGCGCTCGGGCTTGGGCTGCGGCCGGCGAGTGAAGACGCCCAGGCGCAGGCGGTCGGTCTCGGCGAGCGTCTGCGCCGCGGCCTTGAGGCGCCGGTACTCGAGCAGGCGCGCGACCAGATCCTGGCGCGGGTCCTCCGGCGGCGCCCCTTCGACGGCCGGCGGCCGGGGCAGGAGCATTTTGCTCTTGAGGTGGATGAGCAGCGCCGCCTCGTAGACGTACTCGCCGGCGACGTCGAGGTTGAGCTCCTCCATCAGGCGCAGGTACTCGTGGAACTGGTCGCAGATCGTGGCCACCGGGATGTCGGCGATCTCGACCTGGTTGATCTTGATCAGGTGCAGCAGGAGGTCGAGCGGCCCCTCGAAGACCGGCAGGTGGACCCGCCAGGCGGCCGGCAGCAGGGGCTCGCTCACCGGCGCGCCTCGGCGAGCAGGCGCCGCGTCTTCTGGTAATCGAGGCCCATCGCGGCCCGGACCCCGTCCATGGTCTCGCGCGCCCGTTCGCGCGCCCGCCGGGAGCCGTCCTCCAGGAGGTCGAGGAGGGCGTCGCGGTCGCCGGCCAGCCGCTCGCGCCGCTCGCGCATCGGCTGGAGGTAGGCGTTGATGATGTCGGCGAGCAGGCGCTTGTCGTCGACGCAGCCGATCTCCGCCGCTCGGCACTGCACCGCCACGCGCTCCTGCACGTCGGGGGGCGACATCAACTTGTGGAACTCGTAGAGGTTGCAGACCTCGGGGCGTCCGGGGTCGCTGCGCCGCTGCCGCTGCGGGTCGGTGAACATCTCCATGCACTTCTTGCGTACCACCTCGGGGGGGTCGGAGAGGTGGATCGCGTTGCCGTAGGACTTCGACATCTTGCGGCCGTCGATCCCCGGCACCCTGGGCGTCGGCGTGAACAGCGCCTGCGGCTCGGGGAAGACCTCGACGCCGTAGAGATGGTTGAAGCGGCGCACGATCTCGCGGCTGATCTCGATGTGGCTCGCCTGGTCCTCCCCCACCGGCACGAAGTGGGCGCGGTAGATGACGATGTCCACGGTCTGGAGCAGCGGGTAGCCGAGGAAGCCGTAGGTGGCGAGGTCGCGATTCTCGATCTGCGCGATCTGCTCCTTGTAGCTCGGCACGCGCTCGAGCCAGCCGAGCGGCGTGATCATCGACAGCAGCAGGTGGAGCTCGGCGTGCTCGGGGACGAGCGACTGGACGAAGACGACCGAGCGCTCGGGATCGAGCCCGGCGGCGAGGAAGTCGGCCGCGATCTCGAGCGTGCTCTCGGCGATGCCCGAGGGATCGGCGTAGTCGGTGGTCAGGGCGTGCCAGTCGGCGGCGAAGAAGTAGCAGCGGTAGGCGTCCTGCAGCGCCACCCAGTTCTTGAGCGCCCCGAAGTAGTTGCCGAGGTGGAGCTTCCCCGTCGAGCGCATCCCCGAGAGCACGACCTTCTGCGCTTCGACCACCCGTAGCTCCTCAGAGGAAACGGATCACGACCATGAGCAGTCCGTAGAAGGGGAAGAGCAGCGCCGGCACCACCCCGAACACCGCGAGAGCGGTGCCGATCATAAAGCCGTAGGGCCGGAAGGCGGCAAGGCGCACCGCCCACTCGTAGGGCAGGAAGCGGAGCGCGAGCTGGCCGGCGTCGAGCGGCGGGAGCGGGATCAGGTTGAAGACCGCGATGAAGGCGTTGATCGTCGCCATCCGCACCAGGGTGAAGACCAGCGGGAAGCCGGCGAGCGGCGCGGCCTCGCGCGCGCGCTGGAAGAGGGTGAGGACGCCGGCCTCGCGCGCCTCCGGGCCGAGGAACTGCAGCGCGACGGCGAGCGCCAGCGTCGCGGCGGCGGCGAGGGCGAGGTTCGCGGCCGGACCCGCCAGGTCGACGAGGGCGCCGTCGCGGCGCGGCCGCCGGAGGTTCTTCTCGACGATCGGCGGCCGCCGCCCCCAGCCGAAGACCGGCGCGCCGACGAGGAGGAGCATGATCGGCAGCACGACCGAGCCGAAGGGATCGAGGTGGCGGAGCGGGTTGAGGGTCAGCCGGCCGAGGGCCCGCGGCGTGGGGTCGCCGGAGAGATCGGCCACCCAGGCGTGCGCCGTCTCGTGCGCCGAGATGGCGAGCAGCACGAGCAGGAACTGCACCGCGGCGGTGAAGAGGGCGTTGGGGTCCTGCATCAGAGGCTCGGCGGCGGCGGCAGCGGCGCGCGCAGGCCGGCGAGGACGCCGCGCGCCTTGGCGACCACCGAGCGGCCGTTGCCGCGCGGCGCCTCGCGCAGCCAGGCCGCGGGCAGGGCGACGAGGTTCGCGGCGAGGAAGCCGGCGAGCCCCAGCGGCCCGCCGTGGCGGCGGACGTAGAGGGCGTTGCTGCGGCCGGTGTGGAAGGTCTTCGCCGGGGTGTAGACGCCGGCGGTCGCCGCCGCCACCTTGTGCCGGACGCGGCTCTCCGGCACGTAGCGCAGGCGGTAGCCGGCGTCGAGCGCGCGCCGGCACCAGTCGGCGTCGTCGACGTTGATGAAGTAGGCCGGGTCGA
>DASUNQ010000235.1:0-25234 GCA_036277075.1 Thermoanaerobaculia bacterium
GGAGAAGCTCCTCCAGGCGCGGAGCGAGTTCGAGAGCGCCTCGCGCAAGCGCCGCAGCGAGCTCGAGCAGCTCGAGCGCCGGCTCACCCAGAAGGAAGACAACCTCGACAAGCGGACGATCGAGCTCGCCCAACGCGAGAAGGAGCTCGTGCAGCAGGAGCGGTCGGTGGTGACGCGGGAGAAGGAGATGGAGCGGCTGGAGGGGGAGCTGACCGCCGCCGTGGCCGAGCAGCGCACCCGGCTGGAGCAGATCGCCGGCCTGACCTCGCAGCAGGCCCGCGAGGAGCTGGTCCGGGGGCTCGAGGACGAGGCGCGGGTCGAGGCGGCGCACATCGTCAAGCGCCTCGAGGACGAGGCCCGCGAGACCGCCCACAAGCAGGCGCAGCGGATCATCGGCATGGCCGTCCAGCGCTCCGCCTCCGATTACGTCGCGGAGACCACCGTCTCGGTCGTCATGCTGCCCTCCGACGAGATGAAAGGGCGGATCATCGGCCGCGAGGGGCGGAACATCCGCACCCTCGAGGCCGCCACCGGCGTCGACCTGATCGTCGACGACACCCCGGAGGCGGTCATCCTCTCGGGGTTCGACCCCTTCCGCCGCGAGGTGGCGCGGGTCG
Source organism: Thermoanaerobaculia bacterium (assembly GCA_036277075.1). Lineage (GTDB taxonomy): Bacteria > Acidobacteriota > Thermoanaerobaculia > Multivoradales > UBA5704 > DASUNQ01. The sequence continues at coordinate 618 of DASUNQ010000235.1, forward strand.
CGCTCGAGCGGCTCATCGCCGACGGCCGCATCCACCCCGCGCGCATCGAGGAGGTGGTCGAGAAGGTCAAGTCGGAGTTCGAGCAGCAGATCCAGCAGGAGGGGGAGGCGGCGCTGCTCGAGCTGGCGATCGCCGGCATGCACCCGGAGCTGGTCAAGCTCCTCGGGCGCCTCCGCTTCCGCACCTCCTACGGCCAGAACGTCCTCCAGCACAGCAAGGAGGTGGCTTTCCTCGCCGGCACCATGGCCGCCGAGCTCAAGGCCAACGTCCAGGTGGCGCGCCGCGCCGGCGTGCTGCACGACGTCGGCAAGGCGATCGACCGCGAGATGGACGGCACCCACCTGCAGATCGGCATCGACCTGCTGCGCAAGTACGGCGAGAGCGAGGACGTGGTCCACGGCATGGCCTGCCATCACGGCGACTACGACCCGCAGACCGTGGAGGCGGTGCTGGTGACCGCCGCGGACGCGCTCTCGGCGGCCCGGCCGGGCGCGCGGCGCGAGATCCTCGAGACCTACGTCAAGCGGCTCGAGAAGCTCGAGGAGATCGCCGGCGGCTTCAAGGGGGTGCAGAAGACCTACGCCATCCAGGCGGGGCGGGAGATCCGCATCATCGTCGACAGCGGCAAGATCGGCGACGAGCAGGCGCTCTGGCTGTCGAAGGACATCGCCCGGCGCATCGAGCAGGAGCTGACCTACCCGGGCCAGATCAAGGTCACGGTGATCCGGGAGACGCGCTCGGTCGAGTACGCGCGGTGAGGGGCGCATGAAGCTCCTCTTCGTGGGGGACGTCGTCGGCAAGCCGGGGCGCCGGGCGGTCCACGAGCTGCTGTCGCGCCTGGTCGACCGCCACCGCGCCGACTACGTGGTGGTGAACGTCGAGAACTCGGCGGGCGGCTTCGGGGTGACGCCGGAGGTGCTGGCGGAGCTCGACCAGCTGCCGATCGACTGCTTCACCTCGGGCAACCACGTCTGGGACAAGAAGGAGGCGTTCGAGCTCCTGGCGCGCGAGCCTCGCCTGCTGCGTCCGGCGAACTACCCCGAGGGGAATCCCGGGACCGGGCTGCACGTCGGCGAGACGGCGGCGGGGGTGCCGGTGGCGACGATCAACCTCGAGGGGCGGGTCTTCATGAACGCCCTGGAGTCGCCGTTCATGGTCGCCGACCGCCTGCTGGCGAAGCTCGACGGCCGGGTCAAGGTGGTGATGATCGACTTCCACGCCGAGGCGACGAGCGAGAAGCAGGCGCTCGCCTTCTACCTCGACGGGCGGGTCTCCGCCGTGCTCGGCACCCACACCCACGTCCCGACCGCCGACGAGCGGGTGCTGCCGGGGGGCACCGCGCTGATCACCGACGTCGGCATGACCGGCCCCTACGAGTCGATCATCGGGGTCCGCGTCGACAAGGTCCTCAAGCGCTTCCTTCTCCAGACGCCCGCGTCCTTCGAGGTGGCGAAGAGGGACGTCCGGCTCGCGGCCGCGGTCGTGGACATTGACGAAACGACCGGCAAGGCGCGCGGCGTCGAGCGGCTGCTCCTGCCGGTGGGCGGGGACTAGACGGTCGCCGGTCGCCGCGCCTCGCGCCAGAAACCCACGAGGGTGGCGAAGGCGAAGGCGCTGAGCAGGATGCCGACCGCGACGGCCACGGCGCCGAGGGCCGGCGAGGCGACGCCCAGCAGGTTCACGTCCGGCCGCTCGGCCCAGGTGCGGAACTGGTCGATCGGGGTCTCGAGAAAGACGTGGGCGAGGGTGGGGACGAGGAAGAGCGCCAGCGCGAGCGCGACGCGCAGGCGCGGCGAGCGGCGGAGGGCGAGCAGCAGGGCGACCACCGCGTAGACGAGCAGGCTGAGGGTGAAGGGCGTCACCTGCGGGCGGAACGGCCATCCGTTGTGGTCGACACGGAGGACGTGGTCGGCGTGGTGGAGGACCCCGAGGCCGGCGGTGACGAGCGCGAGCTTCTCGGCCCCGCTCAGCCCCCTCCGCTCCTGGGCCGCCGCCACGCCGTCGTCGTGCCGGCGCCAGCACGGGAAGGAGGCGTCGCCGGGGCTGTCCAGCGCCGCGACGACGGCCGCGCGGTCGAAGCCGGGGAGGCGCTCCAGCCGCGCGAGGAGCTCCGGCTCGCCCGCCGCGCTCTGCGGCACGACGCACCTCGCCCGGCCCGCCTCCAGCACCCAGAGGACCTCGGGTGCGGCGGGCCCGCTCCCCGTCGTCACCACCCGCACGGACTCCAGCGCGTTCCACGAGACCGCGTGCCGACGGCCGCCGGGATCGACGCAGGCGACCTCCTCCTCCCCGATCTCGACGCGGTAGTCGGCCCCGTTCACCGGACGGATCCTACTCGCGGCGGGCGCGTCAGCAGCAGGTAGCCCTTGCGCGGGTCGGCTTCGCGGGCGACCTCGACGAGCGGCAGGGGACCCCCGCGGCGGAGCCAGGCCAGGTCGTGGCGCCGGACGAGGAGCCAGACGCGGCCCGGACGGGCGGCGAAGCGGCGTAGCGCCGCCTCGCTCTCGAGCGGCACGGCGCGGCGGCGGCCATAGAACAGGAACGTGGAGTTCAGGTGCGGGTAGATCCCGTAGACCTCGCCGGGGGCCAGCCGGGCCGTCAGGACCCGCGACAGCGGGCGGGCGGACTTGACGGCGTCGAAGGCGGGCACGACGAGGAGGAACGCGGCCAGTGCCATGGCCGCCGTGCCGCCGGCGAGCGAGGCGGTGGCCTGCAACGGTCGGCCGCGGAGCGTCCACCACCAGGCCGCCGCTGCGCCCGCCGCGAGGAGCGCCAACGCCGCGCCCGCCTTCAGGACCAGCGCCTCGCCGCCCAGCACCGCCACCTCGGGCGCCCGCCGTCCGGCGACGAGCGGCAGCGCGGCCACCAGGAGCGGACAGAGCGCCGCCAGCGCGGCGAGCGTCCCCGTGATCCACCGCCGGTCGCGCGGCCAGGCCGCGGCCGCCCGGTCGAGCGCGGCGCCAACCAGGAGCGCCAGCGCCGGGTAGAGGGTCAGGACGTAGACCGTCCGCTTGGCGCTCGAGAGGCTGAAGAAGAGGAGCGTCACCGCGACCCAGCAGAGGGCGAAGAGGAACGGATGGCGCTCCCGACGCCGCAGCCACCCCTCCCGCCGGCCGACGACCAGCGCCGCCGGCAGCAGGAAGCTCCAGGGGAAGAAGTCCGCCGGCAGGACGGTCAGGTAGTAGTGCCAGGGCTGGAGGTGGTGCCAGGGGTCGGCGTAGCGGGTGAGGTTCTGCTTGAAGAGGACCTCGTCGAGGTAGACGGGCCCGGCGGCCAGCGCCGCCGGCACCAGCCACGCCGCCACGATCGCCGCCCAGAGCAGGAGCCCGCGCCCGAGGCCGAGGCGACGCACCTCTCCCCATTGGCCGGTGAGCGCCAGGAAGGCGAGGATCGAGAGCAGCGGCGGCAGCAGGCCCACCGGCCCCTTGGCGAGCGTCGCCAAGCCGGCGGCGAGGAAGAACAGCAGGTAGAACCCGCGCCTCCCCTCGGTCCAGCCGCGCGCCCACCACCAGACGGCGAGCGTCACCAGCGCCACGAGCAGCATGTCGATCTGCCCGAAGCGGCCTTGCCAGAGGACCTTGGCGCAGGTGGCGAAGACGGCGGCGGCGAGCCAGGCCGCGCGGCGGCCGAAGAGCCGCTCGCCGAGCCGGAAGACGAGCAGCGTCGCCGCGATGGCCGCCAGCGCCGAGGGAAGGCGCGCCGAGGTCTCGCCGACGCCGCCGGTCGAGAGCGAGACCGCGCCGATCGCCCAGAAGAGGAGCGGCGGCTTCTGGGTGTAGACCTCGCCGTTGAGGTGCGGCACGAGCGGATCGCGGCGCTCCAGCATCTCGCGCGCCACCTGCGCGTAGCGCGCCTCGTCAGGGTTCCAGAGGTCGCGGGCCCCGAGCCCCGGCAGGTACAGGAGGGCCGCGAGCGCGGCGAGCGCGAGGAGGTCGCGGCGCCGCGGGCTCAAGCGTCGGGGGGCCCCTCGGGGGGCGCCGGCGGGCGCCTGCCGCGGTGGATGAACCAGAGGTTGCGGCTGTAGATCACGAAGCCGGTCGTCTGCCCGAGGATGAACACCGGGTCGCGCCGGTGGATCGCGTAGCAGAGGAGCACCGCGCCCCCGGCCAGGCTCAGGTACCAGAAGGCGTCGGGAATGACGCTCGCCCGGCGGCGCTCGGAGGCGAGCCACTGGACGAAGAAGCGGCCGAAGAAGAGGGCCTGCCCGAGGAAGCCGATGACGAGCCAGAGGGAGGTGTGTTCCTGTCCCAAGCGGTGATCTCCTCGACGTTGCCGCGATCGATCCAGCGCGACTGCATCCAGCGCACGGCGAGCAGGTCGGCCAACCCCCGCCAGAGCCGGTTGCCGATGCCGTACTTGGCCCGGCCGTAGCGCCGCGGCCGATGCCGCACCGGCACCTCTTCGATCCGCGCTCCCTCCATGCGCAGCAGCGTCGGCAGGAAGCGGTGCATGCCGGCGAAGACGGGCACGCGCCGCAGGTACTCGGTGCGGCAGGCGCGCAGGGTGCATCCGACGTCCGTCACCCGCTCGTGGGTGAGCCGGTTGCGCACGCCGTTGGCGATGCGCGAGGAGACCCGCCGCACCCAGTCGTCCTGCCGCTCGGCCCGCACGCCGCAGACCACGTCCGATCCGCCGGCGGCCAGCGCGGCCAGCAGGCGCGGGATGTCGGCGGGGTCGTTCTGCAGGTCGGCGTCGAGGGTGACGGTGACGGGAGCCCGGGCGTGGCGGAAGCCGGCGGCCAGCGCCGCCGACTGGCCGCCGTTGCGCGCCAGCCGCAGCACCCGGATGCGCGGCTCGGCGGCGGCGAGCCGCGCCAGCGCCGCCGGCGAGCCGTCGGTCGAGCCGTCGTCGACCAGGAGGAGCTCGTAGTCCGGCCCGTCCGCCAGCGCCGCGCGGATCTCGGCGACGAGCACCGGCAGGCTCTCCTCCTCGTTGTAGACCGGGACGACGATCGAGACCGCGGGCTCGTGAGGGGTGGAGATCCGGGCCGGACCGGCCATGCGTGGGATCATACGCTTGCACCGCGCGCCCGCCCGCTGGTATATCGGCCAGCGCCGCCGCGGCAATCCACCGCATCGCCGCCATGACCGCCGCCCGCCGCGCCCTGCTGCCGCTCGCCCTGCTCGCCGCCCTGCCGGCGGGCGCCCAGGATTCGCTGGAGCTCGACGCGGTCGAGGTCAGCGGCGGCGTCTACGAGGTGCTGCGCGCCGCCGACGTGGCCGAAGGCGGCTTCGAGCTGCACGGGCGCGCCGTTCCCCTCCCGCACCTGCCGCGCTTCGTTCCCGCTCTCGTGCCGATGGCCGGGCTCATGGCGACGGGCGACGGCGCGCTTTACGCCTACGCCGGGTTCGGCCTGGACTTCGCCCTGACCGAGCGCTTCACCGTCACGCCGAGCTGGGCCTTCGGAGCCTATGACGAGGGGGAGGGGCGGGACCTCGGCGGCGTCGTCGAGTTCCGCTCGGCCCTCGACCTCGCCTACCGCCTCGGCGAGCGGGCGGCGATCGGCCTCTCCTTCTACCATCTCTCCAACGCCGGTCTCTACGACCTCAACCCGGGCAGCGAGTCCCTGGTCCTGACCTGGAGGGTGGGTCGCTAGGAGGCCCGGCGCTTCGTGCTATCGTCCTGAGTCCGAAGGGGAAACGCGATGGCGGTCGACCCGGAGCTGCTCGAGATTCTGGTCTGCCCCAAGAGCCGGGGGGAGCTGGAGCTGGTCGAGCTGCCGCAGGAGGTGCGCGGCGCGCTGGTGGAGAAGTACCGCGAGCACTTCCGCGACGAGGAGCCGGTCGTCGAGCAGGGGCTCTACTGCGCCGAGTCCGGCCTCGTCTACCCGATCGTCTCCGACATTCCGATCATGCTGATCGACGAGGCGCTGCCCGCCTCCGTCCTGGGCAGGTAGGCCGCGGCGCGGGCCGCGCCGCCTCGCCACGTGAGAATGCCGGTCGAGATCGCCCCACCGCCGACGGTGCCGGCGGCCACGGCGCCGCTTCCGGTCCAGGCCGCCGGGCGGACGACCCGGGTCCCTTCGGTCGCGATCCGCGTCGGCCGCTGGCTTTTCGCGGCGCAGCTCTTCGCGGTCCCCACGCTCGCCATCTCGAATATCTTCCTGGGCCTCGCCCTCCTCGCCGCCCCCGCGGCGGCGCGCGCCGCGCGGGTCTCCTGGCGGAGGCTCGCGCCGCTCGCCGTGCCGCTCGGCCTCTACGTCCTCCTCCTCCTCGCCTCGATCGCCGGCTCCTACGACGTCGGCCGCAGCCTGCGCGGCGCGACCGAGGTGTTCAACCTGACGCCGCTGCTGCTCGCCCCCCTCTACGTGCGCGGCGAGCGGGCGGTGCGGCGGCTGGTCGCCGGCTTCGAGATCCTCGGCGCCCTGCTCGCCGGCTGGGGGCTGGCGCAGTGGGCGATGGGGTGGGGGGGCCTCGACCAGCGCATCCGCGGGCCCTTCTCTCACTGGATGACCTACGCCGGCGTGCTCCTGGTCTGCGACCTCCTGCTGCTCGCCTCGATCACCGCGCGGCGCGGCTGGCGCAGCCCCTGGCGCTGGGCGGGGCTCATGCTGGTCAACCTGGCGCTCCTCCAGAGCCTGACGCGCAGCGCCTGGGTGGCGTTGGGGCTCGCGCTGACCGTCCTCCTCCTGGCGCGGGCGCCGAAGCTCCTCCTCGCCTATCCGGCGGCGGCGGCACTCTTCGTCCTCCTCGCGCCGGTGCCGCTGCTCCACCGCATGACCTCGATCGTGGACCTCGACGACATCTCGAACTACGACCGGGTCTGCATGGCCGAGGCGGGGCTGCGCATGGTCGCCGACCGGCCGCTCTTCGGCCTCGGGCCGCAGATGGTCGAGCGTCTCTACCCGATCTACCGCACGCCGACGGCGCCGCGCAACTCGGTGCCGCACCTGCACAACAACCTGCTCCAGATCGCCGCCGAGCGGGGCCTGCCGGCGCTCGCCTCCTACCTGGCGCTGATGCTGGGCAGCGCCGTCGTCGCCTACCGTTGCTACCGCCGCGAGGGGGGCCGCGCCGGCCCGCGCGCCGACCTCTACCTCGGCGTCATGCTGACCCTCCTCGCCTTCAACGTGGCGGGGCTGTTCGAGAACAACTGGGGGGACACGGAGGTGCAGCGGGTGGTGCTCTTCGTTCTCGCGGTCCCCTTCTGCCTGCTGGCCGCGGAAGGCCCGCGCGCGGAGGCGCCGGGGCGCGCGGCGTGAGCGGCACACCCGTTGCAAGCGGCCGCACGCCGAAGACTGGAGAATCAACGATTTGCGTCTCGACCAGCTGCTCGTGGAGCGCGGGCTCTTCCCCTCGCGGGAGCAGGCGCGGCGCGCCGTGATGGCCGGCGTCGTGGAGGTCGAGGGACGGCGGGTCGACAAGCCCGGCGCCGCGGTCGGCGAGGCGGCGCGCATCGCGCTCGCGGCGCGCGAGCCCTTCGTCTCCCGCGGCGGCCGCAAGCTCGCGCACGCTCTCGACCGCTTCGCCGTGGACCCCGCCGGCTGGGTCTGTCTCGACGTCGGGGCGTCCACCGGCGGCTTCACCGACTGTCTCCTCCAGCGCGGCGCGGCGCGGGTCTACGCCGTCGACGTCGGCTACGGCCAGCTCGACCAGCGGCTGCGCCTCGACCCGCGCGTCGTCGTCATGGAGCGGGTCAACGCCCGCCATCTCGCCGCCGGCGACCTCCCCGAGCCTGTCGCGCTCGCCGTCTTCGACCTCTCCTTCATCTCGCTGCGCAAGGTGGTGCCGGCGGTGGTGCCGCACGTGGCGCCCGGCGGGCTCCTTATGCCCCTCGTCAAGCCGCAGTTCGAGGCCGGGCGCGGCGCGGTGGGCAAGGGCGGGATCCTGCGCGACGCGGGGGTGCGCGAGGCGGCGGTGCGCGCCACCGTCGAGTCCCTCGCCGCGCTCGGGCTCGAGGTGCTCGGCGTCGAGGAGTCCGCGGTCCCCGGCGCCGGCGGCAACCGCGAGGTGTTCGCGCTCCTCCGGCGGCCGGCGGCGGGAGCGGCGGCGTGAGCCCGCGCCGCCGCTTCCAGAAGATCGGCGTCGTCGCCAAGGTGGCGAGCCGCGATGCCGTGCGCACCGCCCACGAGCTGGCCGAGTGGCTGCGCCGGCGCGGCCTCGAGGTGGCGCTCGACGAGGCGACGCTGCGCGCCCAGGGCGCGGCGCGGCAGGGGGCGTTCGAGGCGGGCGGCGACTACGACCTGGTCGTGGTGCTCGGCGGCGACGGCACGCTCCTCGCCACCGCCCGCACCCTCGCCGACGGCGTGCCGATCCTCGGCGTCAACCTGGGGAGCCTCGGCTTCCTGACCGAGATCCACCGCGCCGACCTCTACCCGACGCTCGTCCAGGTGCTCTCCGGCCGCTTCGCCACCGAGCAGCGGCGCCTGCTCGACGTCGAGGTGCGGCGCGCCGGCGGCGGCAACGGCCCGGCCTACCGCGTGCTCAACGACGCGGTGATCACCAAGGGGGCGCTGGCGCGGATCATCGAGCTGTCGATCCGGGTCGACGGCAACCTGGTGGCCCGCTACCGTTCCGACGGCCTCATCGTCTCGACGCCGACCGGCTCCACCGCATACAACCTTTCCGCCGCGGGCCCGATCCTGCACCCTCTGCTGCCGGTGGCGGTGCTGACGCCGATCTGCCCGCACACCCTCTCGCTGCGGCCGCTCGTGGTGCCCGACGCGGCGGTCGTCGAGGTCACGCTCGAGACCCGGCGCGAGGAGGTCTATTTGACGCTCGACGGCCAGGAGGGGACCTCGCTCGGCTGCGGCGACGTGGTCAAGGCGACGCGCAGCCGCTCGAAAGTGCGGCTGGTCAAGACCGGCGGCCGCACCTTCTACGACGCGCTCCGTGGCAAGCTCCGCTGGGGCGGCCTGGAGGCGGCGGAGGGGCCGGAGGAGGCGGCGGAGACGTGAGCGAGCGCGAGGGGCTGCCGCCCGAGCCCCCGCTGCCCGTCCTTCCTCGCCCCGTGGGCGGCGGCCCCGGCCGCGTCCGCCGCTGGGTGATCCGTCCCCTGGTCTGGGGCGCGCTCCTCCTCATCCTCGCGGTCGTCGCCCTCCTCTTCTTCGCGCAGAGCGAGCTGGCGCACCGGCGGGCGGCGGCCCTCGTCGTGGCGCGCCTCTCCGAGACCCTGGGGCGCCAGGTCCAGGTCGGCGGCGTCGACTACCAGCTCTACCCCCTCGCCTTCGAGCTCCACCACCTGGTGGTGCCCGGCGCGCGGCCCGGCGACCCGCCCTTCGCCGTCGTGCCGCGGGTGCGCATCCAGGCCTCCTGGCGCGACCTGCGCAAGCGCGTCCTCCAGCTCGAGCAGATCGAGGTCCTGCAGCCCCGCGTCTTCGTCGTCTTCTTCCCCGACGGCTCGACGAACGTGCCCTCGCTCCGCGGGCGCAAGGCGGGCAGGCAGCGCTTCGAGGTGCGCATCGGCCGCGTCCTGGTGCAGGACGGGCGGCTGCGCGTCGACCAGCGGGAGCTGCCGCTCGAGGTCGACGCGCGCGCGGTGTGGGGGCGCATGGTGGGACGCGAGCCCGATGTTCTGGAAGGGCTGGTGACGGCGCAGGAGGTGGTCGTCGTCCTGCCCGACGCCAAGCCCTACCGCCTGACGACCTCGCTCCGCGGCAGCTTCGAGCCGGGGGTCATCCGCATCCACAGCGGCCGCTTCGTCGGGCCGGAGATCGCCGGCGAGGCGACCGGCGCCTACGAGTGGGAGGGAAGGCGGAAGTCGCTCGGCTTGACGCTCCGCGCCTCCGGGCAGGCCGCCCTCGCCAACCGCCTGGGCTACATGGAGGCGCCGATCGCCGGGCGCTTCGCCACGCAGGGTCGCCTCGCCATCGACGGCTCGCGCTGGCGCTTCCGCGGCGCCGTCGAGTCGCCGCGCATCGACGTGCTGGACCGCGTCTTCACCGACCTCACGGCGGACCTCGCGGTCGAGCCCGGGATGGTAAGGGCGGAGCGCGCGCACGCGCACTACGCCGGCGGCACGCTGCGCGGCACCGTCGTCGTCGACACCGACGCGAGGACACCGGAGGGGGCGGGCCGGCCGGTGGACCTCGACCTCGACCTCGCCGGGCTCGACCTCGCCCGCCTCCTGGAAGACCAGGACCTCTCCTTCCCGGCGCTCGCCGCGCGGGTGAACGGGCCCTTCCGCTATCGCTTCCTGAGCGCCGACCCGCTCGCCGGGAGCGGTATCGCGGACCTGCGGCTCGAGGGGGAAGCCGCCGTGCCGGCAGGCCGCCGCGCGCTCCCGGTCTCCGGCACGGCGCGGCTGGCGATCGCGGACGGCGTCGTCGCCACTTCCGGCGCGCGCTTCACCGCCCCCGAGCAGACCCTCCTCGCGAGCGGCTCCTACTCTCTGCCGGCGCGGCGCGGCCGCTTCGAGCTGCGCCTCGAGACGGGCGACCTCGGCCGGCTCGCCGTCCTCGTGCCGGTCGAGGGACCGCCGCCGGCTTGGCTGCCGACCGCCGGCCGCGGCGAAGCGTCGGGGACACTGACCATCGCCGAGGGCGCCTTCAGCGTCGCGACGACGGTCGATCTCGCAGCCGTCGCGGCGCCGGCGCTCGCGGCCGACCGTCTCACGGGGACCCTGACCTACTCACCGGAGGCCCTCCGCGACCTGCGCCTCACCGCCACGCGCGACGGCGGCAGCCTGGCGGTGAGCGGCACCGTGCCGCTTCCGGACAGCGGCGGCGGCGGGCGCCCGCTGGTCCTCGCGGTGCAGGCCGTGGCCTGGCCGCTGGCCGCGGCCGCCGACCTCGTCCCCGGCGCGCCGCCGGTCACCGGCACCGCCACCGGGCAGGTGGATCTGCGCGGCACCGTCGACGACCTCGCCGGCGAGGCGGCGCTGGCGCTCGCCGACCTGACGCTCTCCGGCCACGAGCTCGGGCAGGCGCAGGTCGAGGTCGCCTTCGGCGGACCGGTCGTGACGCTGCGGCGGGCGCAGGTCTTCGCCCCGGCCGGCGAGCTCCTGGCGAGCGGCCGCTTCGACCGCGCGACCGGCGCCTTCGAGCTGAGCGCCGACGCCCCGGCGCTGGTCCTCGACGAGCAGCCGCTGCGCGGCCTGCTCCGGGGGGAGCTCTCCGGCACCGTCGCGCTGCGCGCCGCGGGCTCCGGCACGCTCGACGACCCGCGCGCGAACCTGTCGCTCACCGGCCGCGGGCTGCGGCTGGGCGGGCGCTCGCTCCCCGAGGGGAGCACGACTCAGCTCTCCGCCGTTTGGGAGGGCGGGCGGCTCGACGCCGAGGGGTCCCTGGCCGGGCTCCTCACCCTGCAGGGTGGCGGCCGCCTCGACCGTCGCGGCGCCGACCTCGCCTTCGCCGTCCAGAGCCACGACCTGGCGGCGATCGCGCGCATCGCCTCGCCGCGGCCGCTGCCGGAGTTCACCGGACGGCTGGCCGGCGAGCTGCGGGTCGCGGGGGACTTCGCGGCGGCCGCGCCGGACAATCTGCGGGCCCGGCTGACCGTCCCCGAGCTCGCCCTCGAGTACGAGGGCAACCGGCTCGCCAGCGTCGAGCCGGTCGTGGTGAGCTGGTCCCCCGCGGCGCTGCGCATCGAGTCGCTCTACCTGCGCGAGCCGCAGAGCGAGAGCGACCTCTTCCTGACCGGTACGGTCGGCCTCGGCGCCGCGCCCAACCCGCTCGACCTGCGGCTCCAGAGCACGGTCGCGGCGCGCTGGGCGGAGCTGGTCCTGCCCGGCGTGCAGATGGAGGGGTATCTCGACCTCCTCGCCTCGCTGCGCGGCACGACCGAGGACCCCGCGCTCGACGGCGTCGGCGAGCTGCGGCAGGCGCGCCTGATCGTGCCCAACTTCCCGCACGCCTTCGAGGAGCTGACCGGCACCGTCCTGCTCTACCGCGACGCCGTGGTGGTCGACGGCGTCTCGGCGCGGGTCGCCGGCGGCACCGTCCGCGCCTCCGGCCGCCTCGGCATCTTCGGCGACCCGAGCGCCGAGGCCTACCGTTTCCAGCTCACCGCCGACGACGTCTCGCTGCGCTACCCCGAAGGCTTCCTGATCCGCGGTGACGCCGAGCTTTCGCTGGTCGGCGGGCAGGCCTCGCGCCAGCTCCGCGGCCTCGTCACGCTCGACCGCGCCTACTACCTCCAGGACGTCGAGACCGGCACCTTCCAGCTCCTCCAGCGCATGCTCCAGCGCGAGCGCCTGGAGATCGCCGAGACCGACCCCTTCCTCGCCTCGACGCAGCTCAACGTCCAGGTGCTGGGGCCGGAGGCGCTGCGGGTGCGCAACAACGTCGCCGACTTGACCGGCGAGCTCGAGCTCGCGGTGCGCGGCTCGCTGGCGGCGCCCGTCGTCGTCGGCGAGGTGGAGCTCGATCCCGGCGGCAAGCTCGTCTACGCCGACAACGAGTACGAGATCGAGCGCGGGCGCCTGACCTTCAACAACCCCTACCGCATCGACCCGGTGATCGACCTCGTGGCGCGCACCGAGGTGCGCAACTACGACATCGTGCTGTCGCTCGCCGGCACCCTCGACCGGCTCAACGCCAAGTTCACCTCCGACGAAGGGCTCGCCGACCTCGAGGTGCTGGCCCTCCTCGCCACCGGCAAGGAGCTCGAGGGCGAGGGCCGGCTCTACGTCCCCGGGCAGCGGCGGGCGGAGGAGGAGGGGGGCGTCGGCGCCAGCGGCTTCCTGTACGGCCAGGCCGCCTCCGCGGTCTCCAAGCGCGTCTCCTCCCTCTTCGGCTTCGACCGCTTCCGCATCGACCCGCTCGCCTCGACCGAGACCGGCACGGTGGGCGGCGTCCGGCTCACCGTCGGCAAGCGCATCTCGCGCGACCTCTTCGTCACCTACTCGAGCAACCCGGCGGCCTCCGAGGAGTACCTGCTGCGGATCGAGTGGCAGGTGGGCGAGAACGTCGTGCTGGTCCTCACCCGCGACGGCAAGGACGAGACCTTCGCCGTCGACGCGCAGTGGGAGCGGCGCTTTTGAAGGCGCTCGCCGCCGCGCTGCTGGCGCTCGCCGCGGCGCAGACCCTGGCGGCGCAGGAGACGGCGCCGGTGCCTCCCGAGACGGGGCCCACCGTGCGCGCCATCGAGATTCGCAGCGAGGTCGAGCTGCCGGAGAAGGAGCGCGGCGAGCTGGGGTCGCTCCTCGCCGTCGAGGTGGGGGGGCCGCTCACCGACGAGCGGGCGCGGCGCACGCTGCGCAACGTCCAGGCGAGCGGCGCGGCCGCGGAGGTCGAGCTCTACACCCGGCCCGCCCCGGGGGAGGAGGGGGTCGTCGTGGCGATCGTCCTCCGCCCCCAGGTCCGCGTCGAGCGGGTGCGCCTGGAGGGCGAGCTCGGTCTCGCGGAGGGGGAGCTGCGGCGTACCGTGCCGCAGCGCGCCGGCGACCCATTGATCGAGGATCGCGTCGTGCGCGGCGTCTACGAGCTCCAGGACCTCTACCGCGAGCGCGGCTACCTGCACTCGGAGGTACGCGTGCGCGCGGCGATCGACGAGGCGACGCGGCGCGCCGAGGTGATCTACCAGATCGCCAGCGGCCCGCGCGCGCGGGTGGGAACGGTCGCGTTCGAAGGCGAGACGGCGCCCTTCACGCCGGCGCAGTTGATCCAGCGGCTGGCGGCCAAGCCGGGCGAGCCCTACGGGCGCGGCCGGGTGCGCGACGACGCCGAGCGGCTCCAGGGCTGGCTCGTCGAGCAGGGCTACCGCACGGCGCGGGTCGATCCGCCCGCCGAGCGACCCGACGCGGCGGCCGGGACGGTGCACCTGACCTATCCGCTCGTCGTCGGGCCGCAGGTCGTGCTGCAGGTCGCCGGCGCCGACGCCAAGCGCCTGCGCAAGCAGGGTCTGCTGCCGTTCATGGAGGAGCACGGCTACGACGAGGCGCTGCTGCTCCAGGCCGTCGAGCGGATCGAGGAGCATTACCAGCGGCAGGGGCACTACCAGGTGCGGGTCGACTCCAGCGAGGAGGCGCGGGACGGCGTGCTCGCGGTCGCGCTGACGATCGTGCCCGGCCCCGTGTTCACGCTCCAGGAGGTGGACTTCACCGGCAACCAGAGCTTCGACGACGAGCGGCTCCAGGAGCTGATGACGGTATCGGAGCGCCGGCTCCTGTCGCTGGGCAGCGGCCGGCTGGTCGAGGAGGAGCTCGAGGCGGACCTCGACAACGTCCGCCGGTTCTACGCCCTTCAGGGGTTCGCCGAGGCGCGCGTCGGGCCGCCGGTCGTCCGCCAGCGCGGGCGCGACCTTCTCCTCGAGGTCCCGGTCGAGGAAGGGGTGCGGCGGCGGGTCGGGGCGCTCGACTTCAGCAACGTCCAATCTCTCGACCCGGACGGGCTGCGCCGGCGACTGCCGCTGCGCGAGCAGGGGCCCTTCCACCCGCTCCTTCTCGACCAGGCGCTCGCCGCGCTGCGCGCCGCCTACGCCGACGCAGGCTACGCCGAGGCGCAGGTCTCGGCGCGGGCCAACTGGAACCCGGACGAGACGGTGGTGGACCTCGTCTTCGAGGTCATCGAAGGGCCGCAGACTCTAGTGGACCGGGTCATCGTGCGCGGCAACCGCGCCACCGAGAGCGAGGTGATCCGCCGCACCCTCGGCGTCGAGCGCGGGGCGCCGATCAGCGAGACCCGCCTGCTCGAGCTCGAGCGCGACCTCTACCAGCTCGGGATCTTCTCGAGCGTCGAGGTGGAGCTCACCCGCGCCGGCTTGGGCGGGGCGCAGCGCGACCTCCTGGTGCGGGTCGAGGAGGGGCGGCCGCGGCGCGTCACCTACGGCCTGGGCTACGAGTACAACGGCGACGACCACGAGCAGAGCGGGCCGCGCGGCGGCGTCTCCTTCGGCCACGGAAACCTGTGGGGCAAGGCGGTGAGCCTGCGTGCCGACCTCCGCCTTTCGGAGTTCGACCAGAGCACGCGGCTGATCGTCGACCAGCCGTACGTCGGGCGGCTCGGCGTGCCGCTGACCTCCTCGCTCTTCTACTTCCACGAGACCAAGGACCACTGGGAGGTCGACCGCTACGGCACCCGCTTCGAGTCCGTCGAGAGCTTCGGCGACCGCCGCGTGGGGCTGGCGCTCGACTACCGCATCGTCGAGACCAGGCTCGACCCCGGCTTCGGCCTGATCGACGTCGACGAGCGGGAGGACCGTCCCTACCAGCTCTCGAGTCTGGTGCCGAGCTTCCTCTGGGACCGCCGCGACGACCCGGTGCTGGCGAGCGAAGGGTGGAGCACCCTGGCGCAGCTCCAGTACGCGTTCCCGGCTTTCGGCACCGACGGCGACTTCCTGAAGCTCTTCGTGCAGCAGACGCAGTACCTGAGGCTGGGACGCGCGGGGGTGGTGGCGGCGAGCGCGCGCTTCGGCGGCATCGAGCCCTTCGCCGAGCTTCCCGAAGACGACCCGGAGCTGCCCGAGGAACTGCCCTCCTCCGACATTTTCATCGACGAGCGCTTCTTCGCCGGCGGCCAAACCACCCACCGCGCCTACGAGCGCGACGACCTGGGGATCCGCGGCGAGACCCTCATCCCGCGGCCGCGCGAGGCGGGCTTCGCCGAGGTCGGCGGCAACGGCCTGTTCCTCTTCAACCTCGAGTACCGCTTCCCCATCGCCGGCGCCTTCGGCGGCACGCTGTTCTACGACGCCGGCAACGTCTGGGCCGACTGGCGGTCGATCGACTGGGGCGAGGTCAAGGAGGGCATCGGCGTGGGCGTCCGCTACCTCTCCCCGATCGGCCCCCTGCGCCTCGACGCCGGCTGGAAGCTCGACCCCGACGAGGGCGAGGACCGCGGGCCGGTGGTCCTGGTCTCCTTCGGAAATCCCTTCTAGGCGGCGGCGCGTGCATCCCGAGCCCTGGAACGACGCCGCCCTCACCATAGGGCTCGCCCTGGCAGCCGGGATGGTCGCCCAAGTCGTGGCCCGCCACCTGAAGGTGCCCGGGATCGTCCTGCTGCTCGCCACCGGCGTGCTCCTCGGGCCCGCCGTCCTCGATGTCGTGCGGCCGGCCACTCTCGGGAGCGCGCTGCACGACCTGGTCGGCTTCGCGGTGGCGGTGATTCTCTTCGAGGGCGGCATGAACCTGGGGGCTGGACCTCGTCGATCCTCTGCGCCAGCGCCGGCCATGTCGAGCCGCATTCCGGGCCTCGCCGCGGGTGCCTCAGCCCGCCGCCCCCGCGGCGGCCAGCAGCTCGTGCGTCTTGTACGCCATCCAGAGGACCGCGGTGCGGCCGGACGCCCCCTGGAACGGGGCGGCGATCTCGACCGTCCCGGGCAGGTCCCCACGCCGCTTCTGGAGCTGCCGCGCGCCGAGCGCCCAGGAGGCCCGGCCGTCGGCCCGCCCGGCGACGGCGTACTTCTCGTTGCTGCTCGTCAGGACCGCGCCGTCCGGCGCCAGGACGTGCACGAAGGCGACGTGGGGGAGTTGGAGGAGGACCCCCTTCGCCATGTCCAGCATGCCCTTCTGGCGCCCGAGGGCGCTCCCCTGGATGCCGGCCGCGAAGGCGCGGAAGACGGCCTCGGCTTCGCTCGCGGCGAGGCGCTCCGCCCGCGCCTCGCACGCCCGCTGCGCCTCCGCAAGCGCCGTCTCGTGTCCGGCCGCCAGCCGCTCGCGCTCGCGCTCGGCTCGCCCCCGCGAGACGCCCCAGACGGCGAGGAAGATCAGGATGAGAACCGCCGCCGCGGCGACCTCGATCAGGGTTCGATTGCGCTCCGACATCGGGACCTCCTTTCGTCTGCCGTTTCGACTCCTAAGGCGGCGCTTCCGGCCCCGGCTCCGGCAGCTCGACACCGCGGGCCAGCCATTCGAGCGACCGCCAAGGGGGCGGGGCATCGAAATCGTACCGCCCGGCGATCCAGAGGGGCGTCCCCGGATCGAGCACGTTCCAGCCGCGCGCGTCGAGCGTCCACCCCTCGCCCCACTCGTAGAGCCACACCGCGTCGCGCTCGAGCAGCCGGACGCAGGCGTGGCTGGCGGGGCGGCCCGGGAGCGTGAACTGGTGCAGGGCGAGGCCGCGGTCGTTGTCGAAGTTGAAGTACCAGGGCATGTACCAGTCCGGGTCGACGGTGCTGTGGCGCCCCCGGGAGCGCCAGTTCAGGTGGAAGAGCCCTGACGGTGTGGGGTGCTGCCGGCGCCCGGAGCTGACCGGGCCCCAGCGCACCAGCCGCCCCGCCGCGTAGGCGCCGAAGGCCTGCGCGGGCTGGTCGACGACCAGCGCCTTCGGATGGCCGGCCGCCCAGGCGGAGCTTGGCGGAAAAGGGCTGTAGCGGAGCTCGTCCTCGAGCCACTCCCCGGGGACGACCAGCGTCTCGAGCCGCGGGAGATGCGAGACTCCCGCGCGGTTGAGCTTCTCGAGCACGGCGAGCTGCGCGGGCTCGAACCGCCGCCGCAGCTCGCTCTCGCCGATCGGCCCGGGCTCGAGGCGATAGAGGCGCTCCCGGATCGGCGGCGCCTCCGGCGGCGGCTCCTGCCCGGCCAGAGCGCGGGCCACGGCGAGAAGGACGAAGGCCGCCGAGGCGCGGCGCAATCCCGCGAGATCGAAGCGCGCCCACGTCCGTTGCAAAAGACCCACGGCGAACACCGTCTGGTAGCCTATCGAAACCGGCTATTCGGACGGCGCGTGCCTTCCGCGCCTCGGAAGCGGGGGCGAGTGGCGAAGAACTTCCTGCAGCACCCGCCGTACACCCCGCCTTGCTTCGCACACACCCCCCAGGCGGTGAGGACATCTCCGCCGGGGCAGAAATGCACATCGCCGGCTCCGTACGGAGAGTCCCGCGGCTGCGGCGGAAGCGGCGCGTGCCTCCCGTGCCGGTCCCACAGCTCTCCCACGACATCCCAGGCCTAGAATCAAGCCTTTGAACGTTTTCCGTTGACCGGGCGACGGCCGGGCCGCTAAACTTTACGTTTGGATTGCCCCCCGCCCATGACTCTTCCCACCCCCTTCGCCTCCATCGAGGAGGCCGTCGAGCACATCCGCCAGGGGCGGATGGTGATCATCGTCGACGACGAGGACCGGGAGAACGAGGGGGACCTGGCGATCGCGGCCGAGAAGGTGACGCCGCAGGCGATCAACTTCATGGCCAAGAACGGGCGCGGGCTGATCTGCCTGGCGCTGACCGAGCCGCGGTGCGAGGAGCTCGAGCTGCCGCTGATGGTCGAGTCGCAGACCAACACCTCGACCTTCGGCACGGCCTTCACCGTCTCCATCGAGGCGCGCGGCAAGGTGACGACCGGCATCTCGGCCGCCGACCGCGCGGCCACGATCGCCACCGCGATCGACCCGCGCACCCGCCCGGAGGACCTGCTCCGGCCCGGGCACGTCTTCCCGCTGCGGGCGCGGCGCGGCGGCGTGCTCAAGCGCGCAGGGCAGACCGAGGCCTCGGTCGACCTCGCCGTCCTCGCCGGGCTCCACCCGTCGGGCGTCATCTGCGAGATCATGAACGACGACGGCACGATGGCGCGGGTGCCGGACCTGGCGCGCTTCGCCGCCGAGCACGGCCTGCTCCTGATCACGGTGGCCGACCTCATCGGCTACCGCCTGCGCCACGAGACCCTCGTCCGCCGGCTGGCGGCGCCGCGCCTGCCCACCCGCTGGGGGGAGTTCCGCATCCACGCCTACCGCGCCGACGCCACCGGCGAGGAGCACGTCGCGCTGGTCATGGGCGAGCCGCGTGAGGACGAGCCGGTCCTGGTGCGGGTCCACAGCCAGTGCCTGACCGGCGACATCTTCGGCTCGGCGCGCTGCGATTGCGGCCATCAGCTCGAGCAGGCGCTGGCGAAGATCGCGGAGGAGGGCTGCGGCGTCCTCCTCTACCTCCTCCAGGAGGGGCGCGGCATCGGCCTGGTCAACAAGCTCAAGGCCTACGAGCTGCAGGAGCTGGGGCACGACACCGTCGAGGCCAACGAGAAGCTCGGCTTCCGCCCCGACCAGCGCGACTACGGCATCGGGGCGCAGATCCTGCGCGACCTCAGCGTGCGCAAGATGCGTCTGATGACCAACAACCCGAGCAAGTATGTCGGCCTCGCCGGCTACGGGCTCGAGATCGCCGAGCGCGTGCCCCTCGAGGTCGCCCCCACCGAGAGCACCCGCGACTACCTGCGCGCCAAGCGCGACAAGCTCGGACACCTGCTCAAGCTGGTGTGAAGATCCTCCTCGTCACCTCCCGCTACCCCTGGCCCCCGCGCCGCGGCGACCAGATGCGGGCGGTGCAGCAGCTCGACTTCCTGACCGCCGAGCACGAGGTCACCCTGCTGACGCCGGAGCCGGGGCCGGGCCAGCCGCCCCCCTCGCCGGACGCGCCGTACCGCGTCGAGACCTACCGCCAGCGCGGCCACGCCGCGGCGCTCTCCGGCATGGGGCGGGCGGTGCTCAAGAACCTGCCGCTGCAGAGCGGCCTCTTCTACCAGCCCGACCTCGGCCGCAAGCTCCGCGCCCTCGCCCCGGCGCACGACCTCGGCATCCTCCAGCTCGTGCGCCTGGCGATCCACCTCGGCGACTTCGGCGAGACGCCGCTCCTGGTCGACCTCATCGACAGCCTGTCGCTCAACTTCTCGCTGCGCGCCGACGTCGACCGCCGCTGGCTGCGCCCGGTCCTGCGCCTCGAGGCCCACCTCCTGGCGCTCTGGGAGCGGCGGCTGGTCGAGCGCGCCGCCGGCGTCCTCGTCGTCTGCGAGCGCGACCGGCAGGCGCTCGAGAACCGCCTGCCGCCCGAGCTGGCGCGCAAGGTGACGGTCGTCCGCCTGGCGATGCGCGAGCGCACGCCCGAGCACGCCCCGGCGGAGCCGCCGGTGCGCGTCGCGGCGGCCGCCGAGGGGCGCCCGGTGCTGATGATCACCGGCAACCTCGGCTACTTCGTCAACGTCGACGCCGTGACCTGGTGGCTGGCCGAGGTCTGGCCCGAGATCCGCAAGCGCCGGCCCGACGTGCGCGTGGTGGTGGCCGGGGACCGCCCGCAGGCGGTGGTCCGCCGGGCGGTGGCCGAGGCCGGGGAGGCGGTCGAGCTGATCGCCTCCCCCCCCGACCTGCGGTCGCTCCTCCAGCAGGCGACCCTGGCGCTGGCGCCGATGCGCTGCGGCTCGGGGGTGCCGATCAAGGTGCTGGAGGCCTGGTCGGTCGGGGTGCCGGTGGTCGCTTCGCCTTGGGCCGTGGCAGGGACGACCGGGCGGCAGGGGGAGGACTTCTGGCTCGTCGGGCACCCCATCGAATGGGTGCGCGCGATCCTCGACCTCCTCGGCGAGCCTGCAGAGCGCGAGCGCTTGGGGCAGAATGGGCGCCGGCGGCTCGCCGCCGACTACTCGCGCCCGGTCGTGCGCGGGCAGCTCCTGGCGAGCCTGCGCGCTCTGGCGCTGCCGGCCTCGCCGGCCGAAAAGGGAGCCGAGACACCGACATGTGCGGCATCGCCGGTCTTTTCCACTTCCGCTCCGGGAGGCCCGTCGCCCCGGAAGAGCTGAACGCCATGCACGCCCGGCTCGCCCACCGCGGGCCGGACGACGAGGGGACGTTCTACGACGGCCCCCTCGGCCTCGCCCACCGCCGCCTCACCATCCTCGACACCTCCCGCCGCGGCCGCGGGCCGATGGCGAGCGCCGACGGCGCAGCCGTGATCACCTACAACGGCGAGGTCTACAACTTCGTCGAGCTGCGCCGCGAGCTGGAGGCGCGCGGCCACGCCTTCCGCACCACCACCGACACCGAGGTCCTCCTCCACCTCTGGCAGGTGCGCGGCCCGGACATGCTGCGGAGCTTGAACGGCATGTTCGCCTTCGGGCTCTGGGACCGCGCGGCGCGCACCCTCTTCCTCGCCCGCGACCACGTCGGCGTCAAGCCGCTCTACTGGGCCGAGACGCCGGACGGGATCGCCTTCGCCTCCGAGGTCAAGGCGCTGCTGCCGGTGCTGCCCGGGCGGCCCGAGGTCGACCTGCCGATGCTCGACGCCTACCTCTCGGTCGGCTACGTGCCGACCGAGCGGACGCTCTTCGCCGGGATCCGCAAGCTCCGCCCCGGTTGGTGCCTGACGGTGCGCGACGGGCGGGTGGAGGAGCGGCCCTGGTGGGACGTCGAGGTCGCCCCCGACCCGCGGCTCGACGAGGAGGAGTGCGTGCGCGAGGCGATGGCGCTGCTGCGCGACGCGGTGCGCATCCAGCTGCGCAGCGACGTGCCGCTCGGCGTCTTCCTCTCCGGCGGCATCGACTCCTCGGCGGTCGTCGCGCTGATGCACGAGATGGGCATCCGCGACATCGAGACCTTCACCGTCGCCTACGACTTCGGCCCCGGCTTCGACGAGACCCGTTACGCGCGGCAGGTGGCCGAGCGCTTCCAGACCCGCCACCGCGAGGTCTTCGTGACGCCGCGCGAGTTCCAGGAGTTCGTGCCCGAGCTGGTCTGGCACCTCGACGAGCCGGTGACCGAGGCGGCGGCGGTCTCGCTCTTCTTCGTCGCGCGGCTGGCGCGCGAGAGCGTCACCGTGGTGCTGTCGGGCGAGGGGTCGGACGAGGTCTTCGGCGGCTACCCGATCTGGAAGTACATGCAGACCGTCGACCGCTACGGCCGCCTGCCGGCGGCGGTTCGCGCCGTCGTCTCGCCCGCGCTCGGCCTCGCCGGGCCGAAGTGGCGCAAGTACACCGACCTCGCCGAGCGGCCGCTCGAGGAGCGCTACCTCGGCGTCTCCTTCTACGAGCGGGCGACCAAGGAGCGGCTGGTGGCCCCGGAGCTGGCGCGGGCGGTCGACGGCTGCTCGCTGCCGCAGCTCCTCCGCCCCTGGTACGACCGCACCGCCGGGCAGGACGCGCTGGCGCGGATGATGTACGTGGACTTGAAGGCCTGGCTCCCCGACGACCTGCTGGTCAAGGCCGACAAGATGACGATGGCCAACTCGCTGGAGCTGCGGGTGCCGTTCCTCGACCACCGTCTCGTCGAGTTGGGCGGGCGCATCCCGCCGCGCCTGCGGATCAAGGGCTGGACGACCAAGCACGTGCTCAAGAAGGGGCTCGAGGGCCTGCTGCCGCGCGAGATCGTCCACCGCGGCAAGATGGGCTTCCCGACGCCGCTCAAGCGGATGTTCGCCGGCGAGATGCGGGAGTACGTCGCGGACGTCCTGGGCGGCGACCGCCACCTCCAGCGCGGCTACTTCCGTCCCCAGGTGGTGCGCGAGCTCCTCGCCGAGCACCTCGCCGGCCGCCGCGACCACCACCGCGTGCTCTGGCAGCTCCTCGTCCTCGAGGAGTGGCACCGGCGGTTCATCGACGGCCCGGCCGTCCCCCCCGGCTCCGCCGGTGACCCGAGCGTCGGCGCTTGGCGCGGCTTTTGAATTCGACGGCCAGGGGAGAACGGCGATGCCATCGTCTTTCGCGGTCTATCTGATCGGTTTCATCATCCTGATCATCGGGCTCGCGTTCGCGGCCTACTTGGCCGGCGCGCCGCCGGTGTGGATCGCCGTCGGCGTCATCTGCCTGATCGGGATCGGCGTCCTGACGGGGGTGACGAAGACCACCCGCCGCGATCCCACGGACTCGGCGGGAGGACCGCCTCCCCGGGTCTAGGCTACGGTCTCGCGCAGCACCTCGTCGATCGTCGTCATCCCTTCGCGCACCTTCTGTAGGCCGCTGCCGCGCAGCGTGAGCATGCCACGCTCGATCGCCTTCTGCCGCAGCTCGCTGGCGGTGCCGCCGGCGAGGATCAGGTCCCGCGTCTCCTCGTCGACGTCCATCACCTCGTAGAGCCCCACCCGCCCCTTGTAGCCGGTCGAGCTGCAGCGCTCGCAGCCGCGCCCGCGGAAGAGCTTGACGGTGCGCGCCTCGTGCTCGGAGAAGCCGGCGGCGACGAGGGCCGCCGGCGCCAGCTCCGCCGGCTCCTTGCAGAAGGTGCAGACCCGCCGCACCAGCCGCTGCGCCACGACCATGTGCACCGAGGTGGCGACGAGGAAGGGCTCGACGCCCATGTTCATCAGGCGCGAGACCGAGGAGGGGGCGTCGTTGGTGTGCAGCGTCGAGAGCACCAGGTGGCCGGTCATCGCCGCCTTGATCGCCACCTCGGCGGTCTCGAAGTCGCGGATCTCGCCGACCAGGATGATGTTGGGGTCCTGGCGCAGGAAGGAGCGCAGCGAGGCGGCGAAGTTGAGGCCGATCTGCTCCTTCATCTGCACCTGGTTGATGCCCGAGAGGTTGAACTCGACCGGGTCCTCGGCGGTGATGATGTTGACGTCGGGAGTGTTGATGCGCGACAGCGCGGAGTAGAGCGTGTTGGTCTTCCCCGAGCCGGTGGGGCCGGTCACCAGCACCATGCCGTAGGGCCGCAGGATCGCTTGCTCGAAGCGACGCAGCGAGTCGGGCTCGAACCCGAGCTTCGACATGTCGAGCATCAGCTTGTCCTTGTCGAGGAGCCGCATGACGATCTTCTCGCCGAAGATCGTCGGCAGCACCGAGACGCGGAAGTCGAGGTCCTTGGTCCGGCCCGAGACCTTGGTCTTGATCTTGATCCGCCCGTCCTGCGGCAGGCGCTTCTCGGCGATGTCAAGCCGCGCCATGATCTTGGCCCGGCTGGTGATCGCCTCCTTGAGCTTGAGCGGCGGCCGCATCATCTCGTAGAGGATGCCGTCGATGCGGTAGCGCACCCGGTAGTCGCGCTCGTAGGGCTCGATGTGGATGTCGGAGGCGCCGCGCTTGATGGCGTCGGTCAGGATGATGTTGACCAGCTTGACGACCGGCGCCTGCTCGGACTCCTCCTCGACCGCCCGGAGGTCGAGGTCCTCCTCCTCGTCGAGCACCTCGAGGTCGCCGCCGCTCTCCTCGAGGTCCTCCATCACCTTCTTGAGCTCGATCGCGTGGGTGGTGCCGTAGTAGCGGTCGATGGCGGCGCGGATCGACGACTCCGAGGCCACCACCGGCTCGACCTTGTAGCCGGTCATGAACTTGACGTCGTCCATCGCGAAGACGTTGGTCGGGTCGATCATCGCCATGGTGACGGTCGCCCCGGTCTTCGAGATCGGGAGGATGGTGTACTTGCGCGCGATGTCGGGCGGGATGATCTTGAGCACCGACTCGTCGACGTCGATGCTCGAGAGGTCCACGGCCGGCACCTTGAAGTGCTTGGCGAGGAAGTCGACCAGCTCGCGCTCGGAGAGGTAGCCGAGCTTGACCAGGGTGGTGCCGATGCGGCCCCCCTGCTCGCGCTGGGCGGCGAGCCCCTCCTGGAGCTGCCGGGCGGTGATCTTGCCGGAGCTGAGGAGGAGGTCACCGAACTTGTCGGCGGGCTGCTGCTGTTGGCGGCTGCGCGCTTCCGTCGCCATTCCCGACGCTATCTCCCCTCGAATCAGCGGAAAGAGGAGGCAGCCTAGCAGGCCCCCCGGGGGGCTACTTGGCGCAGGCTTTCCAGCGCGCGCTCGGCGACGCGCTCCGGCGGCAGGTCGCGGAGCAGCGCCTGCCGCAGCGCCCGCTCGGGGGCGCCGTAGGGGCCGTGCCGTTCGGGGTGCGTCGGTCCCATGACCATGAAGACCGGCGTGCCGAGCGCGTGCGCCAGGTGCGTGGGGCCGGTGTCGCCGCCGAGGAAGAGGCGGGCGGCGCGGGACAGCGCGACGAGGCTCGGCAGGTCGGGAGCCGGGACGGCGCGCGCGGCGCCGGCGGCGGCCGTCTCGACCGCCGCCGCGAGAGGCTCCTCGCCGGGCGCGACCGCGACGCGGGTCGGAAGCCCCGAGGCGTCG
>DASUNQ010000236.1:0-2117 GCA_036277075.1 Thermoanaerobaculia bacterium
GGTCGCGAGGAGCGGCATGAGGGCCAGGATCGGGGCGATCGACAGATCCTGGAAGAGGAGGATCGCGAAGGAGCGCTGGCCGTAGGCCGCCCCGAGGTCGCCCCGCTCCTCTAGCATCTGCAGCCCCACCGACGTAGCCGACAGGGCGAGCGCCGCCGCGGCCACGAGGGCGCCGCCGAAGGAGAGGCCTGCGGCAAACCGGGCCGTCAGGGCGACAGCTCCGACCGTGACGGCGAACTGGGCGAGGCCGAGCCCGAAGATGTCGCGGCGCATGGACAGGAGGCGCGACACCTTGAGCTCGAGCCCGACCAGGAACAGGAGGAGCACGACGCCGAGTTCTGCCACGCCGAGCAGCGTCTCGGGGTGCGAGATCAGCGACAGGCCGGACGGTCCGATGACCACCCCGGCGGCGAGATAGCCGAGCACGGCGCTCTGGCCGAGACGCCGGAAGATCGGAACCGCCACCACGGCGGCGGTGCAGAACACCAGGACCGGCGGCAGGAAGCTGGCATGCGAGGCGGCGCTGGCCATGGCGGCGTGCTGACTTCGGGAGGGAACGGCAAGAGGTCGCGGGGCGGAGCCGCTTCCCATACTGTCAATTGCCCCGGAGGGCGAGGGCGCCCCCGGAACCTAGCCCGATCGCCGGTTTGCCGCACCTCTCCGCTTGACACGCCCCGGGCGGTCTCGCACATCCGGCCCATATGTCAGAGGTGTCCCTACCCCCCCTCGACGTCCTGCTCTGCGCCCCGCGCGGCTTCTGCGCCGGGGTGGTGCGGGCCATCGATGCCGTCGAGAAGGCGCTCGTCCGCTACGGGGCGCCGGTCTATGTGCGCCACGAGATCGTCCATAACAAATACGTGGTCGAGAGCCTCCGCCGCAAAGGCGCGATCTTCGTGCACGAGCTGGACGAGGTGCCCGATACCGGCGCCCCGGTGATCTTCTCGGCGCACGGGGTGGCGAAATCGGTGCCGGCGCAGGCGGTCTCCCGCCGCCTCATGACCATCGACGCGACCTGTCCTTTGGTGACGAAGGTGCATCGCGAGGCCGAGATCCATTACCGGCGCGGGCGGCACGTCATCCTGATCGGCCATGCCGGCCATCCCGAGGTCGCCGGCACCATGGGGCAATTGCCGAGCGGGTCGATCACCCTCGTCGAATCGCTCGACGACGTCGCTCGCATCGCGCCGGCCGATTCGTCGAACCTCGCCTATGTCACGCAGACGACCCTGTCCGTGGACGACACGCGGGAGATCGCCGAGGCGCTGACGCGGCGCTTCCCCGAGATCGTCGCGCCGCACAAGGAGGACATCTGCTACGCCACCACCAACCGCCAGGAGGCGGTCAAGCGCGTGGCGCCGCAGGTTGACGCCATGATCGTGGTCGGCTCGCAGAACTCGTCGAACTCGCAGCGGCTGCGCGAGGTGGCGGAGCGGGCCGGCTGCCCGCTCGCGCGGCTGGTCCTGCGCGCCGGCGATCTCGACTGGTCCGAATTCGCCGCTATCCGCCGACTCGGCGTCACGGCCGGCGCATCCGCTCCCGAGGTGCTGGTCGAAGAGATCCTCGACGCGTTCGCCGAGCGCTACACCCTCAAGGTCGAGACGGTGGTCACGACCGAGGAGAACATGATCTTCCCGCTGCCGCGGGGCCTGCGCGGCGAGGCGGCGGAGTAGCCGTGGCCGTCTACACGGAGGTCACGGACGAGGAGCTGTCGGCGTTCATCGCCACCTACGATATCGGCACGGTGCTGTCGTGCAAGGGCATCGCCGAGGGGGTCGAGAACACCAATTACTTCCTGCACACCAGCGGCGGCTCGTTCATCCTGACGCTGTACGAGAAGCGGGTGCGGGAGGCCGATCTGCCGTTTTTCCTCGGCCTGATGGAGCACCTGGCCGGGCGCGGGCTGACCTGCCCGCAGCCGGTGCGCAACCGGAGCGGGCAGCCGCTCGGCCGCGTCGCCGGGCGGCCCGCGGCGATCATCAACTTCCTCGACGGCCTGTCGATCCGCCGCCCGACCGCCCGCCATTGCGGCGCGGTCGGCGAGGCCCTGGCGCGGCTCCATCTCGCCGGCCGCGATTTCCCGATGCAGCGGCCGAACGCCTTGTCCTTGAGCGGCTGGC
>DASUNQ010000237.1:0-21446 GCA_036277075.1 Thermoanaerobaculia bacterium
CCGCCGCCGCGAGGCCCGCCGGCTCGACGCCGCGCTCGGCGAGCGGCAGCAGGACGCCGTCCGGATCGGTGGCCTCGGCCTCCCAGACGCCGTCGCGGCAGACCAGCGTGTTGGCGGCGCCGATGCGGGCGGCCAGGGGGCTCTCGGCGCCGGCGAGGGCGAGCGCCGCCTCCTTGTGCGGCGCGGTCACCGAGAGCCCGCGCAGCGGCAGCCCCAGCCCCTCGAGGACGCCCCCTTCCACGACCTCCAGCCAGAAGTCGCCGAACGACTCGGCATGAAACGGCAGGTAGAGGGCGGGGATGCCGAGCGCGCGGTAGGCCGCGTTGTGCAGGCGCGGCGAGAGCGACGCCGCGACCGGGTTGCCGGCGACGCCGAAGAGCGCCTCGACGGGCGGCAGCTCGGGGAGCCCGTAGTCGGCGCGCAGGCGGGCGAGCGTGGGCTGTCCCGGCGCGCCGGGGCGGTCGCCGGCGGCGCCGAAGACCAGCGGCGCGCCGAGACGCGGCGCGACGAGCCGGGTCCAGAGCCCGAGCGGTCCCGACGCGAAGGCGGCGACGTCCGCCCGCCGCAGGCCGTCGAGGAGCTGGAGCGGCACCAGCTCCTCGCCGCTCTGCGCCGCGGCGGGGACGAGCTTGTAGACGCGCGCCGGCACGGCGGTCATCCGCTCGCCGCGCGCCTGGAGGGCCGGCAGCGGCGCCGCCGGGCCGTGCCAGGAGAGCAGACGGCGCTCGGGCGGGACGGCGGCGAGGAGCTCGGACGAGACGTCGCGCTCGCACTCGAGGTCGAGCAGGTCGTAGCGCTCGGCCGCCTCCAGCAGGCGCCGCCGCCGCCGCTCGGGCGACCCGTCGAACCCGCCGCCTTCGGCGCGGCTCCTGAGCGTGTAGAGGAGCGGTCCCGGGAACCCGGCGCGCAGCGGCGCGGGGTCGAGCTCCCCCACGAGGTCGGCCCGCACCTCCAGCCAGTCGGCCTCCGCGGCGAGCGCCGCGAGCGCCGGCGCGGTGGGCGCCTCCGTCAGGGTCGCGACGAGGATCGCCCGTCCCGCGGTGTTTGCTTCCATCGGAACGGACCCTACCATCGCCCCTTGCCGAACGGCCAATGAAGGGCTAAGATCCGACGTACCTATGAAGGAAAACGACATTCGCACGCTGCGCCGGCTGCTGCAGGCGAGGGTGGAGCGGCTCCCGCTCTCGCGACGCCAGATCGAGGACCGCCTCGGCATCGGGCACGGCAACCTCAACAAGCTGTTCCGCGGCCAGGCCGAGCTCCATCTCCGGCACCTCCTCGCCTTCGCGGAGCTCTTCGGCGTCTCCCCTGGCGAGCTGCTGGAGGCCGGCTGCCCGGAGACCACCGCGGCCGCGACGCGCACCGTGGAAGACGTGCTGGCGGAGGCGCGCCGCGGGCGGGAGCCGGAGGAGGGGAGGGCGGTCCACTGGCGGATGCCCGCGACGGCCGAGGAGCTGACGGACCTGCTGCGCAAGGAGATCCGCCGCGAGCTGGCGGCGCGTGGGCTGGACGGGCCCTCGACGCGGCCCGGAGGCGAGCCGGAAGGCTCGGACTGATCCCGCCTTCGGCCGTGCGGGCCCTGGATCTACTGGGTCGCCGCCTGGATCGACTGAGTCCGCGCCGAGATCGACTCGCTTCCGGCCTGAAGCGACTGGGAGCGCGCCTGGATCCACTGGGTCCTGGCCGCGATCTACTGAGTCCCCGCCCCGCTCTACTGAGTCCCGGCCTGAATCCACTCGGTCCGCGCCTGGCTCTACTCGCGGCGCGCCCGGATCCACTGGGTCGCCGCCGCGCCGTTTGACACCCTCCGCGCCTTCGCCTTACATTAGGCCGTGCACCCCCACGAGCCTTCGCCCCCTCCGCCTGCTCCCTCCGGCGGCGGCGGTGTCGTGGGCGCGATCCCCGCCCGCTACGCTTCGACCCGTCTTCCCGGAAAGCCCCTCCTCCACCTCGCGGGCCGGCCGCTCATCGAGCACGTCTACCGCCGCGTGGCGCAGGCGCGCGGGCTCGACCGAGTCGTCGTCCTGACCGACGACGAGCGCATCGCCCGCGCCGTGGAGGCGTTCGGCGGCGAGTGGGAGATGACCCCGGCCGACTGCCCGAGCGGCACCGACCGCATCGCCCACGCCGCTCGGCGCTGGGACGCCGCCGCGGTCGTCAACGTCCAGGGGGACGAGCCGCTGATCGACCCCGAGGCCGTCCGCCGCGTCGCCGAGCACCTGCGCGACCACCCCGGCGACCCGGTGGTCACCCTCGCCGCGCCGGCGACGGCCGAGGAAACGGAGAGCTCCCACGTGGTGAAGGTGGTGCTCGACCGGCGCGGCCATGCCCTGTACTTCAGCCGCGCGGCGATTCCCTTCGCGCGCGAGGGAAACGCCACGCGGCTCAAGCATCTGGGCGTCTACGGCTACCAGCGCGCGGCCCTGCTCCAGCTCGCCGCCCTGGATCCTACCCCGCTCGAGCGAAGCGAATCGCTCGAGCAGCTCCGCGCCCTCGAGCACGGGATCGCGATTCGCGTGCTGCTCGTCGAAGGGGCGGCGCAAGGCGTCGACACCGCCGAGGACTTGGCGCGTGCCGAGCAGGCTCTGGCTTCCGTCACCGAGCCCTCTCCCCCCTCCCAGATCCTCTCAGGAGACCGGCGACCATGACCAAGTACATCTTCGTCACCGGCGGCGTCGTGTCCTCCCTCGGCAAGGGGGTGGCCGCCGCCTCGGTGGGCGCCGTCCTCGAGGCGCGGGGCTTCTCGGTCACGCTGATGAAGTTCGACCCCTACGTCAACGTCGATCCGGGCACCATGTCGCCGTACCAGCACGGCGAGGTCTTCGTCACCGACGACGGGGCCGAGACCGACCTCGACCTCGGCCACTACGAGCGCTTCACCCACACCACCACGAGCAAGCTCCACAACTACACCACCGGCAAGATCTACGAGTCGGTCATCAACAAGGAGCGGCGCGGCGACTACCTGGGCAAGACGGTGCAGGTCGTCCCCCACATCACCGACGAGATCAAGGACGCCATGCGCGCCGTCGCGGCCGAGCGCGAGATCGACATCGTCATCGTCGAGATCGGCGGCACCGTGGGCGACATCGAGTCGCTCCCCTTCCTCGAGGCGATCCGGCAGTTCCGCCAGGAGCTGGGGCGCGGCAACGCCGTCAACATCCACCTGACGCTCGTCCCCTACATCGCCGCCGCCGACGAGCTCAAGACCAAGCCGACGCAGCACTCGGTGCGCGAGCTGCGCGAGATCGGCATCGTGGCCGACCTCCTCCTCTGCCGCGTCGACCGCCACCTGCCCGAGGAGATGAAGAAGAAGATCGCCCTCTTCTGCAACGTCGATCCGCGCGCCGTCATCGCCGCGCGCGACGTGCAGACGATCTACGAGGTGCCGCTGATGTTCTGCCGCGAGGGGATGGACGACATCCTCCTCGACCTGCTCAACCTCCCCCACTACGACCGCGACCTGTCGCGCTGGGAGGCGCTGGTGGCGCGGGTCAAGAACCCGACGCACCGGGTGCGGGTGGGGATCGTCGGCAAGTACGTCGAGTTCCCCGACTCCTACAAGAGCTTGAACGAGGCGTTGATCCACGGCGGCGTCGCCAACGACGCGGCGGTCGAGCTGGTCTACATCAACGCCGAGCAGATGGAGTCCGGAAGCTGGCCGCGCGAGGTCTTCGAGGTCGACGCCCTGCTCGTCCCCATCGGCTTCGGCCACCGCGGCACCGAGGGGAAGATCCGCGCCATCCGCTACGCCCGCGAGCACAAGGTCCCTTTCTTCGGCATCTGCCTGGGGATGCAGTGCATGGTCATCGAGTGGGCGCGCAACGTCAGCGGCATCAAGGAAGCGACCTCGTCGGAGTTCGACCCCGAGACCGAGCACCCGGTGATCTACAAGCTGCGCGACCTCCTGGGGGTCGAGGAGCTGGGCGGGACGATGCGGCTCGGCGCCTACCCCTGCCGTCTCAAGGAGGGGTCGCTGGCGCGCAAGATCTACGGCGTTCCCGAGATCAGCGAGCGCCACCGCCACCGCTACGAGGTCAACCAGAAGTACCTCGACGCCCTGCGCGACGGCGGGCTCACCATCGCCGGCCTCTCGCCGGACGGCAGGTTCGTCGAGATGGTCGAGGACCCGAACCACCCCTGGTTCCTCGGCTGCCAGTTCCACCCCGAGTACAAGTCCCGGCCCACCGAGCCGCACCCGCTCTTCGTCTCCTACATCGCGGCGGCGCTGGCCCACGCAGCGCGCCGCGGCGACGCGGAGCGCGACCTGGGGCTGCCCGCGGCGGAGCTCGCCGGCATCGCGACGGCGGGCGAGAGCGTCCCCGAGGGCCTCGCCGCCGACACCGCCGCCCGCCGGCCCGTGCCGAAGGCCAACGGCGGGGGACTCGAGCACTGAGCGGAGCCCGCGCCGTTGAGCTCGCGCCGGGGATCGTCGTCGGAGGGGGCGGGGGGACGCTGCCGGCGATCGCCGGGCCGTGCGTCATCGAGAGCCCGGAGCGGACGCTCGAGACCGCGCGCCTCCTCGCCGGGATCGCCCGGCGCACCGGCGTGCCGCTGGTCTTCAAGTCCTCCTTCGACAAGGCCAACCGCAGCTCGATTGCCAGCTACCGCGGCCCGGGGCTGAGCGAGGGGCTCCGCGTGCTCGCCGCGGTGCGCGCCGAGACCGGGCTCCCGATCCTCACCGACGTCCACGAGCCGGCGCAGTGCGCGCCGGCCGCCGAGGTGTGCGACGTCCTGCAGATCCCGGCGTTCCTCTGCCGGCAGACCGACCTGGTCGTCGAGGCGGCGCGCACCGGGCGGGCGCTGAACGTCAAGAAGGGGCAGTTCATGGCGCCGGACGACATGCGCCGCGTGGTCGAGAAGGCGCGCAGCGCCGGCAACGAGCGAGTGACCGTCACCGAGCGCGGCGTCTCCTTCGGCTACCACAACCTGGTCGTCGACATGCGCTCCTTCGCGCTCCTCCACAAGGACGGCATCCCGGTGCTCTACGACGTCACCCACTCGCTCCAGCTCCCGGGCGCCGAGGCCGAGGAGAGCGGCGGCGACCGGCGCTTCGCCGAGCCGCTGGCGCGCGCCGCGGTGGCCGCCGGCGCCGACGGCGTCTTCCTCGAGGTCCACCCCGACCCCGACCGCGCCCTCTCCGACCGCGCCGTGCAGCTCGACCCGCGCCGCGCCGAGGCGCTCCTCGCCTCTCTGGCCGCTCTGCGGCGGGCGCTGGCGGACGCGGCGGTGCCGGCGTGAGCCGGCCCGAGCCGGCGGCCACGGCCGCGGCGGGGCGGTCGCCGCGCGAGGTCGCCGCCGAGGTGCTGGAGACCGAGGCGGCGGCGATCCGCGGGCTGCTCGGGCAGCTCGACGAGCGCTTCGACCGCGCGGTCGAGCTGCTGCGCGGCTGCGCCGGGCGTGTCGTCTGCACCGGCATGGGCAAGAGCGGCATCGTGCTGCGCAAGGTGGCGGCGACGCTCTCCTCGACCGGCACGCCGGCGCTCTTCCTCCACCCGGCGGAGGCCGTGCACGGCGACCTCGGCGCCATCGTCGAGGGGGACGTCGTGCTCGCCGCCTCCTACTCGGGGACGACCGAGGAGCTCCTCGCCCTGGTGCAGACGTTGAAGCGGCTGGGCGTGCCGCTCGTCGCCATGACCGGCAGCGAGGAGAGCCCGCTCGCGCGCTACGCCGAGGTCCACCTGCCGGTGGCGATCGACCGCGAGGCCTGCCCGCTCAACCTCGCGCCGACAGCCTCGACCACCGCGATGCTGGCCCTCGGCGACGCCCTCGCCATGGCCCTGCTCGAGGCCCGCGGCTTCACCCGCGAGGACTTCGCCCGCCTCCACCCCGCCGGCCGCATCGGCAAGCGGCTGCTCAAGGTCTCCGAGCTGATGCACGCCGGCGAGGCGCTGCCGCGGGTCGCGCTGGCGACGCCGATGCGCGAGGCGATCTACGAGATGTCGGCCAAGAAGCTGGGGATCACCGCCGTCGTCGACGAGGACGGGCGGCTCCTCGGCTGCATCTCGGACGGCGACCTCCGCCGCCTCCTCGAGCGCGACGAGGACGCGGTGCTCCGCCGCACCGCCGGCGAGTGCATGCACCCGCGGCCGCGCACGATCGCCGGCGAGGAGCTGGCCGGCGCGGCGCTCAACGAGATGGAGGAGCACCGCATCACCTCGCTCTTCGTCTGCGACGCGGCCGGACGGCTCGAGGGGATCGTCCACCTCCACGACCTCTGGAAGCTGGAGCTCTTCTGACCCGCCGCCTGGGCGAGGAGGAGTTCGCGCGGCGGGCGCGGGAGCTCGAGTGGCTGCTCGTCGACGTCGACGGCGTGCTGACCGAGGGCCTGCTCCTCTACGGCCCCGCGGGCGAGGAGCTCAAGGCCTTCCACGTGCGCGACGGCCTGGCGCTGCGGCTGGCGCGCGAGGCGGGCCTGAAGGTGGGGATCCTCTCCGGCCGGGGGTCGGCGGCCCTGGCCACCCGCGCGCGCGAGCTGGAGCTCGACGCGGTGATCCTCGAGCGTTCCGACAAGGCCGCCGCCTTCACCGAGTTCCTCGCCGCGCACCGCGCCGACCCCAACCGGGTGGCCTACGCCGGCGACGACCTCCTCGATCTGCCGGTGCTCGCCCGCTGCGGCCTCTCCTTCGCGCCGGCCGACGCCGTCGCCGACGTGCGCGAGCGGGTCCACCGCCTCCTCGCCAACGCCGGCGGCCGCGAGGCGGTGCGCGAGATGATCGAGGCCGTGCTGCGGGCGCGCGGCGACTGGGACCGCCTGGTCGCCTCCTGGCTCGCGCCTACCGCGTCCGCAGGATCGTGAACAGCCCCCTGCCCGGTCGAGGCCGGCGTAGAACCGACCCGGCTCGCTGCGCACGCGGGTTCAGGGCGTCTGCGTCTTTTCGTTCCGATCTCCCGCCTACTCCCCTTGACAGTGCCTCCCGCAAGGAGATAAAGAAGCAACTTCGGAAGAAGGCTTGACACGCCGCCTGCCGCGCGCGCAGCGGGAGCGGGGCGTTGCTGTCGGGAGGGAGGCGCGGATGCGGAAGCTGTTGTTCGTCGTCACGACGGGCTCCAACATGGGCGACCTGTCGCTCTGCCAGGCCTGGATCGCGGACCTGGGGCACCGGCGTTACCGCTACGGGTTCGTCCTCAGCCCGCGGCTGGCGCCGTTTCTCGATCCGCGCGACGAGCGGTTCTTCTTCGCGCCCGAGGTCCACGTCCGGGAGACGATCCTCGCCGCCGTCGAGCGCTTCGCGGCGGACGCCGTCGTCGTCGCCTGCAACGGCTTCTGGAACCTCCCCGGCCAGGAAGGGGCGACCTTCGGCTCCTTCCCGCTCGAGCCGCACGACCTCGGCGTGCCGGTGCTGTCATTCGACCCCTTCGAAATCGGCTTCGACCTGCGCCTGCCGGGGAGCGCCGAGGCGAAACGGTTCGCGGCCGTGCCGCACTGGGTATGGGCCTTGCGCTACATGTCGCTCGAACCCACGAGCCCGAACGCCCGCCACTTCCGCGCCCGCCGCGCCTATGCCGCGGCGCGCCGGCGCCCGCGCGCCGAGACCCTCGCCCGCCACGGCGGTGACCCGGACAAGCGGATGCTGGTCTACGCCGTCTCCCGCAACCGCTTCGACTACATCCAGGAGCACTTCCCCGGCTACTACCGACACCTCGGCGGGCTGCTCGCGCGCCCGCCGCTCGACCGCGCGCAGGTCTTCGTGCTGGCGCCGCGGCCGCTCCCCGAGCTGGCCGGCCTCGCGCACGTGCGGCAGGTGCCGTTCGTCCCCTACGAGGAGTTCCTGGCCCTGGTCGGCGCCGCCGACCTCTATCTCGCCGACTCGCTGCTCTCCTGCATCGTCGACGCCTTCCATCTCGGCACGCCGGCCCTCCTGCTCGCCAACTCCGAGGCGAGCCGCGGCCTGGAGGCCGGCAGTTTCCTGGCGGGCCGCTTTTTTCCCTACCGCGTTTTCCCCTACGGCATGTGCGAGATCTCCGAGGCGCTCGAGCGGCGCTTCGGCATCGCCAGCTGCTACGAAGTGGCGGAAGTCTTGAATGAGACCGAAGTGGTCGACCGCGCGGCCGCGCTGCTGTTCGACGACGAGCGCCGCGCCGCCCTGAAGCGGGCCTGCCGCCGCTGGCGGCGGCAGCGCTCCGCCCTGCCGAAGCCGCGCGCCATCGTCGAGGAGGTCCTGACCGCCGTTCCACCAACCAACCAACCCAACGAAAGGGGACGCGATGAGCAACAAAGGTGAGTACCTGACCGAGGAGCAGCGCGCCCATCTCGAGCGCGCCGAGGCCCTGCGGGCGAAGAAAGTGGCCGAGGTGATCATCGCCAAGCACGTGCAGATGAAGAAGCTCGCCGAGGTGGTCATTGCCAAGCACCTGCAGATGAAGAAGCTCGCCGAGGTGGTCATTGCCAAGCACGTGCAGATGAGCCAGTTGGCGAAGCAGCTCGAGGCGCAACAAGCCAAGGGCAAGTGACCGGCCGCTGGCCGGCGCGGCCGGCGCCGCCCGAGGCGGACGTCCTCGTGCCCTTCTTCAACAAGCACGAGGTCCTCCTCCGCTGCCTGCGCGCCCTGCTCGCGGCGATCGGGAGACGGCATCACGTCGTCCTGATCGACGACGGGTCGCGGCCGTGGGAGCGGCACGCCGTCGACGAGTTCGTGGCGCGGGCCGGGCGGCCGATCGAGGTCGTGACGCTGCCCGAGAACCGGGGCTACAAGGAGGCCCTGTGCGCGGGCTTCCGCGCCGGCCGGCGCCCGTACGTCCTTTTCCTCAACAGCGACGCGGTGGTCACGCCGGGCTTCGACCTCCGGCTGCTGGAAGCGATGGCCGACCCGCTGGTGGGCGCCGCAGCGCCGGTGTCGAACCATCCCACGGACCTCTTCCAGTACCGGCCGGCGCTCGCCGGCCTGCGCCCGGAGGCGGCCGTGGACCCCGGCGCGGACCTCGACCGCCGGTTCCGCCGCCTGCGCCCGGTCCCGGCCGGGACGATCACCGCGGCGCCCTACCTGACCGGCATGTGCCTGGCCCTCGAACGGGGGCTCTTCGAGCGGGTGGGGCTGTTCGGCCTCGCCTACCGCCACGGCTACTTCGAGGACCTCGCCCTCTCCTGCCAATTGCGGCAGCTCGGCTACCGCCTGGTGGTCCGCGAGGACTGCTTCGTCTACCACCAGGGGCATGCCACCTACACCGAGAAGACGCAGGACGAGAAAAGCGACATCGTCTTCCACAACTTCCGGATATTCGAGGCGGAGTGGGGCCACATGCCCGAGCACGCCGACCTCCGCCAGAGGATGGACTACGCCGGCGAGGTCGCCCCGTTGTGACCGCCGCACCGGAGCGGATCGACGTCTTCCTGCGGAAGGGCTTCGGCGGCCGCGCCGCGGCGGCGGCGCCGCCCGCCCCGGGCGAGGGGGGCTGCGGCGAGGTCGTCCGCTACCGCCTCGGCGACGACCTCGCGGCGATCCGCGCCCAGCTCCTCGACGGCGCGGCCCGCCGCGTCTTCTTCCTCGATGACGCGGTCGCCCTCGACGCGGACGGCTGGCGGCGCGTCCTCGAAGCGGCGGCGGCCTGGCGGGACGCCCCCGCGCTGAGCTTCTGGACCCCGGCGCTGCGCAGCGTGCTCGGCCTCGCGGCGGGAGCGGAGGCCTGCCCGGCCGCCGCGGCCCTCCTCCCCTCCTGGCTCTGCCTCGCCGGGCGTGACGTGCTCCGCGCGTCCGAGGCGGCGCTCGCCTGCCGCACGCCGGAGTTCGCGCTGCTCGCGCTCGGCCGCGAGCTGGCCGCGGCCGGCCGCCCCGCGCTCCTGCTCGGCGGCCTCGAGCCGCGCTTCGACCCCCGCGCCTGGGCCGGCGAGCTGGTGTTCCACCGGCGGGAGGCGCTGCGCGCCGACTACGCCGACTGGCGGCGGCGCCACCCGACCGCGGCCGTCCCTCCGCAGTTCCGGCTGGAGAGCCACAGCCGCTTCGTCTCCGCTCCGCCGGCCCGCAACGGCGAGCCCGCGGCCGCCTTCCCGCGCTTCAGCGTCGTCTGCCCGGTCTTCAAGCCGGACTTCCTGGCCGACATGGTGCGCTCGGTGCGCGATCAGACCTGGCCCCACTGGGAGCTGCTGCTCGCCGTCGACGGCCCGCCCCCCGCCGCGGCGGCGCGGATCCGCGCCATCCTCGCCGACTTCGCCGACCTGCGCATCGTCTGCACCTGGCAGGAGAACCGGGGGACCGGACCGACCCGGCGAAGCCTGGCCGAGCGGGCCGGAGGCGACTTCGTCGTCACCATCGACGACGACGACGTGCTGCTGCCAGACGCCTTGGCGGTCTTCGCCGCCGCCGCCCGCCGCCACCCCGAGGCGCGCTGCTTCCGGGCCGGCGCGCGGATCGTCGGCCTGGTCGCGGAGGAGCTGCCGCCGCGGAAGCGCTACCTGATCGACGGCATCCCCAACGATCCGCTGGAGATCACCCAGCCCTACGCGGTGGCGCGGGCGACGCTCGCCGAGGTGGGAGGGTACGAGTGGGACGAGGACCTCCACCGCGCGGGCGAGGACACGATCCTCTTCCACCAGCTCGACCGCGCCGGGATCGAGACCTGCCTCCTCGACCGGGCCCTCTACCTGCGCCGGCTGTCGACCAAGAACCTGACGCTCCGTTTCGAGGTCGACGAGGCGCTGGCGCACTTCCGGAACCTGGAGACCCGCTTCTGCCCGCCGGCCTGGCGGCGGGTGGAGCGCCGCTTCCAGCTGCGCGGCAACTTCCAGCGCGCGGTCACCGTCTTCGCCGGCGCGGAGCGCGGGCCCGAGGTGGTCTGTTCAACCGACTTCTTCCAGTACCAGACGCTCGGCGACCTGAGCGACGTGACGATCGACCTGGAGGTGACCTCGGCCTGCAACGCGGTCTGCGGCTTCTGCCCGCGCGAGGTGATGCCAGACCGCAAGCGCTACCTCGACCTGGAGGTCGTCGAGCGGCTCGCCGACGAGCTGCGGGGGGAGCCAAAACGGTGGCAGGTCGTGCTCTGCGGCATCGGCGAGTCGACCCTCCACCCGCAGCTCGACCGCATCGTCAGCACGCTGGCCGAGGCCGGCGCCTTCGTCGCCATGACCACCAACGGCGAGCTCCTCACCCCGCGGCGCTTCGAGGAGCTGGCCGCGCTGGGGCTCGGGAGCTTCAACTTCAGCCTCAACGCCGCCACCGCCGAGACCCACCGGCGGGTGATGAAGCTGAAGCGCTTCGACCGCATCGTCGCCAACCTGGAGGAGATCCTGGAGCTGCGCCGCCGCGCCTGGCCGCAGGTGCGGGTGCACGTCAGCTTCGTCGTCTGCACCGCGAACCAGCACGAGGTCGCGGCCTTCGTCGAGTACTGGCGGCCGCGCGGCCCGTCGCAGATCTGGCTCCACCCGGTCAACAACCGGGCCGGGTTGCTGGGGGCGGAGATCAAGTCGGCGTCCCTGGAAGGCTTCGCCGCCGCCTACCGCGGCGATCCGCTGGTGGCGGTGGACATCTTCCGCGACCACGCGGAAGAGGACAACCTGTGCAAGATCGCCCGCTCGCTGATGTTCATCTCCGCCGACGGCGAGATGCGGCTCTGCGCCATGGACTACCGGCGGCAGACCTCGTACGGGAACCTGCGCCAGAAGAGCCTGCAGCAGATGCACTTCGAGAAGCTCCTCGGCTACGTCCGGGGGGAGCAGCGGGACTTCTGCCGGGGCTGCGACTTCTGCCCCGCGCGCGAACGGGACGACGCCCCGCGCGGGCTCGCGATCTGGCCGGGAACCGGTCATGGAATGGACGACCTTCCGCTCGTCGCTGCGCCTCGACCCTGAGCAGGCGCTCCAGGCCGAAACGCTGCTGAGCGCCGCCAAGGAGGGGTTCGCCGCGGTCTGCGGGCGGGGCACCGCCGACGGCAAGCCCTCGCCGCTCGCCTTCCTCGCGCGGCGGTGGGACGACGCTCCGGAGCTGGCGGCGGCGCTGGAGGGGGCCTTCCTCGCCTACTTGGGCGGCGAGCGCGCGGCGGGTGCGGGCGCGAGCTATCTCGAGGAGGGGGGGCGGATCGCGGCGCGGGCCGGCGAGCGGCTGGCCGCCGGCCTCGACGCGGCGCAGCGGGGCGCCCTCGCCGGCCTCGGGCTCGACAGCCTGCTCCAGGTCGAGACGGCAAGCGACCCGCTCGGCGCCCGGCTCAAGGAGCTGCTGGCGGGGCTGCCGCCGCCGGTCGAGACGGGGACCGTGAGCGGGCTGCCGGCGGCCGAGGCGCACGGCGCCAAGTTCGCCGGCCTCTTCTGCGCGCAGCCGTTCCAGTACGCGCAGATCGACCCCCTCGGCCAGCTCTACCTCTGCTGCCCACAGCTCCTGCCGCAGAGCGTCGGCCGTCTCGACGGGCAGGACCTGATGAGCGCCTGGAACTCGCCCACCGCGGTTGCCGTCCGCGAGTCGATTCTCGACGGCACCTTCGCCTACTGCTGCGAGTCGACCTGCGGGCTGCTGCAGCAGCGCGCCCTGCCGCGCGTCGAGGAGGTGGCCCACCCCGAGCACCGGCGGATCATCTCCGAGCGGATCACCCGCCTCGACCACGGACCGCGCATCATGAACCTCTCCTACGACCGTTCCTGCAACCTCGCCTGCCCCTCCTGCCGCAGCGACTTCATCGTGCTGCGGGGGAAGGCGCGGCAGCGGGCGAGCGTCATCCACGAGCGGGTCCTCGGCCGCCACCTGCGCGACGCCGAGCGGCTGATCATCACCGGCAGCGGCGATCCCTTCAGCAGCCGCCTCTACCTCTCGTTCCTGCGCACTTTCGACCCGGCGGCGATCCCCGGGCTGCGCATCACGCTCTCGACCAACGGCCTGCTGCTGAACGAGGAGACCTGGCGCTCGATCTGCCACCAGGCGGTCGACAGCGTCGACGTCTCGGTCGACGCCGCGACGCCGGCGACCTACGCCGCCAACCGCGGCGGCGACTTCGCGCAGCTCCTGGCGAACCTCCGCTTCCTCGGCGGTCTGCGCGCCGCCGGCGAGCTGGCGCGCTTCGAGTTGCACTTCGTCGTCCAGGCCAACAACTTCCGCGAGATGCGGGCCTTCGCCGAGCTGGGGCGTGAGCTGGGCTGCGACGTCGTCTGCTTCAAGCAGCTCGTCAACTGGGGGACCTACTCCGCCGCGGACTACGCCCGCCGGGCGGTGCAGGCCCCGGACCACCCCGAGCACGGCGAGCTGCGCGAGCTGCTGCGCGACCCGCTCTTGCGCGATCCCCGGGTCTACCTCCACGACCTCTCCCACCTGCTCGAGGCCGGTTAGTGCAGGCGCTCCACCCCGACGCCTACCCGCGCCTCCTGCCGCACGCCGGCTTCGCCGCCGACGGCGCCTGGCTGGGCGCCGGCCTGTGGGCCGAGCTCCCCGCCGAAGCCGCCCCGCTCTGCCGCGCCTGCGACGGGCGGACGGCCTACCGCGACCTCCAGGCGCGCTTCCCCGGCTTGGAGCTGCCGGCGGCGGCGCTGGAGTACGTCGTCTGGCTCGGCCGGCCGCTGCCGGCAAGCGCCGGCGCTTCTTCCGCCGTGGCGGCCGGCGAGCGGATCGTCGTCCTCTCGCCCCACCCGCAAGTCGGCTTCCTGTCGATGGGCGGCTACCTCCTCAACCGCCGCGGCCGGCGGCGCTGCACCGTCGTGAGCTGCTTCTCGCAGGTCGCGACGACCCTGCTGCCGGAAGCCTTCGACACCGTCCACGCCGTCTCGGCGATCCGCCGCGACGAGGCGGCCCTCTGCGCGCGCATCGCCGGCTGCGAGCTGGCGTGCCTCGACTTCCCGGCCGACGAGATCCGCCTCGGCCTCGTCCCCGAAGACCGGCTGGAACGGGCGGAGGAGCGGCTGCGCAGCGCCCTGACGCAGAGCCTCTACCGGCTGCTCGCCGCGGCGCCGCCCGCCGACCTGTTCGCCCCCGCCGGCATGGGCGAGCACTCCGACCACAAGATGCTCTTCGAGATCGCGCTCAATTTCTTCAAGCAGGGCTACTTCCCCGCGACCCGCTTCCACTTCTACGAGGACTTCCCCTTCGCCGCCGCCTACCTGCACGCCGACGACTTCCTCTCCCGCTTCGAGCGCGCCTACGCAGAGCTGGAGGTCTGGGCCGAGGACGTCTCCGGCGTGCTCGGGGAGAAGCTCCTGCTGCTCGACGTCCACCGCTCGCTCTTCACCGCCGCCGACCGCCGCCGGCTCGAGCGGCTGGCGCGGCGCGACGCGCGGCTCTACGGCGGGGAGGCGGCCCCGCCGCCGGCCGCCGTCGAGCCGTTCTGGAGCCTCGCCGAGCTGGGGCTGCCGGCGTGAGGCGATCGCCATGGACCTGATCCTGCTGCCGCGGCGGGGGGCCGCGGACGACGCGGCGGACGAGCGCAGCCTCTACGCCGCCGAAGGGCGGGCGCGCCTCGCGGCGCTGCTCGCCTGGCTGGTGGCGGCGGACCAGGAGGAGGAGGGGGTCGATCTCTACGCCTTCCTCCCCGCCGAGCGCGGCGAGGGGGACCGCTGTCTCGCCTTTCTCGCCGCGAGCGCCGCGGTGCCGACCGCGGTCTATCTCCTCCTCGCGCCCGAGCAGGTTACCCGCGAGCTCCTCGACCGGCTCGAAGACGATGGGCCGCGGCGGCTCCTGGTCCAGGCCGCTCCCGGCGCCAAGGGGCGGATCGAGCGCGCGCTGCAGGCGCTCACCGAGCATCTCCTCGCCACCCCCGCCTCCACCCTGCGCTTCGGCTTCTGGCTGCCGGCGGAGCCGGACGGCGCATGCTTCCGACGGGTCCGCTCGTTCCTCGATTACGGCGTCCCCGCGGAGCTGGTCGACTCCCCGCTCTTCACGCTCCCCGACCCCTCCCCGCCGGCTGCCATCGAGCTACCGCCGGAGCTGGCGGCGATCCCCACCGGCT
Organism: Thermoanaerobaculia bacterium; assembly: GCA_036277075.1. GTDB lineage: Bacteria > Acidobacteriota > Thermoanaerobaculia > Multivoradales > UBA5704 > DASUNQ01. The sequence goes on from DASUNQ010000237.1 coordinate 14,857, forward strand.
GCCAGGTCTACGTCAATACGGTGACGCTCGACGCCGCAGGCGCGGTCCGCTTCTGCCCGCGCGACGGCGGCGCCGAGGGGATCGACCTCGGCAACCTCTTCACCGACGCGCCGGAGCGGATCCTGCTGCGCAAGGGGCAGCACGTCCGCCGCGCCGGCGCCCTCGAGGTCTGTCGGAGCTGCCAGCTCCGCGGCCGCTTCTTCTGGCCCCGGCGCACCGGCGCCGCGGTCGACGAGCTGTACCGCGTCGGGCTGAACGCGCAGGGGCCGCTGCCGCCCTTCGCGGACCTCCGGCACCGCGACCTCTCGCTCCTGCCGGCGGCGGAGCAGGAGGCGGAGATCGAGGCGTTCGCCGAGCGGCTCCTCGCCTGGCGGGCGCGGATGGAAGAGATCGTCACGGTCGAGCCCGGCGCCGTCTCGGTCGAGACGCCGGTCTTCAAGGGGAGCTTCCTCATCCCCTGCGTCGAGTCGGTGCTCCACCAGACCTCGACCGACTGGCGCCTGTCGCTGCTCTGGGACGGCGGCGACGACCTCTCGCGCCGCGTCCTCGAGCGGCTCGCGGCCCTGGACCACCCGCGGATCGCGGTCCACTTCGAGGAGAACCGCGGGATCGCGCGCGCCCGGCGGCTGCTCAGCGAGCGCGCCGGCGGGGAGTTCATCCTGCCTCTCGACGACGACGACGTGCTCGCCCCCGAGGCCGTCGAGCGGTTCCTCGCCTGCGCGCGCAGCCGGCCGTGGTGCGGGATCGTGCGCGCGCGCCGCGAGTTCATCGACGAGAGCGGCGCGCCGGTCGAGATGGACCCCTGGTTCCCCTTCGAGCCGCGCCACTACCAGGACGGGATGGTCACCGACCTCTACAACCACTGCCAGCCCTACCTGATCCGCCGCGCGGCCTACGCGCGGACGGCGGGGTGGGAGGGGTTCGAGGACTTCAAGCTCGCGGGCGAGGACTGCGACATCTTCACCAAGGTCGAGGAAGTGGCCGCGATCGAGCTGCTCGACGAGGTGCTCTATCACTACCGGCTGCACGGCCGGCGGGCCAGCCTCTGGCTCAAGCCGGAGGGGGCGCTCGAGATGTGGCGCCGGCTCGCCGACAAGACGATCGCGCGCGCCGGCCTGCCGCTCGCGCGGACCAACGAGGTCCAGCCCTTCCGCTACCGGCGGCTGCCGCAGCCGCGCGGCCGGCGGGAGGAGATCGACTTCGTGATCCCCTTCTACGAGCAAGACGAGGCCGAGCTCCCCTACCCCTACAGCCGCCCTCCCTCGGCCTTCGAGCCGGTCCTGGTGAAGCTCGACGGCCGCAACCGCTGTGCGCTGCCGCTCCCCCCCGGCTGCGGGCGGCTGAGCCGGATCGTCGTCGTCGCCTCCTCCGAGGGGCCGGTCCACGGCACGCTGGAGGCCCGCGTGCTTACCGGCCCGACCGGCGAGCCGGTCGCCGCCGGCGCCTACGCGTTGCGCGGCGAGTCGCTCTACTTCCGGGACCTCTCGATCCCGCTGGCGGCATGCGGCGCCGCCCCCCCGGGCGCCGAGCTGCGGCTCGCGCTCGCCTTCCGCCCCGAGCGCCGGAACTACCACGACCTCCTGCTCCTGCAACTGCCGCCGGTGCCGCCGGACGCCCGCCCGCACCTAATGCTGCAGCTCTTGCGCGAGCGGCCGGGGCACTCCCGCGGCCAGCTCGAGCGCTGCCTCCGCTCGCTCGCCGGCTGCGGCGTCGCCGGCGACGCCGTGCACGTCGTCGAGCGGAAGCAGAGCAGCGCCGCCAACCGGAACGAGGGCTCGGCGCGCGGCGCCCGTCCCTACGTCTGCTACCTCGATGACGACGTCGAGGTCGTGGTGCCCGAGACGTTCGACCTCCTCCTCGCCGCCCTCCACGAGCGGGAGGCCGACCTGATCGGCCCGAAAATCCTCAACTGCCAGGGGACGATCTACTGCGCCGACCCCTACTTCAACCGGCGCTGGCGGCCGGCGCCGCGCGGGTTGGGCGACGCGGACCGGGGGCAGTACGACTACCTCGCCGTGGTGCCGTGGCTCCCCTCGACGCTGCTGCTGGTGCGCCGCCACGTCGTGCGCGCGGTCGGCGGCTTCGACGAGGCCTACGTCGGCAGCCAGATGGAGGACGTGGACTTTTGCCTGAAGGCGCGGCGGCGGGGCTTCCGCTGCCTCTATACCGGGCAGGTCGCGGTGGTCCACCACAACCGCCAGCGCAACCACAGCTTCGCCGACAACTTCGACCTCTTCTACCGCAAGTGGAAGGACCACCCCGAGCTGTTCGCCGCCCCCGCCGAGGAGGCGCGGCCGCTCGCGCCCGGCGGCGGAGTGCCCCTGGCGGCTTCGCCTTGAACCTCCTCGTCGTCACCGAGTTCCTGCGCCGGCCGGAGTACAACGGCTCGGAGGTGGCCTGTCGGGCGCTGGTCGAGGCGTTGCGCCGGCGCCACCGCGTCGACGTCGTGGCGCGCGCCGACGGCGACCCCGTCCCCGGCGACGTAGCGTTTCCGGTCGACGAGCCGACGCGCGCCGACCCCGAGCGGCTCGCGCGCTTCCTGGCCGAGCGCATCGACCTCGGCGCCTACGACCTGGTCTACAACCTCGGCGCGCTGTCGTTCGGCTGCGAGGTCGTCGCCTGCCTACGCCCCCGGGAGGCGGAGGTGCCGCTGGTCAACCACTTCCAGGCGCTGCTCGCGCCCTACGCCCGCGCCGAGCTGCGGCCGCGGGCGCGCCAGCGGGAGCACGCCGCGGCGCAGATGGAGGCGGCGGCCCGCGCCGCGCTCAACGTCTTCCTCTCCCCCCAGGAGGTGCGCGAGGCGCTGGCCTTCGGCTACGACCTCGCCTCCGGCGGCGTGGCCGTGATCCCCAACGGGCTGCCTCTCGAGGAGTTCGACGCCGTCGAGCCGGACGACAGCTTCCTCCCGCCGGCGCGGCGGGGGGAGGGTCAACGACCGCTCGTCGTCGCCGCGGCGGGGCGCTTCTCCGATTATGCGAAGGGGGCCGACCTCGCCTACCGGGCCTTCGTCCGCCTCCACCGGCAGCGGCAGGACGTCTTCCTCCTGGTCCTCGCTAACAAGGACCGCTTCGCCTACCTGCTCCGCGACCTGCCGGCCGACAGCTACGCTCTCCTCCCCTGGCAGCCGCGGCCGCGCTTCCTGAGCCTCCTCGCCGCGGCCGATCTCGTGGTCGTGCCCTCGCGCTACGAGCCGTTCGGGCTGGTCGCCCTGGAGGCCCACCTCCTGGGCCTGCCGGTGGTCGCCAACGCCGTCGGCGGCCTCGCCGAGATCGTCCACCACGGCGAGAGCGGGCTGCTCAACCCGCTGGAGCAGGGCTCGCTCGGCCTCGGCCTGGCGCTGGCGCGGCTGGCGGCGGCACCGGAGCGGCGTGCGATGGGCGAGCGGGGGCGGCGCCGCGCCCGCCGCGAGTACTCCCTCGAGCGGGTCGGCGCGCTCGTCGAGCAGGCGCTCGAACGGGCGCGGCTGCCGGCGGACGCCGAGGTCTGGCTGCGGGAGGCGGCGCGTTGAGCGGGATCGACGGCTACCGCCCGCGGCCGCTCGCGCCGGACGGCCTGCGCGAGATCGTCGAGCGTTGGGGGGGCGATTCCGCGAGCGTCCGGCCGCTGCGCGGCTCCACCAACCACCGCCTCTACCGCTTCACCCGCGACGGCTGCCCGCTGGTCCTGCGGCTGAGCCGGCAGGCGCACCGCGACCGGCGGCACATCGAGGAGGAGCTGGCCTGGGTGCGCTTCCTCGACGCCGGTGGGGTCGCGGTCCCGCCGCCGGTCCCCTCCCTCGCCGGCCGCTGGGTGGAGAGCGTCGAGCACCCCGAAGAGGGACCCTGCTGCGCGGTGGCGCTCCACCAAGCACACGGTCTCAGGGTCGGCTACGCGCCCGGCCGCGCCTGGGGGGAGGCGTTGTTCGCGGAGTGGGGGAGGACCGCCGGACGGATCCACGCCCTCTCCCGCTCCTTCGCTTCGCCCAGCGGCTTCCGCCGCCACGTGCTCGACGGCGAAGCGCTGAGCGACTTCGCGTCCCGGACCCTCCCCGCGGCCGAGCGCTGGGTCGCCAACCGGCTGCGCGAGCTGTGGCGGGAGATCGCCGAGCTGCCCGCCGACGGTGAGAGCTACGGCATGATCCACGGCGACCTCACCGCCGCCAACCTGCTCTGGCGCGACGGCCGCGTCGTCGTCCTCGACTTCGACAACTGCGGCTACGCCTGGTACGCCTACGACGTTGCGATCACTCTCTGGGTGACGCTCTTCCACTTGGCGCCCAACGGGGCCGCGAGGGACGGGGCGGAGGCCTTCCTCACTCCGTTCCTCGCCGCCTATCAGGCGGAGAAGCGGCTGGAGCCCCGCTGGGTCGCGGCCCTGCCGCTCTTCGTGCGCTTCTTCAACGCCCTCACCTACGTCTCGTTCCATCAGAAGGACCCCGCCGGGAAGGAGAGTGCGCTGCGGCGCTTCGCGGCCGCCAACCTCGGCGGCGGCGATTTCTTCACCCGCCTGGATCTCGGGCGCCTCTGCGCCGCGGCGGGAAGGGAGGCGCGACCATCGTGACGGAGGAGCAGAAGTTCCTCTTCGACCTCAACGGCTTCCTGGTCGTCGAAGACGTGCTGCCGGCGGCGCAGTGCGAGCGGCTCAAGGCGCAGATCAACCTGATGGTCCACGACCCGCAGCGGCTGCCGCCGCACGCGCGCACCGCGCCCGGCGGCGAGCTTGCGGCACTGATCGACCATCCGGTCGTAATCGACATCCTGCGCGAGATCATCGGCCCCTACCTGCGGCTCGACCACGCCTACGTGATCTGGCGCGAGAAGGGGAAGCGGCACCCGATGGACCTGCACCACGGCGGACCGATTCCGGACCCCTTCTTCCACTACCACTTCACCGGCGGCCACATCCGCTCCGGGCTCACCCGCGTCGTCTTCGAGCTAAACGACGTCGAGGAGGACGATGGCGGCACCTGTTTCCTGCCCGGCAGCCACAAGGCGAACTACCCGGTCCCGGCCGCGCACCAGCTCCTCGAGCCGGAGCGGCGGTCCCCCTTCGTCTACCGGCCTCGCTGCCCCGCCGGCTCGGTCGTCGTCTTCTCCGAGAACACGGCCCACGGCGGGCCCCCGTGGCAGAACGCCGAGCAGCCGCGCGTCGCGGCGTTCTTCTCCTACAACCACGTCGGCATGCAGTTCCACCGCTTCCGGGTGGCGCCCGAGGTCCTCCCCTCACTCACGCCCGGACAGCGCGCCTACCTGCGCGACGTCTGGGTCCACGACTTCGACCGCGACGTCGGCAACACCGGCGAGGACGCACCGGCAGAGGCGATCGCGGCGAGTTGAACCTCGCGTGCACGCCGGAGCCTTCGACGATGTACAGCCGGTCGGGGTCCAAGGGGGCGACGGCGAAGAGCCGCGCGTGGTCGGCCGGGTGCCCGGCCACGAGCCGCCAGGGGCCGCCGGCGGTGCTGCGGTAGAGGGCGCCGAAGTCGTTGTCGGCGGCGTAGACCCGCCGCGGGTCGCCCGGGTCGACCGCCAGGTGGTGGACCTGGAAGCTGCCCCGAGGCGGATCGAGGCGGCTCCACCGCCCGCCCCGGTCGGTGCTGCGGAAGACCCCGAACGGCGTGCCGGCGTAGACCTCGCCCGTCGGCGCGACGGCGAGGGCGCGGACGGTGGCGACGTCCGGGCCCGTCGAGCTCCAGCGGTCGACGGCGGCGGCGAGCGGGCGCGGGCCCGCGAGCCCGGCACAAGCGAGCAGGATGCATCCCAGGGTGTAGCGCCGACTCACGAGACCTCCCGGCGGCCGAACGCCGCTTCCAAAGCTCTTACGCGGAAGCGGCGCCCGCTGTCGCTCCCCGCCCGCTACTTGCCGCTCGGCGCGGTCGCGACGTCCTTCGACGCGATGTCGAAGGTGATCATGAAGCCGTTGGTCCCCTTGAACTCGAACGGCTTGGCGCCGGTGCGGTACGCCTCGACCTCGTTCGGCATCATGACGAACCCGTCGTTCCGCGGCGCTCCGAAGTAGCGGAGGTTCTGGATCACCACCGGCTCGCTGGTGTTTCCCTGGAAGCGGGTGAGCACCACCTCCCCCTTCTTTCCGCCGTCCAGCCGCGCCTCGGCCCGGTCGGCGGTGGCGGTCCACTCGATCGGGGCGTCGTCGCCGACGGCGAAGGAGCTCCAGGTCACCGGATAGACGTGCCCGACCGCCTTGGCGATCCCCTCCCGCTGGGCCGGCGTCACGGCCGGGTCGAAGTGGAGCACCGCCCAGTCCGTCTTCCCCTGCGAGAAGTCGGCGCCGAGGTCGCCCGCGATCCAGAACTTGGCGCCCGCCAGGTCCGTGCTCCCGAAGTGCCCCTTGTTCACCCGGTATGCGTTGTTGAAGCGGCAGAAGTGTCCGGCGGCGCCTCCGTGGTCGTGCGCGGCGGGCTTGGTGTTGAAGTAGCACTGGCAGAACATCGGGCAGCTGCAGGCTTCGATGATCGTCGCGTTCAGGTGCCAGTCGGGGGTCGCGGCCTCCCCCGCCCAGCCGGTCGCCGCGAGCGCCAGAAGCAGGGCCGCGGCGGCCGTCCACCGGAACAGAGCTCTCGTGTTCATGAACCCTCCATTGTGTGTGTTGGA
>DASUNQ010000238.1:0-9653 GCA_036277075.1 Thermoanaerobaculia bacterium
GAGCGGCGGCGAGCGGCAGGGCGGCGAGGAGGAGGACGGCGGGCATCGCGGGGAGCCGGTAGCGCGAGAAGAGGAAGAAGACGACCGTCGCGGCGGTCCACCCGATGATCCAGAGCAGCGCCGGCGCCAGCGCGGGCGGCAGCGCCGCGGAGGTGCCGCGCCGGCGCGTCATCCAGAGCGCCAGGCCGATCAGGGCAAGGAGCGACACCGCGCCGAATTCGACGAACGCCAGCCACAGCGGCGGCGAGAGGCGCCGCAGGTAGTAGTAGTCCACTGCGTCCGGCCACTCGTACCAGCTCCAGAACATCGCCAGCTTGCGCAGCTGGAGGCGGAGGGCGTCGGCGGGCCGCTCCGCCGCCCAGGCGAGCGCCCGCCTCGCCCAGAAGCCGGAGACCTCGGCCGGCGTGAGCCGCCGGCCGGCGGCGCGCTCGGCGAGCGCCACCGGGGCGCGCCGCTCGAGCGCCGGCACCAGGCGCCCGGGCACCAGCGGCCGGTAGGTGCCGTCGGCGTCCGGGTTGTTGCCGATCCAGAGGTTGACGCCGCCCTGGAAAGTCGTGGGCAGGGCGCCGCCGCCGACCGCGCGGTTGCGCAGGGCGACCGGCGCGAGCGCCAGCGCGAGCCCGAGCAGGAGGGCGGCGGCGCGCCGCGCGAAACCGGCGCGTCCGCCGGCCCGGCTCCAGGCCAGCGGCAGGAGGAACGGCACGAGGAGGAGCGCGTTCTCGCGCAGCAGGGCGAGGAGGCCGAGGAGGGCTCCGGCGGCGAGCCAGAGCGCGGCGCGGCCGCCGGCGCGCGCGGCGGCCAGCGTCCAGAGAAGGAAGCAGACGGCCGTCACCGCCAGCGACTCCTTGGCGAGCTGCACGTCGTAGAAGACGAACGGCCCGTAGAGGGCGAAGAGCGCCGCCGCGGCGAGCCCTACCCGCTCCCCCGCCATCGTCCGCCCGGCGCGGTAGAGCGCCCAGCAGCCGGCGACGGCGGCGAGGATCTGCAGCAGGTAGACGGCGCCGAGGTGGCGCCCGACGGCGCGGTAGAGGCCCCCCAGCAGGTAGGGGTAGAGCGGCGCCTGGAAGAAGGTCTCCTCCCCCAGCCAGTCCCCCGCCGCCAGGCGCCGCGCCCAGGCGTCGTACTCCTCCGCGTCGACCGCCAGGGAGGCGACGAAAGGCGCCTCGCGCACCGCCCACCAGTGCCCCAGCCGCACCAGCAGCGCCAGCGCCAGCACCGCGATCAGCCGGAGCCGGCGCCGCTGGCCGGGCGAGGAGGGCATCGGAGCTAGGTTGCGCGCTCGCCGCGCCGCATCCAGCGCGCGACGAAGGGGAGCGCGGCAAGGCCGAGGAGGACCGAGAACCAGAGCGTGGCGGCGCGGATGATGAGCGTCGCGGAAGCCGCCGCCGCGGTCGAGAGCCCCTGCGAGTCGAGCAGCGCGGTGAGCATCCCCTCGACCGCGACGAGGCCGCCGGGCAACACCGACAGGCCCCCGAGGCTGGTGCTCGCCGTGTAGTTGAAGACGCTGAGCAGGAAGTCCGCCTCCGGCGCGTAGTGGCGGACCACCAGCCAGAACCCCACCGCCTCGGCCCCCCAGGCGAAGAAGGCCAGCACCAGCCCCAGCTCCAGGCGCCCCGGCGAGATGAGGTCGCGCAGCCCTTCGTAGAGCTCGCCCAGGAAGTGCATGCGCCGCCCGATCAGGGGCAGCCGCTCGAGCAGCGCGAAGAGGCGGGTCGCGCCGCGCCGCCAGGTCAGCAGGAGCACCATCGCGGCCGCCGCCGCGAGCCCGGCGGCGGCGATCCAGGCCCCGCCCGGGAGCCGCAGCGCTCCGGGGGTGAGGAGGAGCAGCGCCGCGGCGAGGTCGGTGACCCGCTCGGCGATGACCGCCGGCACGACGCGCCGCGCCGGCCCGCCCCCCAGCTCGCGGATGATCCAGGCCTTCCCCAGCTCGCCGGCCTTGCCGGGGGTCACCGAGAGCAGGAAGCCGACGAGGAAGACCGCCAGGCTGCGTCCGCGCGGCAGGCGCACGCCGAGCCGCGCCAAGTAGAGCTCCCAACGCCACCAGCGGAGCAGGTAGTTGATGACGGAGAGCGCGAGGACGGCCGGCAGCAGCCCGAGATCGAAGGTCGAGATCTCGGCGGCCAGCTTGCCGGCGTCGGCCACCAGCGCCAGGCCGGCGAGCGCCAGCACGCCCAGGCCGAGCGAGATGCCCAGCCGCCGCCCCAGCCACTGGAACCCCGGACCCGGGGGCTCGGCGGCGACGGCGGGCGGCGGGGGAAGCTCCTCGCTCAGGCCGCCTTCTCTTCGGCGACCGCCTCGGGGTACTGCTCGAAGAGGCGCATCCACTGGCTCGTCCGCTTGTACTGCTCGATGCGCCGCTTGCCGACGGTCGGGTACCAGGCGTAGTCGTGGTAGAAGTACGAGCCGAACACGAACAGGTAGACGAGCGGCGTCCGGAAGAGCAGCTTCTGGAGCCCGTGCAGCGGCCCGAACCAGACCAGGTGGCCGAAGCGCGACACCGCGTTGTTCCCCACCGAGAAGCGGAAGTTCCAGCGCGAGACGTCCTCGCCGACGACCTCGATGTCGCGCGGGTCGCCGCAGCCGAGCCCAGCGTCGTGCGCCAGCCGGATGTAGGGGATCGAAAGCGGATCGAACCCCATCATCTTCGCCGACACGGCGTCGATCGCCACCTGGTCGCCGGAGGCGAGGAGCACGTCCTTCTCGACCGGGATCATCGTCCGCGGCCCGGGACCGTTGCCGCAGGTCGTGCCGTCCATCATGGCGAAGATGCCGGCGTGGATCTCCTTCTGGATGGTCAGCAGGTCGACGAGCGTCTCGTGGATCCAGGAGTGCGTGTAGTGGCGGCGGGTGTTGAGCAGGCCGCCGAAGGCGTTCTTCATCGCCCCGGTGGTCGTCGTGTAGATGTGGCACTTGACCGTCGGCAGGTGGACCACGTTCTTGCCCAGGAAGAACTCCGGGATGGTGATCCCCTCGGGGTAGATGCGCGGCAGCGCGAGCATCTTCCCCTTGGGCTCGTAGCGCACCCACTTGAGGTCGTCCGGGAAGCAGTTGTAGCGCACCGGCACGCCGTACTCGTCGAGCACCGGCAGGTAGCGGTTCAGCCGCTCGCCCTTCTTGGGGTCGGTGACGACGGTGTTGTTCTGCACGCAGACCAGGTCGCCGTGGCCGTCGGCGCGCAGCTTCTGGATGGTGCCCTCGAGCTGCCAGGGCGTCGTGTTGGCGCCGGGGAACGGGAAGTGCCAGGAGATGTTGTCCTTGAGGATCGTCGTCGCGCCCGGCGCCAGGTGGCGCCGGACCTCGGCGAGCTCCATCGTCCGCCCGACGTCCTCGAGGACGGTCTCCGGGCGGGTCTTGAGAACGGCGACGCGGGCTTTGGGCATGCGGGAAGTCTCCGGACCGGAACGGGTCGCCGCGGCACGGCGGCTCTTCGATTATAGACGCGCGCGGATGAGCTTGACCGGCCGCCGGCCCGGGATTAGGTTCGCTTTCGCGGCTTCGAAAAGGTGGAGGAGAACACCATGGCAGCCCTCCCAAGAGCTCTGGGCATCGGTCTGATGAGCCTTGCCGCTTGTGCGCTTCAGGCCGAAGTGCTTCCGTTCGGCCAACGGCCGCTCGCCTTCGAGGAGAACCGGGGACAGACCGACGGGCGGGTGAAGTTCCTGTCGCGAGGCAGCGGCTACAACCTCTTCCTGACCGCCACCGAGGCGGTGCTGGCGCTGCGACGGGGCGACTCGGCGCGCACCCTGCGGCTGCGCTGGGCCGGAGCCGATCCCGCGTCGCGGATCACCGGCGAGTTGGAGCTTCCGGGCAGAACCAACTACCTGGTGGGAAAGCGTTCCGCCTGGCGCACCGGGATCGCTTCTTATGGACGGGTCCGCTACGAGGGGATCTACCCCGGGACCGCGCTGGTCTTCTATGGCCGCCAGCGGCAGCTCGAGTACGACCTCGTCCTCGCCCCGGGCGCGGATCCCCGGGACATCCGCCTCGTCGTCGAAGGAGCGGACCGGGTGGAGATCGATCCCGCGGGAGACCTCGCCCTCCATCTGGAGGGGGCCGCGGTGCACCTGAGGAAGCCCGTCGCCTACCAGGAGATCTCGGGCGTCCGACGGGAGATCGGGAGCCGTTACCGGCTCCTCCCGGTCGAGCAAGGGGGCGCCGTCGGCTTCGAGGTGGCGGCCTACGATCCCGCCCGCACCCTGGTGATCGACCCGGTCCTCGCGTACTCGACCTTCCTCGGCGGCGGCGAGCGGGAGGAGGGCAACGACATCGCCGTCGATCCCGCGGGCAACGCCTACGTCACCGGATGGACGTTCTCTCCGGACTTCCCCTTGAAGGATCCTCTCGACGACGAGTGCGAGCTCGAGAGCCTCTCGTGCGTCGATGCCTTCGTCGCCAAGCTCGACCCGGCCGGCGCTCTCGTCTATTCGACCTTCCTCGGCGGCTCGGGCGACGACCGGGGCAACGGCATCGCCGCGGACGGCGAGGGGAACGCCTACGTCGTGGGGCAGACTAGCTTCGCGCCGGACTTCCCTCGGGTCAACCCTCTTCCCGGTCCGATCGCCCCGCGATTCGAGGATGCCTTCGCCGCCAAGCTCGATCCCACCGGCTCGGCGCTCGTGTACTCCACGACCCTGGGCGGCGCGGGCTCCGAAGTCGCCGAGGCCGTCGCGGTGGACGCTGAGGGCCACGCCCTGCTCGCGGGCTCGACGACCTCCACGGACTTCCCCACGGTCGGCTCCCTGTCCCCGACCCTCGGCGGTGGGCTCGACGGCTTCGTGGCGAAGCTCTCTCCCTCGGGCTCGTCGCTGGTCTACTCGACCTACCTCGGCGGCACGGGCGAAGAAAGGGCGCTCGGGATCGCCACCGACGCGGCCGGCAACGCTCACGTCTGCGGCCCCACCGAGTCGGACGACTTTCCGCTCCTCGCCCCCGTCCAGCCTCAGCGCGCGGGGACCTGGGACGCCTTCGTGACCAAGCTCTCCCCCTCCGGCGGGCTGCTCTACTCGACCTACCTGGGGGGCAGCCACGACGACGCGATCCTTTGCGACCTGGCCGCGGATGCCGCCGGCAGCGCCTACGTCTTCGGGCTCACCAGCTCGCCCGACTTCCCTCTCCTCGACCCCCTGTTGACCAGTGGAACCTCGTTCCTCGCCAAGCTCGGGCCGGCCGGTGGACTGGCCTTCTCGACCTTGGTCGGCGAGCTGTTCTACTCGCCGACCGCCATCGCGCTCGACGGCGGCGGCAACATCCACCTGGCGGGATTCACCGACGGCGGCGCGCGGGTCGCGAAGCTCGCCCCCGAGGCTGCGGAGATCCTCTACTCGCTCGTCCTCGGAGGCACCGGCTTCGGCCTCGACCCGGAAGGCGCTTGGGGGATCGCGGCGGATGCGAACGGCGACGCCTACGTGACCGGCGTGACCTTCTCGCCGGACTTCCCGGTCGTCAACGCCTTCCAGCCCATCTTCGGCGGCGGCGAGAAAGACGTTTTCATCTCCAAGATCACCGACGATCGTCCGCCCGACTGCTCGGCTGCCTCCGCCAGCCCCGCGGTCCTCTGGCCGCCGAACGGCAAGCTCGTGCCAGTCGCGATCGGCGGCGTCGCCGATCCCGACGGCGACCCGGTGGCGATCGTCGTCACCGCGATCCGACAGGACGAGCCGCTCGCCAAGAAGGGCGCGGCCGATGCTTCGGGGGTGGGGAGCGCCACGGCCCGGCTGCGCGCCGAGCGGGCCGGCGGCGGCGACGGCCGCGTCTACCACGTGAGCTTCGAAGCGGCCGACCCGCAGGGCGGGACGTGCCGAGGCACCGTCACCGTCTGCGTGCCGCACGACCGCCGGCCCGCCGCGACGTGCGGCGACGGCGGAGCGCTCTTCGATTCGACCGGCCCGGGGCTGCGCGCCGTCGCGCTCCACCGCGGCGCGCCGCTCGCCTTCGAGGCCAACCGCGGGCAGACCGCGGAGCCGGTCCGCTTCGTCGCCCGCGGAGCCGGCTACGAGCTCTTTCTGACCCCGGAGGAGGCGGTGCTGGCGCTCCGCGGCCGGACTCCGGGCGACGCGTCGCCCGGAGTCGTGCGGCTGCGCTGGGCGGGGGCGAACCCCGCCGCGCACGTCATCGGCGAAGCGGAGCTGCCGGGCCGGAGCCACTACCTGCGCGGCGACGACCCCGCGCGCTGGCGCACCGGCGTGCCGCGCTTCGCGCGCGTCCGCTACCAGGAGCTCTACCCCGGCATCGACCTAGTCTTCTACGGCGCCGGGCGGCAAGTCGAGTACGACGTCGTGGCCGCGCCCGGGACCGATCCGCGCCGGGTTCGGCTGGCGCTCGCCGGCGCCGGAGGCGCCGCGATCGACGCCGCCGGCGACTTGGTGCTGCGGGCCGGCGACGACGAGCTGCGTCTGCGCCGCCCGCTCGCCTACCAGGAGACCAGGGGCGAACGGGAGGAGATCGGCTGCCGCTATCGGCTCTCGCCGGACGGCCGCGAGGTGGGCTTCGAGCTGGCCGCCTACGACGCCGCGCGGCCGCTGGTGATCGATCCCGTCCTGGAGTGGTCGACCTACCTCGGCGGCAGCGACTTCGATCTCGGCGAGGGGGTCGCCCTCGACGCCGCGGGCAACGTCTACCTGACCGGCCTCGCCGGCTCGCTCGACTTCCCCTACGGCGGCCCGCCGCCCGCGATCTGGGACGCCTACCTGATCAAGCTGGACCCGGACGGGCAGCTCGTCTTCGCCACCTACCTCGGCGGCAGCGGGGAGGACGACGGGCGGGCCGTGGCCCTGGACGCCGCGGGCTCGATCCTCCTCGCCGGCGTCACCACCTCGCCCGACTTCCCGCGCGTGCATCCGGTGCAGCCGCCGTTCACCGGCGAAGGCCGCGACGCCTTCGTGGCGAAGCTCGCCCCCGACGGCTCGATCCTCTACTCGACCAACCTCGGCGGCGCGCAGAACGACGAGGCGTTCTCCCTCGCCGTCGACCCGGCGGGGAACGCCTACGTGACCGGCTTCACCCTCTCGGCCGACTTCCCGCTGCTCAACCCGATCCCCACGCCGCCGCCGACCCTGTTCTTCGACCAGCACGCGTTCGTGACCAAGCTCGCCCCCGGCGGCGCGCTCGCCTACTCGACCTGGCTCGGCGGCAGCCGCTTCGAGTTCGCCTTCGGGATCGCGGCCGACGCGGCGGGGCACGCCTATGTCGTCGGCTCGACCGGGTCGGGGGACTTCCCGACGCTCAACCCCTTCCAGGCCACCCGCATGGGGGGCTTCGGGGACGGCTTCGTCAGCAAGCTTCATCCCTCCGGCTCGTCGCTCGTCTACTCGACTTATCTGGGCGGCGACGGCTACGAGCAGCCGATGGACGTCACGCTGGACGCTGCCGGCCGCGCCTACTTGACGGGTCTCACCGACTCCACCAACTTCCCGCTGGTGAACCCCGTCCAGGCGGCGAGGGGAGGGGGCGACGACCTCTTCGTGACGGCGATGACCCCCGCCGGCTCGGCGCTGGCCTTCTCGACCTACCTCGGCGGCCGCTGGGGGGAGTTCGGCAACGGCATCGCGCTCGACGGCGCGGGGCGGGTCTGGGTGACCGGACACACCGAATCGGCCGACTTCCCGCTGCGCGATCCGCTGCAGACCGGCTGCGGGCCGGTCCTCGAGCCCTTCCACTGCGTTCAGGACGCCATCGTCGCGCAGCTCGACCCCGCGGCTCCCGCCCTCCTCTTTTCCACCCGTCTGGGCGGGGCCGAGGACCCGGAGTTCGGCGGGCTCGCCGCCTACGACACCGGCCAGGAGGTCGCGCTCGACGCGCAGGGGAACGTCTACGTCACCGGCTACACGCAGTCCAGCGACTTCCCGGTCGTCGACGCCTTGCAGCCGCTCCTCGGCGGCTACTCCGACGCCTTCGCGTTCAAGCTCGCCGCCGCCAACCGGCCGCCCGACTGCGCCGCCGCGGCCGCGAGTCCGGCGCTGCTCTGGCCAGCCAACGGGAAGCTCGTCCCGGTCGCGATCCGGGGCGTCACCGATCCCGATGGCGACCCGGTGGCGATCGTCGTCACCGCGATCCGCCAGGACGAGCCGCCGGCGAAGAAGGGGAGCCCGGACGCCGCCGGCGTCGGCACCGCCACCCCGCGGCTGCGCGCCGAGCGCCTCGGGAGCGGCGACGGCCGCGTCTACCACGTCGACTTCACGGCGCGGGACGGCGCGGGCGGGGAGTGCACCGGCACGGTGCGGGTGTGCGTGCCGCACGACCAGCGGCCCGCCGCCACGTGCAAGGACGGCGGGCCGCTCTACGACTCGACGGCCGGGCGACCCTAGGCGCAAAGGCTTCCGCGCCGGGCTCCGATCAGTCGCTCAGGCGAAGAAGCTGCGCACGGCGGCGCACACGGCGTCGACCTCCCGGTCGGCCAGCTCGGCGTACATCGGCAGGCAGAGGACCTCGCGCGCCGCGGCGGTCGCGACCGGCAGCTCGCCGGGGTCGGGGATCAGGCCCTCGACCGCCGGCTGGCGGTGGAGGGGCGACGGGTAGTGCACCGAGCTGCCGACGCCGCGCACCGAGAGGTGGCGCGCCAGCTCGTCGCGGCGGGCGGTGCGGACCGTGAGCTGGTGGTAGACGGAGATCGCCCCCGGCGGGTCCTGGAGGAGGCGCAGGTCGCCGAGGCCCGCGAGGCCGCCGTGATAGCGGCAGGCCAGCTCGCGGCGGCGGTCGTTGTCGGCGTCGAGCCGCGGCAGGCGGCAGTTGAGCACCGCCGCCTGCAGGCTGTCGAGCCGGCTGTTGGTGCCGACCTCGACGTGGTGGTAGCGGCTGGTCTGCCCGTGGTTGGCGAGCCGGCGCACCCGCTCGACGAGCTCGCGGTCGCGCCCGCTGACCGCGCCGCCGTCGCCGAAGCAGGCGAGGTTCTTCGTCGGGTAGAAGCTCCAGGTGGCGAGCGGCGCGAGGCCGCCGACGCGCCGGCCGTCGAGCCGCGCCCCCTGCGCCTGCGCCGCGTCCTCCAGCAGCCAGAGGCCGTGCCGCTCGCACAGGGCGCTCACCGCCGCGACGTCGAAGGGGCGCCCGTAGAGGTGGACGCCGATGACTCCGACGGTGCGCGGCGTGACCCGCGCCGCGGCGTCGCCGGCGTCGAAGTTCAACGTCTCGGGCTCGACGTCGCAGAAGACCGGCCGGCCGCCGAGCAGGAGCACCGCCTCGGCGGTGCCGAAGAAGGTGAAGGCCGGGACCAGCACCTCGTCGCCGGGCCGCAGGCCGAGGGCGCGCAGGGCCAGCACCAGCGCGTCGGTGCCGTTCGCCACCGCGGCGCAGGCCGGCACCTCGAGGAAGGCGGCGAAGCGCTCCTCGAACTCGCGCACCTCGGGGCCGAGGACAAAGGCGCTCGTCTCGAGGACGCGCCGCCAGCGCGTCTCTAGCTCGTCGGCGATGCGCGCGCGGGCGCGCGACAGGTCGAGGTACGGGACTTCCAGCGGCGGTCTCCGGAGAAGGGCGCATTGTATCGTGCGCGCCGATGCCTCCCCGCCGCCGGGCCGCCTTGCTCGCGCTCGCCCTGGCGCTCGCGCTCGGCGCCGTCTGGCTGCTGCGCGCGCGGGGTCCGCGCGGCGGCGAGGACCTCGTCGCACGAGAGGAGACCTGGCCGCAGGGGCGCTGGCACCGCGTGCCCGAGGGGCGGAGCGCCG
>DASUNQ010000239.1:0-20477 GCA_036277075.1 Thermoanaerobaculia bacterium
CAAGCAGTTCCGCGGCGGCGGGCCGCGCGAGCGGCTGCGCCGGGCGCGCGGTGAGGCGCGAGCGGCGCGGAGCTGGCGGGCGGCGCGGGCGATGGTCGCGGCCGGCCTGCCGACGCCCGAGCCGGTGATGCTGCTCGAGTCGCTCGACCCGCGCGGGCCGTCGTTCTACGTCTCGCGCGCGGTCGAGGGGGCGATCGAGGCGCGCTACCTCTTCCGGGCCGCGAATGCGGGGGAGGAGCGCGATCGGTTCCCCGAAGTGGACTTCGGCGGTTTCCTGGAAGAGCTGGGCAGGACGGTAAGGCGGCTGCACGAGGCGGGGTTCTGGCATCGGGACGTCTCGGCCGGGAACGTCCTCGTCCGTGCCGGTAAGCCGCCGGAGCTGTGGCTCCTCGACCTGAACCGTGCGCGAAGGCGCCGCCGCCTGACGCTCTCGCAGCGCACCCGCGACCTCTCCCGCCTGCCGTTGTTCCGGCCGCAGCACCGCGCGGCGTTCCTGCAGGCGTACTGGGGCGCGGCGCCGGGTGCGCTCGCCCGCTCTCTCTACCTGACCGACCATTACGCCTTCCGCTGGAAGCACCAGGTGAAGAACCGGCTCCGCGGCGCGGGTCAACGCGTGAAGCGTTCCGTGCTGCCGCGCCGCGCCCATGCCCACATCCCGCCGCCGCCGGAGTCGGCGGCGGCGCGCGACCGGGTCGTCTGGGACCGCCTCTCCGACCAGCCGCACCAGCACGCCGGCCGCCTCGCCAAGATCGGCGTGCGGCTCGCCGACGCGCGCGACCACCTGGAGGAAGGCACGGTGATCGCGGCGGCGCTGCCGCGCGTCCTCCGCCGCTACCGCGCGCTGGCGCGGGAGCTGTACACGCGGCCGGAGGCGTGGGGGGGCGTGGGCGTCGCGCTGCGCCCCTGGCCGGCGGACCCGGACGCTCTGCTCGCGGCGGTCGAGGAGCTGGGCGTGCGCCATCTCCTCCTCCGGCTGCATCCCTGGGAGACGGACCACGCGGCCGAGGAGGCGCTGGCGCGGGAGCTCGCGGCGCGCGGCCACGACCTCGCCTTCGCGCTGCCGCAGAACCGGGACCTGGTGCGCGACCCGGAGCGCTGGCGCGCGGCGGTCGAGGAGCTGGCGGCCCGCTTCACGCCGTACGGCCGCCGCTTCCAGGTGGGGCAGGCGATCAACCGCAGCAAGTGGGGGGTGTGGAGCCTGCGCGAGTACGCCGCGCTGGCGGAAACGGCGGGGGAGGCGCTGCGGCGCTACCCCGGCGTCGAGGTGCTCGGGCCGGCGGTTATCGACTTCGAGCCCCACGTCACGGCGGCGGCGCTCAACCTCCGCCGCCCCGGGCTCCGCTTCGACGTCGTCACCGCCCTCCTCTACGTCGATCGCCGCGGCGCCCCCGAGAACGCCCAGGCCGGCTTCGACACGCCGCGCAAGCTGGCGCTGCTCAAGGCCATCGCCGAGACCTCGCGCAACGGCTCGCCGCGTTGCTGGGTCACGGAGGTCAACTGGCCGCTCCGAGAGGGGCCCCACTCGCCGGCCGGCAAGGGGGTGGCGGTGGGCGAAGAGGCGCAGGCGGACTACCTGGCGCGCTACTACCTCTTGGCGCTCGCCAGCGGCCTGGCCGAGCGGGTCTACTGGTGGCAGCTCGTCGCGAAAGGCTACGGCCTGCTCGACACTGGAGCGGAGCCCGGCGGCGGCCTGCGCCGCCGCCCTGCCTTCCGCGCCCTCGCCACCCTCGCCCGCACTCTTGCGGGCTGCCGCTTCGAGCGCCGCCTCCCGGGCCCGCCCGGCGCCTGGCTCCTCCTCTTCTCGCGGCCGGACGGCAGCGAGCTGGTCGCCGCCTGGAGCGCCGCCGGACCCGCCGTCGGCGAGCTCCCGCGCCCCACCGCCGCCGTCCTCTCCCGCGACGGCCAGCCGCTCCCCGCGCCGGGCGCGGTGCGCGTGCAGCTCGACGCCTCGCCGCGCTACCTGCTGCTCGCCTGAGGCAAACCCCCGGCCGCATCGCTCCGTATACTCCCTCCGCCCGATGCGCCGTCCGCCGTACCTCGCTCCGTACCTCGCCCCGCTCCTCCTCGCCTCGAGCCTCGCTCTGCCGCCGGCGGCCGCCGCCCAGGAGGCCGCCCGCCGCACGCCGGTCGTCGAGGTCGCCGAGCGGGTCGGCCCCGCCGTCGTCAACATCGCCGCCGAGTCGACGGTGCGCGAGGTGGACCCCTTCTTCGGCCTCTTCTTCGGTCCGCGCAGCCGGCGGGCGCAGTCGCTGGGCTCGGGGCTGATCGTCGAGCCCTCCGGGATCGTCGTCACCAACGCGCACGTCATCGAGGGCGCGTCGCGGATCGTGGTGACGACGCAGGACGGCCGCGAGCTCGAGGCCGAGGTGCTGGGCTCCGACCGCGAGTCCGATCTCGCCGTCCTCAAGGTCGAGGGGCGCGGCCTGCCGGCGGTGCCGCTCGGCAGCAGCGCCGACCTGCTGATCGGCGAGACCGTCGTCGCGATCGGCAACCCCTTCGGGCTCACCCACACCGTCACCTCTGGCGTGCTCTCGGCGCGCGGCCGCACCGTCCCCTCCGAGGCCGGCGAGCGCCTCTTCACCGACTTCCTCCAGACCGACGCCTCGATCAACCCGGGCAACTCCGGCGGGCCGCTGGTCAACGTCCTCGGCGAGGTCATCGGCATCAACACCGCGATCGTCTCCGGCGCCTCGGGCATCGGCTTCGCGATCCCCGCCGATCGCGCCCGCCGGGTGGTCGAGGACCTCCTCCGCTTCGGCGAGCTGCAGCCGCTCTGGACCGGGCTGCGCCTGCTGACCGTCGACCCCGAGCTGGCGCGCCGCTACGAGCTGCTGGTGGCGCGCGGGGCGCTGGTCTACCGCGTCTGGCCGGAGTCGCCGGCCGCCGCGGCTGGGCTGCGCGACGAGGACGTCGTCACCGCCGCCGGCGGCCGCCCGGTTGCGAGCCGCGAAGACGTGACGACGGCGCTCTCGACGGTGGCCGTCGGGACGCCGGTGCGGCTGACCGTGCGGCGCGGGGAGCGGACGCTCGAGATTCCCCTCGCCGCCGCTCGCCCGCCGCGCGGCCTCGGGCTCGAAGTGCTCGAGAAAAGCGTCGGGCTGACCGTCGCGGCGGCGGGGGAGGGTCTCGCCGTCCAGCGGGTGGCGCCCGGCTCCGTCGCCGCCGAGCGCGGCCTGCGCCGCGGCGACGTCGTCCTCGGCGCCAACGGCCAGCGGGTCGCGACCGCCGAGGCCCTGGGCAACGAGGTGCTGCGCGGCCTCGACCGCGGCGGGCTGCTGCTCGCCGTGCGGCGCGGGCGCTTCGTCTACAACCTCGATTTCCCTCTCTGACCACGATGACCGGCACCGGACGGCTCGAAGCGTTCAGCGACGGCGTGCTCGCCATCATCATCACCATCATGGTGCTGGAGATGGAGGTGCCGCACGCGGCGAGCTTCGACGCGTTGCGACCGCTGCTGCCGGTGTTGATGAGCTACGTGCTGAGCTTCGTCTACCTCGGCATCTACTGGAACAACCATCACCACATGCTCCACGTCGCCGAGCGGGTGAGCGGCGGGGTGCTGTGGGCCAATCTCCACCTGCTGTTCTGGCTGTCGCTGGTGCCCTTCGTCACCGGCTGGATGGGGGAGAACAGCTTCGCGCCCGTCCCGACCGCGCTCTACGGCGGCGTGCTGCTGATGGCCGCGATCGCGTACTGGATCCTGCAGTGGGCGATCCTGGCCGACGAGGGGCGGGACTCGCTGCTGGCGGCTGCCCTGGGGCGCGACTTCAAGGGCAAGCTCTCGCCCGTGCTCTACGCGGTCGCGATCCCCTCGGCCCTGGTGCTGCCGTGGGTCGCCGGCGCGCTCTACGTCGTGGTGGCCCTGATGTGGCTGATCCCCGACCGCCGCATCGAGCGGGTGCTGGCGGAGAAGGAGCGGCAGGGATGATTCGAAGCTCGCCCGGAATCGCCGCACTGGGGGTCCTTGGCTGCTGCCTCGTCGGCGGTTCGGAGGCGCGCGTCGCCGTGGAAAGACCCTGCCGCTCCTTGGCTGAGCGGTTGACCCGCGCGTCCTATTCTGGCTATATTCTAGCCAGATGAGGTTTGAGATCCTCTTGGCCCCGGAAGCCATCGAGGACCGGAAGAGACTCGACCTCGATGTCTGGGCTGGTGTCCGCGCCGCGATCGACCTTCACCTGCGTCATGAGCCGACGAAAGGGAGCCGAAGCCGTATCAAGCGCCTCCGTGGACTGAGGAAGCCGCAGTTCCGCCTCCGTGTCGGCGACGTCAGGGTCTTCTACGACGTCGTCGGGAGTCAGGTGCACGTCCTCGCCATCGTGACCAAGTCGCAGGCAGCGGCATGGCTCGAGGAGCTCGGAGAACAGGAATGAAGAGAATCGCTCTCTCCGTCATCAAAGACGATCTTTCCCGCTACCTTCGCCTGGCCGAGGGAGAAGAGATCGTCATCACTCGCCATGGCAAGCCCGCTGGTGTCCTCATCGGGTTCAAGTCCGAGGACGACTGGTTCGACTATCGCCTCGAAGCCGATCCGCGCTTCCTTGCTCGGATCGAAGCGGCCCGCCACAGTATCCGTGCCGGCCGTGGCGTACCCCTCGAGGAGGTGGAGCCTGGGCAGAAGTGACTAGGCGCTCACGATCGTTGGCCTGCGCGGGTTAGCATCAGAGGATGCCCGGCCGCATCGCGCTCCTGGTGACGGGAGCTTCCGGGATGCTGCTGCCGCGGCACCTGCTGCGACGGCTCGCGGAGCATCCGGAGATCGAGCGGGTGCATCTGGTCGTCTCGGCCGGCGCGAGCCAGGTGCTGCGGCACGAGCTGGGCGGCGAGGCGACCGGCGCGGAGGATCTCGTCGCCGCCGCGGAGCTGCCGACGGAGGTGTGCGAGAAGGTGCGGATCCACCGCGAGCGCGAGCTGGACGCGCCGATCGCTTCGGGCTCCTACGCTCTCGCCGGCGTCGCCGTCCTGCCGTGTAGCGCGGCGACCCTTGGGGCGCTGGCCACCGGTGCCGCCCGCACGCTTGTCCACCGCGTCGGCGCCGTTGCGCTCAAGGAAGGGTGGCCGCTCGTCCTCGGCTTCCGCGAGACCCCGTACAGCCTGGTCCACCTCGAGAACATGCGCCGGGTCCACCTGGCCGGCGCCACGATCCTCCCGCCGGTCCCCGCCTTTTACATCGGCGGCGAGGACCTCCCGCGCTTCCTCGACCACTACGCGCTCCGAGTCCTCGACCGTTTCGGCCTGCGCGACCCGGGCGCGCCGGGGCTGCGGTGGGGCGAGTGACATTTTGATGCTTGAGCCGTATGCTCTGATGCGTTATGCGAACGACGGTGCGTCTCGACGAAGCGCTGCTCCGGGAAGCGAAGCAGGTTGCGGCGAACAGTGGGAGGTCACTTACGGCCGTCATCGAGGAGGCGCTACGCGAGTCTCTCGGACGACGTAAGGATGGTACCTCGCGGCGGCGGGTCAAGCTGCCGACTTCCGGCAGCGGCGGTCTCCGGCCGGGGGTAGACCTGGACGACTCCGCGTCCCTCTGGGCCCTCCTGGATCGGCCGGATGCTCCTGTTTGATGTCAACGTGCTGATCTACGCCCACCGGGCAGACGCGGCGGAGCACTCGCGCTACAAAGCGTGGTTGGACGCGATCGTGAACTCCGACGCCGCGTACGCCGTCTCCGACCTCGTCCTCAGCGCCTTCCTGCGGATCGTCACCAACGGACGGGTCTTCCGCCGCCCCAGCACACTCGCGGAAGGACTCGCGTTCACGGCGGCCCTGCGCGGTCAGCCGAACTGCGTCTCCGTCTCGCCCGGCCAACGGCATTGGGGCATCTTCACGCGCCTTTGCCGCGAAGCCGAGGTGAAGGGCGACCTCGTGCCCGACGCCTACTACGCCGCCCTGGCGATCGAGTCGGGAAGCGAGTGGGTCACGACGGACCGCGACTACAGCCGCTTCCCGGGCCTGCGCTGGCGCCATCCGCTCGCGGCGCCGGGCTGAGTGGTTCCGGTCACCTGATAGCCCGAAGCGGCGTCCTGTAGGCTTCTGGCCCGCATGAGCCAGGTCGACCTCGTCGTGCGCAGCCGCCGCGCTGTGCTGCCGGAGGGAGTGCGGGCGGCGGCGGTGCACGTCGCCGGCGGGCGGATCGCGGCGGTGGCCGGCTACGACGACGTGCCGGAGGAGGCGCGGGTGCTCGAGGCGGGGGACTTCGCGCTCCTGCCGGGGCTCGTGGACACGCACGTGCACGTCAACGAGCCGGGGCGGACGGAGTGGGAGGGGTTCCGGACGGCGACGCGGGCGGCGGCGGCGGGGGGGATCACGACGCTCGTCGACATGCCGCTCAACAGCGTGCCGGCGACCACCACGGCCGCGGCGCTCGCCGCCAAGCGCGCGGCGGCCGCGGGGCAGTGCCGGGTGGACGTGCGCTTCTGGGGCGGCGTGGTGCCCGGCAACGAGGGGGAGCTGTCGGCGCTCCGGGAGGCCGGCGCCCTCGGCTTCAAGGCGTTCCTCGTGCCCTCGGGCGTCGACGAGTTCCCGGCCGTCGGCGAGGCGGAGCTGGCACGCGCGCTGCCGATCCTCGCCGAGCTCGGCGCCCCGCTCCTCGTCCACGCCGAGCTGCCGGGACCGATCGCGGCCGCGGCGGCGCGGCTCGCCGGCGCGGACCCGCGCGCCTACTCGACCTGGCTCCTCTCGCGGCCGCCGGTGGCGGAGGTCGAGGCCGTGGAGCTGCTCGTGCTGCTGGCGCGCGCCACCGGCGCGCGCATCCACGTCGTCCACGTCGCCGCCGCCGAGGTGCTGCCGCTCCTCGCCGCCGCCCGCGCCGAAGGGCTGGCGGTGAGCGGCGAGACCTGTCCCCACTACCTGACCTTCTGCGCCGAGGAGGTGCCCGACGGCGCCACCGAGTACAAGTGCGCGCCGCCGGTCCGCGACGCCTCCGACCGCGAGGCGCTCTGGGCCGCGCTCGCGGACGGCATCCTCGCCCTCGTCGCCTCCGACCACTCGCCCAGCCCGCCGCTCATGAAGCGGCGTAGCGACGGCGACTTCATGGCGGCCTGGGGCGGCATCGCCTCGCTCCAGGTCTCCCTCCCCGCCGTCTGGACGGAGGCGCGGCGCCGCGGGCACGGGATCGCCGAACTCGCCGAGTGGATGAGCCGCGCGCCGGCGGCGCTCGCCGGGCTCGATGCGCACAAGGGGGCGATCCGCGCCGGGCTCGACGCCGACCTCGTGGTCTTCGATCCCGAGGCCGAGCTCACGGTCGACGGCGCCCGTCTCGAGCACCGCCATCCGCTCACGCCCTACCACGGCCGGCGCCTCGCCGGCGTCGTCCGCCAGACGCTCTTGCGCGGCGAGCTGGTCTACGATGGCGGCCGCTTCGCCCAGCTGCCGACGGGAGAGCTCCTCCGCCCATGACCGACGCCGCGCTCCTCGACCTCGCCGCCGAGCGGCTGGGGGGCGCCGTCCTCGCCGCCAACGACGAGTTCTTCGCCGAGAAGGAGAACCTGCTGCGCGAGGCCGAGCCGGTCTTCGTGCCGGACCGCTACACCGACCGCGGCAAGTGGATGGACGGCTGGGAGACGCGCCGCCGGCGCACGCCGGGGCACGACTGGGCGATCTTACGGCTCGGGCTGCCGGGAGTCCTCCGCCGGGTGATCGTCGACACCAGCCACTTCAAGGGCAACTACCCCGAGTCCTGCTCGCTCGACGCGCTCGCGGCGCCGGACGACGCCGATCCCGCTTGGCTCGTCTCCGATGCAGCGTCGTGGATCGAGGTCCTGCCGCGCTCGCTCCTCCAGGGGGACTTCCGCAACCAGCTCGAGGTCGCGAGCCACTGGCGCTGGACCCACCTCCGGCTCAACATCTATCCCGACGGCGGGGTCGCCCGCCTGCGGGCGCTCGGCGAGGTGATCGCCGACTGGCGCGGCGCCGAGGGCGCGGTGGACCTGGCGGCGGTCGAGCGGGGCGGCCGGGTAGTCGACGTCAGCGACCGCTTCTTCGGCACCCCCGACCGCCTCCTCCTCCCCGGCGCGCCGCGCGGCATGCACGACGGTTGGGAGACCCGCCGCCGGCGCGGCCCGGGGAACGACTGGGTGGTGGTGCGCCTCGGCGCGGAAGGGCAGGTGGAAGGAGTGGAAGTGGACACGTCGTTCTTCAAGGGGAACGCGCCGGGGAGCTGCGCGCTCTCGGGGTGCGCGAGCCCGGACGAGGTCCCGTCCGAGGAGGCCGCCTGGCGCGAGCTGCTGCCCGAAACGCCGCTTTCACCCGACACGCGGCACCGCTTCGCCGACGAGATCCGCCGCGGCGGCCCCACGACCCACGTGCGGCTCGAGATCTTCCCGGACGGCGGCGTCGCCCGGCTGCGCGTGTTCGGCGCTCCGACGAGCGAGGGCCGCCTCGCCGCGGCCCTCCGCTGGTTGAGCTCGCTGCCGCCGGAAGAGGCCGAGTCTTCCTTCCTCACCTGCTGCGGTTCCCGTGAATGGGCGCGGCGGATGGCCGCGGCGCGGCCGTTCGCCGATCACGAAGCGCTGCTGCACGCCGCCGACGAGGTCTGGGCCGGGCTCTCGCCCGCCGAGTGGCGCGAGGCGCTCGACAGCCACCCCCGGCTCGGCGAGCGCCCGTCCGGCGATGCGACCGAGTCCCGCTGGGCGGCGGCCGAGCAGTCCGGCGCCGCCGGCGCCGGGCGCGATACGCTGGCGCGCCTCGCCGAGGCGAACCGCCGCTACGCCGAGCGCTTCGGCTGGACCTTCGTCGTCTGCGCCGCGGGCAGGAGCGCCGAGGAGATGCTCGCCGCCTACGAAGGCCGCGGCGGCAACGATCCCCAAACCGAGCTGGGGGTCGCCGCGGAGGAGCAGCGGAAGATCACCCGCCTTCGCCTGGCGAAGCTGCTGGGAATGGAAGGGGAACGCAGCGCATGAGCGGTCTCAGCACCCACGTCCTCGACCTCGCCTCCGGCCGCCCCGCGGCCGGCGTGCAGGTGGCGCTCGAGGCCTGGTCGGAAGGGGGGTGGGAGGTGCTCGGCACCGCCGCGACCGATCCGGACGGCCGCGTCCGCGAGCTGCTGCCCCCGGCCCGCGTCCTCGGCGTCGGCCTTTACCGCCTCACCTTCGCCGCCGGCGACTATTTCCGCGCCCGCGGCGTCGAGAGCTTTCACCCCGAGGTGGCGGTCGTCTTCCAGGTGCGCGAGCCGGTCGCCCACCACCACGTGCCGCTGCTGCTCGCCCCGTGGGGCTACACCACCTACCGGGGCACCTGATGAACGTGGTCCTCGCCGACAACGGCTACGGCAAGGAGCGGGTGCGGCTGGTCAAGGTCGAGCGCGCCGGCGGCCGGCACACCCTCCGCGACCTCACCCTTTCGCTCCGCCTTTCGGGGGAGTTCACCGTCGCTCACGTCGCCGGGGACAACGCCGCGATCCTGCCCACGGACACGATGCGCAACACCGTCTACGCTCTCGCCGCCGAGGGCCCGCTCGGCGCGCCGGAGGAGTTCGCCGCGCGGCTCGCCGAGCACCTCCTGGCGAGCGGCCCCGAGGTGACGGCCGCCCGCATCGCGGTCGAGGAGCGCCCTTGGCGGCGGCTCGCGGTCGGCGGCGCGCCGCACCCGCACGCCTTCGAGGCGGCGGCCGAGCGGCACACCGCGGAGGCTTGGCGCGGGCGCGACGGCGGCTGGACCGAGGGCGGCCTCGCCGACCTCCTGCTGCTCAAGACCGCGGGCTCGGGTTTCGCCGGCTTCCGCCGCGATCGCTGGACGACCCTGCGCGAGACCGCCAACCGCATCCTCGCCACGCGCCTCGCGGCGCGCTGGCGCTACGCCGCGGCGGCGGACGGCGAGCGGCCCGACTACGCCGGCTGCCACCGCGTGGCGCGGCAGCTCCTGGTCGACACCTTCGCCGCGCACAAGAGCCGCTCGCTCCAACACACCCTCTACGCGATGGCGGAAGCGGTCCTCGAGGGGCTGCCCGCGCTGGCGGAGATCCACCTCGCGCTGCCGAACCTCCACCACGTCCCCTTCGATCTCGGGCCGCTCGGCCTCGAGAACCGCGACGAGGTCTTCGTCGCCCTGCCCGAGCCGCACGGGCTCATCGAGGCGACGGTGCGCCGCGCCGGCTAGCGCTGCGTCCGCTCGAGGATGGCGACGAACGAGCGGGTGGCGAGCGCCTCGCGCGGCAGGCCGGTGCGCGCCAGCACCTCCTCCTCGTCGAGGGCGCCGCAGCCGAGGGCGCGCAGGAAGTAGTTGAGGAGGCCCTGTCCCGTCGCGGCGTCGTCGAAGACGTCGCCCACGAGCGTCGCCTGCGCCGCCTTGGCGAGGAAGTTGCGCAGTCGCTCGGAGGCGGCGTCCAGCCCTTCAAGGAAGAAGGCGTAGACCGCGGCGTAGCGGGTCGGAAGCTGCGCCGGGTGGAGGTCCCAGCCCTGGTAGTAGCCCTGCACCAGCGAGCGCCGCACGTGGCCGTAGTGGAGGCGCCAGGCGGCGTGGACGGCGCGCAGATTCTCCTCGCTCTGCTCCGCGGTGAGCGCGCCGCCGTCGCGCGGCCGGTGCGGCGCCACCGGCAGGATGTTGGTCGAGCCGTCCGAGAGCTGGACGCCGCTGCCGGCGAGCGCCACCTGCATCACCTGCTTGGCGAAGTCGCAGGCCGGGTGGGTCATCTCCTGGTAGTGGGCGGTGATCTCGCAGAGCGCGGTGTAGTCGTAGGTGCCGAAGTGGGCGGCGGCGCAGCGGCCCTCCGCCGCCTCGACCAGGCGGCGGACGCCGGCGCGGCCCGAGGGGTCGAGGATCGACTGCGGCGTCTCGATCATCAGCTCGAGCCGCAGCGCTCCGCCGGCCAGCCCGAGCCCGCGCTCGAGGCGGCCGAGGACCTCGGCGAGCGCCGCCGGCTGCTCCGGCGCCATGACCTTGGGGAGCGTGACGACGAAGCCTTCCGGCAGCCGCCCGCCGGTGGCGCGGCAAAGCGTGGTGACGAAGAGGTCGAGGGTTCTCAGGCTGCGCGCCGCCAGCTCGGCCGAGAACGGCTTGACGCGGATGCCGACGGCCGGCGGCAGGCTGCCGGCTTCGAGTCCGCGCGCCACCTCGCCCGCGGCGGCGGCGGCGTGGCCGTCCTCCTCGGCGTCCGGGCGCACGCCGTAGCCGTCCTCGAAGTCGATGCGGAAGTCCTCGACCGGCTCGCGCCGGAGCTTGGCGACGACGCGCGGATAGACCCGCTCCATGAGCGCGAGATCCACAGCGAGGGCGGCAGCAAAGGCGGCCGGGTGGGGAGCGTGCGCCTCGAGCGCGCGGAGGGCGACGGCGCCGAGCTTCGCGGCGGCGTCGGCGGTGAAGAGGTGAGCGCCGCCGTAAACCGTGTGCACCGCCTGGCGTCCCGCGCCTCCGGGATAGCGGCGCGCGAGGTCGCGGGCGACCTCGCCGAGGCGGGCGATGACGTCGGCGGCGCCGCCGAGCGTCGTCTCGCTCATCGCCGCGTGCCCAGCTCCAGGAGCATCCGCCGCACCACCCGTTCGAGCGCGAAGCGGCGGTAGTCGGCGGTCGAGCGGACGTCGTCGATCGGCTCGACCTCGCCGGCCGCGACGCGCGCCACGCGCTCGGCGGTCTGGGCGCCGAGCGGCCGGCCCGCCGCCGCCTCCTCGGCGGCGCGCAAACGGAGCGGGGTAGGGGCGACGCTGCCGGCGGCAAGGCGGAGATCGGAGAGTGCGCCGTCTTCGACCTTCGCCGCCATCGCCACCACCACCTTGCTGATCGCCTGCGCCTCGCGCGTCCCCACTTTGCGGAAGGCTTGCGCGCTCCCGGTCGCGGGCCTCGGCAGGCGGACACGGGTAAGGATCTCGCCAACGCGAAGCGCCGTCTTTCTGTACCCCACGTGAAATTCTCCGTAGGGCAGAGTGCGCGTCCCGCCTGCCCCGGCGATGACCAGTTCCGCGTCGAGCGCCAGCAGCACCGGCAACGCGTCCCCCGCCGGGCTGGCGTTGGCGACGTTGCCGCCGAGCGTGGCGCGGTTCTGGATCTGCCAGCCGCCGACGACGCGCGCCGCCTGCGCCAGCGCCGGGAAGCGCTCGCGCACCAGCGGCGAGTCGCCGAGGGCGCGGAAGGTCGTCGCGGCGCCGATCTCGATCGCGCCGTCCTTCTCGCGGATGCCCGCGAGCTCCGGGATGCGCGTCAGGTCGAGCACCCGGTCCATGCCGAGGCGACGGAGCGGGTCGGCCACCATCAGGTCGGTGCAGCCGGCGATCGGCACCAGGCTCGGATCGGCGGCGAGCGCCGCGACGGCGGCGTCGAGCGTGCGCGGCGCCGCCGCGGCGCTCACCGCGCCTTCTCCCCGGATTCGGCCGGCCCCTCCTCCACGAGCGCGCGCAGGATCCCTTCGTAGCCGGTGCAGCGGCAGAGGTTGCCGGCGAGGGCGTCGCGCACCGCCTCGACGTGCGGCCGCGCCTCGCGCTCGAGCAGCGCCCAGGCGGTGACGACGATCCCCGGCGTGCAGGCGCCGCACTGCACCCCGCCGGCGGCGACGAAGCGGTCGAGGAAGGCGCGCGCCCGCGGCTCGCCGGCGAGCGCCTCGACGGTGTCGATCCGCCGCTCGTCGCACTGCACGAGGGGGACGAGGCAGGAGAGGACGGGCTCGCCGTCGAGGAGCACGGTGCAGGCGCCGCACTCCCCTTCGCCGCACCCCTCCTTGGTGCCGGTCAGCGCCAGGCCGTCGCGCAGCACGTCGAGGAGGCGCTCCATGGGATGGCCGGTGAGCTCGGTCTCGCGGCCGTTCAAGACGGCGCGGACGGTGACGCTCATCCGCGCTCCCGCCGGCCGGCGCGGTCGAGGTCGAACAGCCGCTCCGGCGTGATCGGCACCTCCTCGACCGCCAGGCCGGTGGCGTTCTCGACCGCCGCGGCCACCGCCGGGGCGCCGCCGTCCATCGGCAGCTCCCCCATGCCCTTGGCGCCGAACGGCCCCCCCTCCCACGGCCGCTCGAGGAGGTGGACGTCGATCCGCGGCGCGTCGCGCGCGGTCGGAATGATGTAGGTGGCGAGCCGGTCGTTGAGGTAGCGGCCGCCCTCGAGCTTGACCTCTTCGAGCAGCGCCCAGCCGACGGCCTGGAGCGTCCCGCCTTCGACCTGGCCGGCGCAGAGGCGCGGGTGGATCGCGCGGCCCACCTCGCAGACGGCGGTGACGCGGAGGGGCCGCACCGCGTAGGTGTCGGGATCGACCTCGACCTCGGCGACGTCCGCGCCCCAGGCGAAGGTCGGGTAGGCCGCTCCCTGGTAGCGCTCCTCGTCGAAGCGCTGCGCCTCCGGCGTCTCGTGGTGGACGACGACCTCGGCCGGCTCGCCGGCCGCGACGTAGCGCGCCGCGGCGGCGCGGAACGGGCCGGGCTCCTCGCCGTGCGCGGCGAGCCAGGCGTCGACGCGCCGGCGCAGCTCGGAGACGGCGCGGGCGATGGCGCCGCCGACGATCATCGTCGTGCGCGAGGCGACCGTCGGGCCGGAGTCGGGCACCTCGCCGGTGTCGGGCTCGGCGAAGACGAGGTCCTCTTCGGCGACCCCCGCGGCGGCGGCGGCGATCTGCGGGAAGACCGCCGCGCACCCCTGCCCCATGTCGGTCATCGCGGTGAGTACCTCGATCCGGCCGTCGGGCAGCAGCCGCGCCGCGACCGGCGAGCGCATCCGCCGCTCGCCGTTGCCGGTGAAGCCGGCGCCGTGGAAGTAGAGCGACAGGCCCACACCACGCGCTGGGGTGCGCCCCTCGGCGCCGTCGCCGAACCGCACTCCGCCGCGCCCGCGCTCGGCATCGTGCCGCCGCCAGCGCTCGCGGAAGCCGGTCCGCCGCTCGACCTCTTCGAGGCAGAGGCGGGCGGAGGCGCTGTCGTCGAGCGTCTGCCCGGTCGGCAGCCGGTCGCCGGGGCCGGCGACGTTGCGCGCCCGCACCTCGTAGGGGTCGAGCCCGGCTGCGCGCGCCACGCGGTCCATCTGCCGCTCCATCGCGAACTGCGTCTGCGGCGCGCCGAAGCCGCGGAAGGCGCCGTTGGGCGCGGTGTGGGTGGCGAGGACGCGGCCGCGCACCCGCACGTGCGCGCAGCGGTAGGGGCCGGAGGCGTGGAGCGCGGCGCGCGACAGGACGACCGGCGAGAGCGTGCGGTAGGCGCCGCCGTCGAGGAGGATCTCGACGTCGAGCGCGAGGAGCGTGCCGTCGCCCGCCACCCCGGTGCGGTGGCTCACCTCCGCCGGGTGGCGCTTCGTCGTCGCGACGATGTCCTCGTGGCGGTCGTAGGCCAGGCGCACCGGCCGGCCGGCGGCGCGCGCCAGGAGCGCCGCGTGGAGGCCGATCAGGCTCGGGTAGTCCTCCTTGCCGCCGAAGCCGCCGCCGACCGCGGTGGCGCGCACCCGCGCGCGGTCGGGCGGCAGCCCGAGCGCGTGCACCAGCGCCTTGTGGACGTAGTAGGGGCACTGCATCGAGCCGGCGACGACCAGCGCGCCGTCCTCCTCCCAGGCGGTCATCGCCTGGCACTCGATGTAGATGTGCTCCTGGTGGCCGGTGCGGTAGCTCCCCTCGACGACCAGCTCGGCGGCGGCGAGCGCGGCCTCGACGTCGCCGCAGGCGATCTCCACCTCGGCGAGCGGCGGCGCGGCGGCCGCCGCCGCGGCCTCGAGCGTGAGGACCGCCGGCAGCGGCTCGTACTCGACGTCGAAGGCGGCGAGCGCCCGGCGCGCCGCGACCCGCGTCGGCGCCGCGACGATCGCCACCGCCTCGCCGACGTGGCGGACGACGCCGTCGGCGAGGATCGGCCACTCGTCGTCGATGAGCTGGACGCCGTTGAAACCGGGGAGGTCGCGCGCGGTGAGCGCCACGGCGCCCTCGGGCGCGCGTGCCGGGTCGAAGCGGAGGGCGGCGATCCGCGCGTGCGGGTGGGGGCTGCGCAGGGTGGCGCCGAACCAGAGGCCGGCGACCGCGAGGTCGTCGGCGAAGACCGCCGCGCCGGTCGCCTTCGCGAGCCCGTCGGGGCGCGGCGGGCTCGTGCCGATCGGCCCGAGATCCCCCCGTTCGCCCGCCGGGACAGTGTCCGTGCCCGTCAAAGCGGGACGCTCATAGCGGCCGCGCGGGGGCCAGGAACTTCGCCCGGAACTTCGCCAGCTTGGGGCTGATCACCGCCCGGCAGTAGGGCTGCGCGGAGTTCTCGCGGTAGTAGTTCTGGTGGTAGTCCTCGGCCGGGTAGAAGACCTCGAGCGGCCGCACCTCGGTGACGATCGGGTCGTCGAAGAGCCCCTCGTCCGAGAGCTCGCGCACCAGCGCCTCGGCGGTCGCCCGCTGCTCGTCGGAGTGGGTGAAGATCGCCGA
This sequence comes from Thermoanaerobaculia bacterium, assembly GCA_036277075.1. Lineage (GTDB taxonomy): Bacteria > Acidobacteriota > Thermoanaerobaculia > Multivoradales > UBA5704 > DASUNQ01. Next base: position 15,295 of record DASUNQ010000239.1, read on the forward strand.
GCGGTATTGCGTGCCGACGTCGCCCCCCTGGCGGTTCGGCGTCGTCGGGTCGTGGATGGCGAAGAAGATCTCGAGCAGGCGCCGGTAGGAGACCCGCTCGGGATCGAAGTGGACCTGCACCACCTCGGCGTGTCCGGTGTCACCGGAGCACACCTGCCGGTACGTCGGGTTCGGCACGTGCCCGCCCGCGTACCCCGAAGCCACCCGCTCCACCCCCTCGACCTCCTGATACACCGCCTCCAGGCACCAGAAGCAGCCGCCGGCGAGCGTCGCGATCTCGGTTCGGTTCGTCATGGCGCCGAGTCTATGCCCTGCGCGGCCGCCGCCGTGTCAGGATCGCGGCGCGACCATGGAACCGCACGCCATCGAGCCGATGATCAGTCTCTTCGGCATCGTCGGGGCCGTGGTGCTGACGGCGGCGCTGCTCTCCGGGGTCGCCGACCGCACGCGGGTGCCGCCGATCCTCGTCTTCCTGGCGCTCGGCACCCTCCTCGGCCCCTTCGGGCTCGGCCTGGTCTCCCTCCCGGTCGACTCGGCGGCGATCCGCGCCATCGCGACGCTCGGCCTGGTCCTCGTCCTCTTCATGGACGCCATCGACGTCGCGTTCGCCGACCTCAAGCGCCACGCCCGCCTCGCCGCGCTGATCCTGGGGCCGGCGACGCTCCTGACCGCGGCGGCGATCGCCCTCGCCGCCTGGGGGATCCTCGGCTTCGGCCCCGCCGAGAGCGCGATCCTCGGCGCCGCCCTGGCCTCGACCGATCCGGTGCTGCTGCGCGGCGTGCTGCGCAACCCGAGCCTCCCCGGCCCCGCCCGCTACGCGCTGCGCCTGGAGAGCGGGATGAACGACGCCGTCCTCCTGCCGGTCGTGCTCGTGGCGATGCGGTTCCTGGCGCCGGGGAGCGCGGCCCCGGAGGGCGCCGAGATGGGGCGGGCGGCGCTCGGCCTCTTCTTAATCGGCGTCGTCGGCGGGGTCGTCGTCGGCCTCGCCTCGATCGGCGCCTTGCACGCGATCCGCCGCCGGGTCGGCATCCGCCGCGACTACGAATCCGTCTACGGCCTCGGCGTGGCGATCACCGCCTTCGCCGCCGCCGAGGCGCTCGGCGGCAGCGGCTTCCTCGCCGCGTTCGCCGCCGGACTGACCATCGCGGCCCTCGACGTCGAGCTCTGCGAGTGCTTCTTCGACTACGGCCAGGCGACCGCGGAGCTGGGCCTGCTCTTCACCTTCGTGGCGCTCGGCAGCTCGGCGATCTGGAGCGGGCTCGACGTGATCGGCGGACCGGCGCTGCTCTTCGCCGCGGTGGCCCTGTTCGTCCGCGCGCCGCTCCTCTACGGCGTCCTCACGCTCTTCGCCCCCGACGCGCTCGACCGCCGCAGCCGCCTCCTCGCCGCCTGGTTCGGGCCGCGCGGCCTGAGCTCGCTCCTCCTCGTGCTCCTGGCGGTCTTCGCGGGGCTGCGCGGGGCCGCCGAGCTGTTCGAGATCACGGCGCTCGTCGTCCTGCTCTCGGTCGTCGTGCACGGCGGCTCGCAGGCCTTCCTGCGGCCGGCGCCGGCCCCCGCCGCCGAGCAGAGGCCGGAGGCCTTGCCGGCGCCGCCCGCGCCGGCGGCGGCCGGCGCCGAGTCTCCCGGCGAGCGCGCCGAGGAGTGGGACGTCGGCGACCCGGAGCGGATCACCCTCGCGCAGCTCGCCGAGCTCGAGCGCCGCGGCGAGCCGCTCGCGATTCTCGACGTGCGCACCGAGAGCGCCTACCGCGAGACCAGCGAGCGCGCGCGGGGCGCGGTGCGCGTGCCGCCGGACCGCGCCGTCGAGGGGGTGCGCACCCTCGGCCTGCCTCTCGACACCTGGCTCGTCTCCTACTGCACGTGACCGGGCGAGAAGACGAGCGTCCGGGTGACGCGCGAGCTGCAGCGGGAAGGTTGGCGCAACGCCCGCGCCCTGGCCGGCGGCTGGCGCGCCTGGGAGGCGAGCGGCCGCCCCGTCGAGCCGGTGCACGCGCCGCTCACCGCGGCAGGTCCAGCCGGTAGCTGGCCTTGAGCAGGAAGCGGTCCTCGGCCGGCACGTCGTCGATCGCCCAGAGGTCCTCGAGCCGGCCGCTCGAGGTAGCGAGCAGCCGCTCCTCCCGCCCTTCGCTCCACACCGCGTAGAGCGTCGCCGGCCCCACCTCCCAGCGCAGCACCGCGTTGCCGCGCAGGCTGCGCAGGCTGAAGTCGGGGTCGGGGAGAGGCGAGCCGGCGGCGGGGGCGTAAGCGCCGCCCGGAGCCGTGAGCTCCAGGAGCGGACCGTAGGTGCCGGAGGCGGCGAAGGGCTGCAGGTAGAGCTGCAGCGACAGGTTGCGATGGAAGGTCCAGTCGAGCCGCGGCGCGAGCTCGAGGCGCCGCTCCACGAGCTCGGCGAAGACCCAGCGGCGGCCGAAGGTGGCGGCGGCGGGCGGATCGTCCACCGCCCCGACGAACTTGGCCGCGACCGTGCGGGTGGCGGCGGTGGCGGCGAGCTGCAGGCTCACGTTCGCGCGCGGCCGCCAGCCGAGCGTCAGCGCGGTCGAGCGGTGGGAGCCGCCGTCCTCGTCGTCGCCGTCGCCGCGCGCCAGCTCTACCCAGACCGGCTTTCTCGTGTCGCTGCCGACCCGCAGCGACGACGACCAGCCCGGCGGCCGCGCGATCCGCGGCCCGCCGCGCGTCTCGCGGTCGTCGACGCCGCGCTCGGCGCGGAAGAGACCGGCGGAGCCGGTCCAGTAGCCGAGCAGCGTCGTCGTGCCCTCCAGGCTCCAGCCGGGGGCGAGGGGGTCGCCGGCCCCGTTCTCGCTCCACCAGCGCCCGCCCCAGATCCGCCAGGAGCGGAGGAAGCGGCCGGGCGTCACGTCGTGGTAGGCGAGGACCGCGTGGCCCGCGCGCAGGTCGCTGCGGGCGTGGAAGCCCAGCTCGTTGACGTCGAACCCCGGCGAGTAGGCCTGCCCCTGGAGCTGGTAGCGCCAGGCACCGGTCTCGCGCGACAGGGTCAGCTTGCCGCCCCACCCGGAGAGCTCGGTGCGCGCGGGGTCGAAGCGCAGGTGCCCGGCGTCGGGGCGCTGGTAGGCGTGCGCCGGCGCGCGCTGGAGGAGCCCGATCGCCTGCGGCGAGCCGTCGACGCGCGAGCCGGCGGCCATCCAGTCGAGCAGCAGGTCGCGGTCGCCGAACCAGGTGTAGCCGTCGAGCCCCAGGACCCGCGCGGTCTCCGGTAGGAACGCGGTCGCGGGGCGGCGGCGGCGATCGGCCGAGGTGGCCAGCAGGCCGATCCGCCCCTGCTCGCCGAGGTCGCGCGTCACCCGCCCGGCGAAGTAGCTCGCCTGCGGCTCGACGACCTGCGAGCCGAGCGCGCCGCCGCTCGCCAGCGCGGCGCGCTCCTCGGCGGTGAGGGCGTCGAGCAGGGCGACGCTGGTGCCGCCGGCGGTGCGCCCGATGAGCTTGAGCGCGCCGAGGATGCGAGTGGCCCCCGGCGCGTCGATCGCCTCGGCGGCGAGCCGCGCCGTCCCCTGCGGCTCGCGGCCGATGCGCCGCGAGTAGAAGAGGCGCGGGTGGGCGACCGCCAAAGGCGTGGCGTACGCCGTCGCCACGCCGCCGAAGTTGAAGAGCTTGGCGCCGTCGAGGAAGAACGGCCGCTTCTCGGGCAGGAAGAGCTCGAACCCCGAGAGGTCGAGCACCGCGGGGTCCACCTCCACCTGGCCGAAGTCGGGGTTGAGCGTGCCGCTGAGCGTCAGGTTGCTGCGCGAGATCCAGCGCAGGTCGAGCCCCAGCTCCTGGGCGCTGCCGCCGTCGCGCCCCAGCGGATCCCCGGCGGGCACGGTGGCGTCGCGCAGCGCGGCGGCCGAGACGTAAGGGCGCAGCTCGAGGCGCGAGCGCGGGCGGACGCCGTCGAGCCCCGCGAGGTCGCCGAAGCGCGAGGCGAAGCCGGGCTGGTCGAGCGGGTGCGAGACCCACCGCGACTGCTCCTGGCGGCCGCGGATCCAGCGGATGAAGTTGAGCCCCCAGACCTGCGGCACCCGCTCGGCGAAGCGCAGCTCGGCGAGCGGGATGCGCATCTCGACGCTCCATCCGCTCTCGCCGAGGCGGGCGGCGGACTGCCAGACGGCGTCCCAGGTCGTGTCCTCCTCGACGTCGTTGGCGATCACCTCGTCGTACTGCACGCCGTCGGGGTTGACGAAGAAGGCGTAGCCGCTGCGGCGGTCGTGCTGCGGGTCGAGCAGGATGCCGAACCAGTCGCTGGCGAGGAAGGTGTCGCGGCGGCCGAGGAGGCGGGTCACCGGGAGGCTGTGATGGTCGAGGACGGCCGCGACGTAGAGCGCGTCGTCGTCGAAGAGGACGTGCACGCGGGTCGGCTCGCTCACCGGCTCGCCGTTGTCGGGGCGCTGCTGGGTGAAGCCCTCGATCGCCGGCGCGAGCGCCCACACCGCCTCTTCGACGCGGCCGTCGATGGTCGGCGGCGAGGGGGCGCGGGCGGCACGGGCGGCGGGGCGCGGGCGGCCTTCGTCCGCCAGCGCGGCGGCGGCCGAGACCAGGAGGAGGAGAGCGTAGGGGAGTGTCTTGGCGGTCATGCGGCGCAGGGTAGGGCCGGCTAGGCGTTGAGTCCAGTTCAATGTCATAATCCAAGGCATGCCAGATTTTCATGAGCTGGGAGCTCCCAGAGGGCCCTCGCCGGCGACCACCGGCGCCGGCCTGCTGCAGCCGCTCGCCCTCGAGCTGCGCCACCTCCGGCTGGTGCTCGCCATCGAGCAGGAGGGCAGCCTCACCCGCGCCGGCGAGCGGCTGAACCTGACGCAGTCGGCGCTCAGCCATCAGTTGCGCGAGATCGAGTCGCGCCTGCGGCTGCCGCTCTTCGACCGGGTGAAGAACCGGCTGGTGCTCAACGCCGCCGGCCGCGAGCTGGTGGCCGGAGCGCGGCGCGTGCTCGCCGAGGTGACGGCGCTCGAGGAGGGGCTGCGGGAGTGGGCGGGCGAGGGTCGCGGCCTGCTGCGGCTGACCACCGAGTGCTACACCTGTTACGAGTGGCTGCCGCCGCTGCTCGCCCGCTTCGAGCGGCAGCACCCGCGGGTCGAGGTGCGCATCGTCGTCGAGGCGACGGGGCGCGCGCTCGAGGCGGTGCGCGAGGGCGAGGTGGACCTCGCGATCGTCACCCGCGGCGACGCCAGCGTCGAGCTCGAGCCGCTGTTCGA
>DASUNQ010000240.1:0-4979 GCA_036277075.1 Thermoanaerobaculia bacterium
CCATTCGCGGCGGGCAAAGCTCCTCCCAGGCGCGCACACGCGCGTCTCATTTAGAGGGTGCAGAGGTTCGAAACGAGCGGGACAGCGGGCAAGCTTCCCCTGGGACTAGGGCTTCGACCCCGGCGGCGGGGGCGCCATCCCCGGCTGCGCCGGCGTCCGGCCCGCCTTCGCCCAGGCCTCGGCGACCGTGCGCCGCACCTCGGCGAGGAGCGCGGGCGCGTCGTGGAGGACGCCGTCCTTGATCGTCCAGCGCACGCCGCCGACCCGCACCGGGCGGTTCTCGGCGTCGAGCTTCAGGGCGCCGGTGCCGTAGAGGACCTTCAGGTTGGCGAGCGGGTTCTCGGCCACCACGACGAGGTCGGCGCGCTTCCCGGGCTCGACGCTGCCGAGCTCGCCGTCGAGACCGAGCGCGCGGGCGCCGTCGAGGGTCGCGGCGCGGATCACCTCCAGCGGGTGGAACCCGGCCTCGCGCAGCAGCTCGAGCTCGCGCACGTAGGCGAAGCCGTGGAGGCTGTACATGAAGCCGGAGTCCGAGCCCACGGCCACCCGGCCGCCGCGGTTCTTGTAGGCCTGGAGGAACTCCATCCAGAGGCGGTAGTTCCGTCGCCACTCGGTCTCTTCCTCGGTCGTCCAGTCGAACCAGTGCGCGGCGTGGGCGGCGCGGTTGGGGGCGAAGGAGTCCCAGAGCTGCGGCAGAGTGTAGAGCGGGTGCCATTCGGCGGTCCGCGCGCGCATCAGGTCGCGGTTCGCCTCGTAGAGCGAGAGGGTGGGGACGAGCGTCAGCCCCTCCTCGGCGAGCGCCGCGACGACCGCGTTCCAGCGCTCGCTCCCCGGCGGCGCCGCCTGCCGCCAGAGCCGCCCGGCGGCGGCGAAGCGCTGCTGCTCCTCGTTGTAGTTGTAGTCGGCGGGGAAGTCCTGGAGGGTGGCGCCGTCGAGGAGCGCCTCCGGCAGCCCGTACCAGTGCTCGAGGATGTCGACGCCGGCGCGCGCGGCATCGAGAGCGTCGGCGCGCGCCACCAGGAGCTGGTCGAGGTGAACGGAGGTGCGGAGGTTGCGCTTCCGCGCCTCGTCGACGGCGGCGGCGAAGACCGCGGGCGCGAAGTCGCGGAAGCGGACCCCGGCGGCGCCGGCCTTCGCCGTCTCCGCCACCCAGCGCCGGGCGGAGGCTTCGTCCGGCAGCGGCATCGTCGCCCCCGGACCGCTCAAGCCGAAGGAGACGAAGGGGACGACCCGCGGCGCCACGCTCCGTCCTTTGCCGGTCGTCTCCCGCAGCTCCAGGCAGCGCGGCACGCCGACGCGGCAGATCGGCTCGCGCGCGGTGGTGACGCCGTGCGCCAGGAAGAGCTTGGCGGTGTAGTCGAGCGGCTCGTGGAGATGGCCGTAGAGGTCGACGAAGCCGGGCAGGAGGTAGTGGCCGGCGAGGTCCAGCTCGCGGTCGCCGGGCCGCGCCTTCGGCCGCCCCTCGGCCTCGATCGGCACCCCCGGTGCGCCGACGCTCACCAGCTCCGCGATCCGCTCCTTCTCGATCACCACGTCCATCGGGCCGATGGGAGGCGCGCCGGTGCCGTCGATCAGGGTGACGCCGCGCAGGATGAGGCGCGGGAACGGGCCTTCGCCGCCGGTGGCGAACGCAGGCGAGGGCGCCGGCGGCGGCTCGGCCGGCCGTGCGGGGGGCGCCGCCACGGCGAGGAGGAGGAGGAGCGCGACGGCGGCGGAGGAGCGATTCACGTCGTCGCCCGCGGCCGGCGCTGCGCGGTGCGGGCGACGCGGGCGATGGCCGGCGCCTGCCGCCTCCCCTCCTGCCGCGCCCGCTCCACCGCCTGCGCGAGGCCGGCGACCGTCGGCTCCTGGAAGAGGGCGCGCAGCGGCAGCTCGACCTCGAAGAGCCGCGACAGGCGGGAGACGACGCGCGTGGCGAGGAGCGAGTGGCCGCCGAGGTCGAAGAAGCGGTCGTGCCGCCCCACCCGCTCGAGCCCCAGCACCTCGGCCCAGACGGCGGCGATCTGCCGCTCGTCGTCGCTCGCCGGCGGCTCGTAGGCGGCGCCGGCGGCCGCCGCGGCGTCGGGCGCCGGCAGCGCCTTGCGGTCCAGCTTGCCGTTCGGCGTGAGCGGGAGGCCGGGCAGGAGAACGAAGGCCGACGGGATCATGTAGTCCGGCACGCGACGCGCGAGCCAGGCGCGCAGCTCCGCGGCGAGGCCGTCGAGCGCGGTGCCGGTCTCGGGCACGACGTAGGCCACGAGCCTCTTCTCGCCAAGCGCGTCGACGCGCGCCGGATCGATTGAGTCCTCCCGCGCCAGCACCGCCGTCTCGCGCACCGCCGCGTGGGCGGCGAGCGCCGTCTCGATCTCCCCCAGCTCGATGCGGAAGCCGCGCACCTTGACCTGATGGTCGATCCGCCCCAGGTACTCGAGCTCGCCGTCCGTGCGGCGGCGGACGAGGTCGCCGGTGCGGTACATGCGCGCGCCGGGATCGCCGAGCTCGGCGCCCCAGGGGTCGGGCACGAACTTCTCGGCCGTCAGCTCCGGGCGGTGGAGGTAGCCGCGGGCGAGGCCGGCGCCGGCGAGGCAGAGCTCGCCGGTGACGCCGGCGGGCACCGGGAGCAGGTTGCGGTCCATCACCCAGGCGCGGGTGCCGGCCACGGGGCGGCCGATGGTCGGCTCGCCGCCGTCGCCGCGCGGCACCAGGGCGAAGGTCGAGTAGGTCGTGTCCTCGGTCGGGCCGTAGAGGTTCCAGAGCCGCTCGACGCCGGGCAGGGCGTGGATCGCGTCGGCGAGCGCGCGGCGGAGCGGCTCGCCGGCGAGGTTGACGGTGCGCACGCCGGGCGGCACCGCGCCGAGCCGCACCAGCTCCGCCATCGCCGAGGGGACGGTGTTGACCAGCGTCACCTCCGCGGAGGCGGGCGTCGTGGCCAGCGCCAGCGCGTCGTCGCCGAGCACGACCGCGCCGCCGGCGGCGAGCGGCGCGAAGAGCTCGAAGAGCGAGAGGTCGAAGTTGACCGAGGTCGAGGCGAAGACGCCGGCCAGCTCGTCGGGAGCGAAGACGCCGAGCGCCCAGCGCAGGAAGGCGGCGCTGCTGCGGTGCTCGATCGCCACCCCCTTCGGGCGGCCGGTCGAGCCGGAGGTGTAGATGACGTGGGAGAGGTTGCCCGGCGCGGCGCCGTCGCCGGGGTCCGCCTCGCTCTCGCCGGCGAGGAGGACGCGGTCGCGGTCCAGGCAGAAGGGGTGGACGCCCTCCTGCCCGCGCAGCACCTCGTCGAGCCGCGGCAGCAGCCGCTCCTGCGTCAGCAGCACGAAGGAGGGCTGCCCCTGCCGCGCGTCCGCCAGCATCCGCCGCAGCCGCTCGGCGGGGTAGGTCGGGTCGAGCGGCACGTAGGCGCCGCCGGCCTTGAGGATGGCGAGGAGCGCCGTGACCATCTCCGGCGAGCGCTCGAGCGAGACGCCGACCCGCGCCTCCGGCCCGACGCCGAGCGCGCGCAGGCGGTGCGCCAGGCGGTTGGCGCGGCGGTTCAAGTCGCGGTAGGTGAGCTTGACGCGCGGCGCGCCGGCGGCCGGCGCGTGGACCAGCGCCACCGCGCCGGGCGTCCGCGCGACCTGCGCCTCGATGAGGCGGTGGAGGAGCGCGGGCGTCCCATCGGCCGCCGCCGGCAGGGCGCCGCCGTCGGATACGAGCAGGAGCTGCCGCCGCTCCTCCGCGCTCAGCACCTCCAGCGCGGAGACGCGGGTCTCCGGCGCCGCGACAGCCGAAGCGAGCAGCGCCGCGAAGCTCCCGGCCATCCGCGCCACCGAGGCGCCGTCCCAGAGGTCGCGGTCGTAGCGCCAGACGATCTCGATGCCGCCGTCCGGCGTCTCGACGGCGATCAGCTCGAGGTCGAAGCGCGACTCGGCGCGGCGCAGCGGCAGCGGCGCCACCGCGACGCCCGGCAACGACAGCTCCTCGCGCCCGGCGTTCTGGAGCGAGAAGAGGACCTGGAAGATCGGCGAGTGCCCGAGGTTGCGCTCCGGCGCCAGCTCCTCGACCAGCTTCTCGAACGGCATCTCCTGGTGGGCGTGGGCGGCGAGGGTCGCCGCGCGCACCTGCGCCAGGAGCGCGGCGAAGCTGGGGTCGTCGCCGCAGCGCGCGCGCAGGGCGACGGTGTTGACGAAGAAGCCGACGAGGGGCTCGAGCTCGCTGCGGGTGCGGCCGGCGATCGGGGTGCCGAGGACGACGTCCGGCTGGCCGGAGAGGCGGTGGAAGAGCGCGGCCAGAGTGGCCGCGAGCGCCATGAAGAGGGTAGCCCCGGAGCCCTGGACCAGCTCGCGGAGGGCCGCGGCCCGTAGGACGGACAGCCGCTGCGCCTCCTGGTCGCCGCGAGAGGCCTGAACGGCCGGGCGACGACGGTCGGTAGGAAGCTCTAGGAGCCCCGGGGCACCCTCGAGCTGGCGACGCCAGAAGGAGGATAGCTCAGAAAGCGTCGTGCCGGTCAGCCGCCGCCGCTGCCAGAGGGCGAAGTCCCCGTACTGGACCGCGAGCGGCGGCAGATCCGCGCCGGCGGCGAGCGCCGACAGCTCGTCGAGGAAGCGCGCCATCGACCAGCCGTCCGACACGATGTGGTGCATGCCGAGGAGGAGGGCGTGGTCGCCGGGGCCGAGGCGGAGGAGCGCCACGCGCAGCAGCGGCCCGCGGGCGAGGTCGTAGGGGCGGCCGGCGACCTCGGCGGCGCGGCGGGCGGCGGCGGCCTCCCGCGCGTCGTGCGGCAGAGCGGCGAGGTCCTCGAACGCCCACTCGAAGGCGGGCTCCGCCGCCACCCGCTGCACCGGCTGGCCGTCGGCCTCGACGAAGGTCGTGCGCAGCGCCTCGTGCCGCGCCACGATCGCGCGCACCGCCGCTTCCAGCGCCGCCGGCTCGAGCGGCCCGGTCAGGCGCCAGGCGCGGCCGATGTTGTAAGCGGCGTTGCCCGGGGCGAGCCGGTCCAGGAACCAGAGCCGCTCCTGGGCGAAGGA
>DASUNQ010000241.1:0-9441 GCA_036277075.1 Thermoanaerobaculia bacterium
GTCGAGCGCGCGCCGGACGCCACCGCCTTCCACCTCCTCGGCTGGCGGCGGGTCGTGGAGCGGAGCTTCGGCCACCCGGCGCACTACCTGACGGCGCTCGCGGACGGGCGGATCACCGGCGTCCTGCCGCTCTTCGAGCTCCGCAGCCTGCTCTTCGGCCGCTCGCTCATCTCGCTGCCCTTCGCCATCGGCGGCGGGGTGGTGGCCGAGGACCGCGCCGCGGCCGAGGCGCTGCTGGCGGCGGCCAAGGGCCTGGCGGAGCGGCTGCGGGTGGACTACCTGGAGCTGCGCTCGGAGAAGCCGGCGGCGCCCGACCTGGCGACCAAGGACCTCTACGTCACCTTCCGCGCCGACCTCGACGCCGGCGAGGAGGCGCTGCTGCGCCGCATGGAGCGCAAGCGCCGGCAGATGATGACCTACGCCGGCAAGGCCGGGTTCACCCTGCGCATCGCCGCCGCCGACGAGCTGCCGCTCTTCCACGGCCTCTTCGCGCGCAGCATGCGGCGGCACGGCACGCCGGTCTACCCGCGCCGCTTCCTCGCCGAGGTGCTGGCGCAGTACCCGGGCCGCGCCAATCTGGCGTTCGTCGAGCACCAGGGGCGGGCGGTCGCCGGGGTGCTCAGCCTCCTCTTCCGCGGCGTGCTGATGCCCTTCTACGCCGGCTCCGAGGACGGCGAGCGGGTGCGCGGCGTGGACGACTTCCTCTACCTCGAACTGATGCGCTGGGGGCGGCAGCACGGCTTCCACACCTTCGACTTCGGCCGCAGCAAGCGCGGCACCGGGCCCTACAAGTTCAAGACGTGGTGGGGGATGGAGGAGGTGCCGTTGGCCTATCAGTACCACCTGGTGCGGGCGCGCGAGCTGCCCAACGTCAGCCCGGCCAACCCGCGCTACGAGCGGGCGATCCGGCTCTGGCGGCGGTTGCCGCTGCCGGTGACGAAGCTCGTGGGACCGTGGATCGTGAGGCGCGTGCCGTGAGGCGAGAGACCGGATCGATGACGAGCACCGCCCCTACAGGGTGGCTCGGGTGCCAGCAGCGTGCTCGTCGGCGTCGGGGGGAGACCTCCGGGGCCGGCGAGTGCACCCCTGTAGGGGCGGTGGTCGTCATCGACGAGTCTACGCAGAAGAGGTTGACGTGGACTTGACGGTGGTCGTCCCGCTCTACAACGAGGAGGAGAGCGTCGCCGCGCTGCACGCCGAGATCGGCGCCGCCCTCGACGGGCTCGGGCGGGAGGCGGAGGTGCTCTACGTCGACGACGGCAGCCGCGACGGCACCTTCCAGCGGCTGCGGGCGATCGCCGAGGCCGACCCGCGGGTCAAGGTCCTCCGCTTCCGCCGCAACTACGGCCAGACCGCGGGGCTCCAGGCCGGCTTCGACCACGCGCGCGGCGCGGTCGTCATCACCCTCGACGGCGACCTCCAGAACGACCCCGCCGACTTCCGCCGCCTGCTCGACAAGCTGGCGGAGGGCTACGACGTCGTCTGCGGCTGGCGCTACGAGCGGCAGGACGCCTTCTCGCGGCGCCTCCCCTCGATCGTCGCCAACTGGCTGATCGGCGCCCTCACCGGCACCCGCATCCACGACAACGGCTGCACGCTCAAGGCCTACCGCGCCGCGGCGGTCAAGCGCGCCCACCTCTACGCCGAGATGCACCGCTTCATGGCGCCGCTGCTCTCGCTCTCGGGGAGCCGCGTGACCGAGATCCCGGTCAACCACCGCGCCCGCCGCTTCGGCGCCAGCAAGTACGGCTTCTCGCGCATCTGGAAGGTCTTCCTGGACCTCCTCACCGTGCGCATGCTGCTCGGCTTCACCACCCGGCCGTCGGCCTGGTTCGGCCTCCTCGCGCTGCCGTTCCTGGGCTTCGCCCTGCTGGCGCTCGCGGCGAGCCTGTGGACCCACGACACCCTGGTGCAGACCCCCGAGGGCGGGCTGCCGCTCGTCCTGCCGTCGGTCGCCGTCCTCTTCGCCTTCTCCTTCGCCCACCTCCTCTTCGTCGGCGTCGTCGCCGAGCTGGTGGTGAGGGTGGGGGACTTCAAGGAGAGCGAGACCGTCCTCACCTCCGTGGAGGCTGTCGCGCCATGACTACCACCTCCTTCCGCGGCGACCCCGAGCTCTCGATCGTCGTGCCGGTCGGGCACCGGGCGGGCGACCTCGCCGCGCTGCACCGCGAGACCGCCGCCGAGCTCGCGCGCCTCGGCCGCCGCTTCGAGTTCCTGTTCGTGGTCGACGCCCGCCGGCGCGACGTGCTGCCGGCCCTCCGCCGGCTCCAGCAGGAGGCCGAGCACGAGGTGGTGATCGTGGTCATGGGCGGGGCCTTCGGCGAGTCGGCCTCCCTCTCGATGGGGTTCGAGCGGGCCCACGGCGAGACCGTCATCACCCTGCCGGCCTACTTCCAGGTCGAGCCCTCGGGTCTCGGCGCGCTGCTCGCCGCCCTCGAGGCCGGCGCCGACCTCGCCGTGGCGCGCCGCGAGCCGCGCGTCGACTCCTGGTGGAACCGCGTCCAGTCCCGGCTCTTCCACGGCTTCGTCCGCCGCCTCACCTCGACCGACTTCCGCGACGTCGCCTGCGGCGTGCGGGCGATGCGCCGGCGGGTGGCGCGCGAGCTCAACCTCTACGGCGGCATGCACCGCTTCATCCCCGTCCTGGCGCTGGCGCGCGGCTTCTCGGTGCGCGAGGTGCCGATCCCGCAACGGCGCGAGGACGCCCCCAGCCGCTACCACCGGCCCGGCGTCTACATCGGCCGGCTGCTCGACGTGCTGACGATCTTCTTCCTCGTCAAGTTCACCCGCACCCCGCTCCGCTTCTTCGGGCCGGTGGGGATGGGGCTCTTCAGCGTGGGGTTCCTGATCGACCTCGTGGTGGCCGCGCAGAAGCTCTTCCTCGAGCGCGGCCTCTCCGACCGGCCCTTGCTGCTGCTCGGCGTGCTGCTGATGATCCTCGGCGTGCAGACCCTCTCGATCGGTCTCCTCGGCGAGATCATCATCTTCACCCATGCCCGGAACGTCCGCGACTACCAGGTGGCCGAGGTGCTGCGCAGCCCCGGCCGCCTGGCCGCCGCGCGCGACCGCCGGGCTTCCTGAACGCGCTCTCGAGGAGGGGGCTCGACGATGTGCGGGATCTGCGGCGAGTGGAGCTGCACCGGTGCCGACGGCGGGGCGCTCGAGCGGATGAGCGCGTCGCTGGCGCACCGCGGGCCGGACGACCAGGGGTCCGTGATGCTCGGCGAGGTGGCGTTGGCCAGCCGGCGCCTCTCGATCATCGACGTCGCCGGCGGCCGCCAGCCGATCGCCAACGAGACCGGCGACGTCTGGGTGGTCTGCAACGGCGAGATCTACAACCACCGCGAGCTGCAGCGCGACCTCGAGCGGCGCGGCCACGTCTTCAAGACGCGCAGCGACACCGAGGTCGTCCTCCACCTCTACGAGGAGCGGGGCGAGCGGCTCGTCGAGCAGCTCCGCGGCATGTTCGCCTTCGCCGTCTGGGACGGCCGGCGGCGGCGGCTCCTGCTGGCGCGCGACCGCTTCGGCCAGAAGCCCCTCTTCTACCGCTTCGACGGCGAGCGCTTCCTCTTCGCCTCCGAGATCAAGGGCATCCTGGCGGCGCTGCCGCACGCCCCCGACCTCGACCTCCAGGCGCTCGACGAGTACCTGACCCTCCGCTTCGTGCCCAGCCCGCGGACCATGTTCGCCGGCGTGCGCAAGCTGCCGCCGGCGCACCTGCTGGTGCTCGAGGCGCCCCCCGCCTGCGCCGCCGGGACGGTGCCGGCGACCGGCCCGCGCCCGGCGCCGCGCATCGAGGTGCGCCGCTACTGGAAGCTCTCCTACCTGCCCAAGCGCAAGGTGCGCGAGGCGGACCTGGTCGCCGAGGCCCGCCACCGCGTGCGCGAGGCCGTCGACAGCCACCTGATCGCCGACGTGCCGGTCGGCGCCTTCCTCTCCGGCGGCATGGACTCCAGCCTGGTGGTGGCGATGATGGCCGAGCTGGCGCGCGAGCGCGGCGAGCGGCCGCTCTCGACCTTCTCGATCGGCGTCGAGGACGCCGGCTTCGACGAGCTGCCCTGGGCGCGCCAGGTGGCCGAGCACTGCGGCACCGACCACCACGAGGAGATCGCCTGCCCCGACATGGTGCGGCTGCTGCCGGCGATGGTCTGGCACCTCGACGAGCCGTCCGACCCGATCGCCGCCTGCATGCACCACGCGGCGGCGCTGGCGGCGCGGCACGTCAAGGTGGTGCTCGCCGGCGACGGCGGCGACGAGGTCTTCGCCGGCTACGACCGCTACTTCGGCTTCCGCTGGGTGAGCCTCTACGCCGCGCTGCCCGAAGCCCTCCGCCGCCACCTCCTGGGACCGGCCCTCGGCGCCCTCCCCGACTCGGCGGGCTACAAGAACTGGACCCAGCAGGCACGATGGGTGCACGAGCTTTCGTTTCACCAGGGGGGTCGGCGCTACGCGCAGGCCACCGCCTTCTTCCGCTTCGGACAGCAGGGGAAGGGGGGTCTCTACACCCCGGCGGTGGCGGCGCGGCTCGAACGGCGGGACCCGATGGAGTCGGTGGTGCGCGGTTTCGAGGAGGCGCTCGCCGAGGACGACCTCGACCGCATGCTCTACGCCGACATCGCCACCCGCCTGCCCGAGCACTCGCTGATGCTGACCGACCGCATGTCCATGGCCCACGGCCTCGAGGCCCGCTCGCCCTTCCTCGACCACCGCCTGGCCGAGTTCGTGGCCACCCTGCCGGTGGACATGAAGATGCGCGGCCGCGACCTCAAGGTGCTCCTCCGCCGGGTCGCCGAGCCCTACCTGCCGCCGGCCATCCTGCGGCGGCCGAAGCAGGGCTTCATGTTCCCGCTCGCCTACTGGATCAAGGGGCCGCTGCTCCCCGTGCTGGAGCGGCTGGTGCGCGAGGGGGCGGCGCTCGAGGCCGGCATCTTCCGCCGCTCGGCGGTCGAGCGGCTGCTGGCCGAGCATCTGGCCGGCCGCGCCGACCACCACGTCCGGCTCTGGCTGCTGCTCAACGTCGAGGTCTGGTTCCGGCTCTACCAGCGCGGCGAGTCCCTCGCCGACCTCACCGGGCTGCTGCGCGAGCCGCTGGGCTCGGCGGCGGCATGAGCGAGGGGATGATCGGCCGCCGCGCGCGGCTGCTGCTGCGCCTGGCGGTGTCGGCGATCCTGATCGCCTGGATCCTCCGCCGCGCCCCGCTGGCGGAGGTCTTCGCCGCCTTCCGCGACGCCGATCTGCGCTGGATCGCGGTCTCCTTGCTGCTCAACCCGCTCGGCTACTGGGCGAGCGTGTCGCGCTGGCGCCTCCTGCTGCGCGCCCAGGGGCACGAGGTTCCGTTCGGCTCGCTCGTCCGCACGTTCCTGGCCGGAGTGTTCTTCAACAACTTCCTCCCCTCGACGATCGGCGGCGACGCGGTGCGCGCCGTGGACACCGCCCGCGCCGGGGTCGGGCGCGGCACCGCCGTCGCGGTGGTGCTGATCGACCGCTTCCTCGGCCTCCTCGTGCTCCTGGTCTTCGCCGGCATCGGCGTGCTCGCCGGCGGCCCGCTGGTCGAGCGCGCGCCGGCCCTTTACCTCTGGGTGGCCGCGGGGGCCGCCGCGGCGGCGCTCGCCGCCTGGCTCCTCTTCGTGCCGCCGGGCCGTGCCGCGGAGGCGCTGGACCGCGTCGGGCGGCGCCTCCCCGGCCGGCTCGCCGGTCTCTTCGCCCGCGCCTCGGACGCCCTCTTCGCCTTCCGCGGCCGCGGCGCCGTGCAGGCCGGCGCCCTCGTCTGGTCGGTCTTCCTGCAGGGGCTGGTGGTCGCCAACGTCTACTGCCTGGCCCGGGCGCTGCACATCGAGCTCCCCTTCGCCACCTTCATCCTCCTCGTGCCGCTGGTCCTCCTGGTCTCGATGCTGCCGGTGTCGATCAACGCCATCGGCGTGCGCGAGAACGCCTGGGCCTTCGTGCTGGCGGCCTACGGCGTGGCCAGCGCGAGCGCCGTGGCCCTCGCCTGGCTCGACTACGGGTTGGTCCTGGCCCAGGCGCTGGTGGGCGGCGCGGTGTACGCCTGGGGCCGGCGCGAGGCCGAGCCCGCCGGGCGGGCCTCGGAAGCCCTGCCGTGAAGATCCTCTTCCTGGCGCCGCACCCCTTCCTGCGCCCGCGCGGCACGCCGATCGCCGAGCGCGCGGTCCTCGCCGCGCTGGCGGCCGAGGGGCACGAGGTGGACGTCCTCACCTACGCCGAAGGGGACGACCCGGGGATCCCCGGCTGCCGCATCCATCGCATCCGCGCCCTGCCGGGCACGCGCGACATCCGTCCCGGCTTCTCGCTCAAGAAGCTGGTCTGCGACGCCGTGATGCTGCCGCGCTTCCTGGCGCTCGCCCGCCGCGGCCGCTACGACCTGGTGCACGCCGTCGAGGAGTCGGCCTTCATGGCCCTCCTCGGCCGCTGGCTCCTCGGCGTGCCCTACATCTACGACATGGACTCCGGCTTGGCCGAGCAGATGACCGAGCGCTTCCGCTGGCTGCGGCCGGTGGCGCCGGCCCTCGAGGCCTTCGAGCGGCGAGCGCTGCGCGGCAGCGTCGGCGTCCTCGCCGTCTGCAAGGACCTCGAGACGCGGGCGCGGCGGGAGGCCCCGGCGGCCGTCGTCGGCTGCGTCGAGGACGTCTCGCTCCTCGGCGACGCGCCTCCCCCCGCGGTCGCGCCGCTCGCCTCGGGCGACGGCCCGCTGGCGCTCTACGTCGGCAACCTCGAGCCCTACCAGGGGGTGGACCTGCTGCTCGAGGCGTTCGCGCTCGCCGCGCCGCAGGTCCCGGAGGCGCGCCTCGCGGTCGTCGGCGGCCCGCCCGAGGTGGCGGCCGCCCTCGCCCGCCGCAGCGCCGCGCGCGGGCTCGGCGACCGCGTCCACGTCACCGGCCCGCGGCCGATCGCGGAGCTGGGCTCGCTCCTCGCCCAGGCCACGGTGCTCGTCTCGCCGCGGATCTCCGGCAGCAACACGCCGATGAAGCTCTACTCGTACATGGACTCCGGACGTCCGGTCCTGGCCACCCGGCTCGCCACCCACACCCAGGTGCTGGACGACGAGACGGCGCTGCTCGTGGAGCCGGAGCCCGCCGCCTTCGCCGAGGGGCTGGTGCGGCTCCTCGGCGACACCGTGCTCCGCACCCGGCTGGCGGCCAACGCCCGCGCGCTGGCGCGGCGCGAGCACACGCCGGAGGCGGCCCGGCGCAAGCTCCTCCGCTTCTACGCCGAGGTGGAGGCGAGGCTCCGGCCGGTCGTCGAGGAGGTGCGGGAGCATGAATACCCGAGCGCTCGACGCGGCTGAGCCCGGCAACCCGGCCAAGGCGATCTTCACCCGCCGCTGACCATGACGGAGACGACGAAACCCGCCGCGCTCGCCGCCGGCGACTTCCCCGCCTTCGCCCGCGCGCTCGCCGAGACCGACCTCGAGCGCCTCTCGGCCCAGGAGTGGAGCGCCCTCTGGCGGCGGCTCCAGGAGCTCCCGGGAGAGCCCGAGGTGCGGGTCGCCTACCTCGGCAACTTCACGCTCGACCTGCTGCCGCGCCACGTCGACGTCGCCTGCGCGCGCGAGGGGCTGCGGGCCGGGTGCTACGTCGGCGGCTTCGACCAGTACGTGCAGGAGGTGCTCGACGAGGACTCGCCGCTGGCCCGCTACCGGCCGGACGTCGTCGTCCTCGCCCTCTCCCTGCGCCGCCTCCGCCCCGGCCCCGTCGCCGCCTTCGCCGCGCTCTCGGCCGGCGAGCGGCGGGACCTCGGGCTCGAGGTGGCGGCGCACGTCGAGTCCTGGGCGGCGAGCGCCGCCGAGCGCCTGCCCGCCACCCTCCTGGTCGCCAACTTCCCGCTCCCGGCACGCCCCGGGGCCGGCGTCGCGGACCTCAACGCCGAGTACGGCGAGACCGAGTTCCACCTCGAGCTCAACCTCGAGCTGCTGCGCCGCTTCAAGGGCAACCCGCGGGTGCAGGTGCTGGACGTCGAGCGCCTCGCCGGGGCCTTCGGCAAGGAGCGGGCGACCGACGCCAAGCTCGTCTACCTGGCGAAGATGGAGTGGTCGCCGGCCTTCCTGCCCGCGGTGGCCGGGGAGGTGGTGCGCCACGTCAAGGCGGCGCGCGGCCTGTGCAAGAAGTGCGTCGTCCTCGACCTCGACAACACCCTCTGGGGGGGCGTCGTCGGCGAGGAGGGGGCGGCGGGGGTCAAGGTCGGCCCCGGCGACCCCGAAGGGGAGGCCTTCGCCGACTTCCAGCACCGCCTCAAGGCGCTCCAGGCGCGCGGCATCCTGCTCGCGCTGTGCAGCAAGAACAACCCCGCCGACGCCCTCGAGGTCTTCCAGACCCGCCCCGAGATGCCGCTCCGCCTCGAGGACTTCGCCGCCCTCGAGATCGGCTGGGAGCCCAAGCCCCAGGGCCTCGCCCGCATCGCCGAAGCGCTCAACGTCGGCCTCGACAGCCTGGTCTTCGTCGACGACAACCCGGCCGAGGTCTCGCTCGTCAACCAGATGCTCCCCGCGGTCAAGACGCTGCTGCTGCCGCCCGACCCCGCCGACTTCGCCGCGGCGCTCGACCGCCTCACCGAGTTCGAGAAGACGGCGATCCTCGAGGACGACGCGCAGAAGACCCGGCAGTACCGGCAGAACCGTGAGCGCCACGAGCTGCAGCTCGCGGCCGGCGACCTCGCGACCTACCTCGCCAGCCTGCGCACCGAGGTGACGATCCAGCGCGCCCGCCGCGAGGACCTGCCGCGGGTGCAGCAGCTCTTCGCCAAGACCAACCAGTTCAACTTGACCACCCGCCGCTACTCGGCGGCCGAGGTCGAGCGCTTCGCCGCCTCGCCGCAGGCCGAGCTCTGGGTGACCAGGGCGCGCGACCGCTTCGGCGACCTCGGCACGATCGGCGTGGCGCTGCTCAAGCGCGAGGCGCGGACGCTCACCATCGACAGCCTGCTGATGAGCTGCCGCGCCTTGGGGCGGGGCATCGAGACCGCCATGATGAACCTGCTCAAGCGCCGGCTCCTCGACGACCCCCAGGCCGCCGACCTCCGCGCCCGCTTCGTGCCGACGCCCAAGAACAAGCCGATCGAGAGCTACCTCGACGAGCAGGGCTTCCAGGTCATCGCCCGCCGCGACGGCGGCGAGACGCTCTACGTCCTGAAGCGCGACGACGCCCGCCTCGCCGACTGCGGCTGGATGCGCGTCGTCACCGACGAGCTGGCGGCGCGGCGGTAGGCGCGCCGGGCGTGGACCGCTCCGCCGAGATCGACCGCACGACCCCGACGCTCGCGCCCGAGCGCACCCCGCTGCTGCGCCAGAGCTGGCACCACCTGCTCTTCCTGCACTGGGACCTGCCGCCGGAGGCGGTGCGGCCGCTGGTGCCGGCGGCGCTCGACCTCGACCTTCACGACGGCCGCGCCTGGGTCGGGCTCATCCCCTTCACCATCACCGGCACCCGC
>DASUNQ010000242.1:0-9386 GCA_036277075.1 Thermoanaerobaculia bacterium
GGCGAAGAAGGCGTGGCGCCGGCGTCTCGGGCGAGGGGAGACGGCGTGAGCCGGCACCGGGGGCTGCGAATCGTGCTGCTGGCAGTGGCCGCGCTCGTCGTCCTCGCGCTCCTCGCCGTCGAGCGCTTCGCGATCGAGTTCCTGCGCGCCAAGGACGACCGCTTCTTCGGCGAGCTCACGCTGGCGCAGGCGATCAGCGCCGCGGTGCTGCTCGTCGTCGCCGTGCTGGCCTGGCGATGGCGCGGCGCCGCCCGCGCCGCCGCGGCGCCGGCCGCCGTGCCGCCGCGCGCCTCGACCACGCGCTAGCCGTGCGCCGCGTTCCGCTCCGCCTCCTCACCATCGCCGGCTCGGACTCGGGAGGGGGGGCGGGCATCCAGGCCGACCTCAAGACCTTCGCCGCGCACGGCGCCTACGGGATGAGCGCCGTCACCGCGCTGACGGCGCAGAACACGCGCGGGGTGCGCGCCGTCCAGGCGGCGACGCCGGAGCTGGTGGCGGCGCAGATCGACGCCGTCTTCGAGGATCTCGGGGTGGACGGGGTGAAGATCGGCATGCTGGCGGAGGCCGGCATCGTGCGCGCGGTGGCGGCGCGGCTGCGGGCCTGGCTCGGCGAGGGATCGCATCCGCCGGTCGTGCTCGATCCGGTGATGGTGGCGAAGAGCGGCGATCCGTTGCTCGCCGAAGATGCGGTCGAAGCGATCGTCGAGGAGCTCCTGCCGCTCGCCACCCTCGTGACGCCGAACCAGCCGGAGCTGGCGCGGCTGAGAGGAGGCCGGGTGGGGAAGGACGAGGCGGAGCGGCTCGAGGCCGCACGCGAGCTCGCGACGCGGGGGCCGGCCGTGTTGGCGAAAGGCGGGCACGTGGGCGGCTCCGAGGTGGTGGACCTGCTCGTGGACGGCGACGTCGTGCATCGCTTCGCCCACCCGCGCCTCGCCACCACCTCGGACCACGGCACGGGCTGCACGCTCTCCTCCGCCATCGCGGCGCGGCTGGCGAGCGGCGAGCCGCTCGCCGCGGCGGTGGGCGGCGGCATCGAGTACCTGCAAGGCGCGATGCGCGCGGCCTACCCGTTGGGCGGCGGCCACGGACCGGTGGATCACCTATGGCAGCAGGGAAGAACCTGACCTTGCTTCTTACCTGAGCAGTTTTTCTGGCGTGACCACCAACCCTCTCCTCGACCTCCTCGTGATCGGCGCCGGCCCGACCGGCATCGCCATCGGCGCCGAGGCGCGGCAGGCGGGGCTCGACGTCCTGCTCGTCGACCGCGGTCCGCTGACCGCGGCCATCCAGGCCTACCCGACCTTCCTCGAGTTCTTCACCACCCGCGACCGCCTGGAGATCGCCGGCGTGCCGTTCACCATCCCCGAGGCCAAGCCGACCCGCCGCGACGCCCTGGCCTACTACCGCGCCGTCGTCGAGCGCTACGAGGTGCCGCTCGCCCTCTACGAGGAGGTGCTCGTCGCCCGGCGCGTGGGGGAAGAATTCGTCGTCGAGAGCGTCAAGGACGGGGTGCGCCGCACGCGGCGGGCGCGGGCGGCGGCGATCGCCACCGGCTACTTCTTCGGCGCCAAGCGGCTGGGCGTCCCCGGGGAGGACCTCCCCTGGGTCCGACACCGCTACGTCGAGCCCTACCCGCACTACGCGCAGGACGTGGTCATCGTCGGCGCCGGCAACACGGCCGCCGAGGCGGCGCTCGACCTCTGGCGCAACGGCGCCCGCGTCACCCTGGTCCACCGGCGGGGCGAGCTCAAGCCGGGGGTCAAGTACTGGCTCAAGCCGGACGTCGAGAACCGCATCGAGGAGGGCTCGATCCGCGCCCTCTTCGACAGCGTCGTCTGCGCCTTCCATCCGGACGGCTCGGTCGAGGTGCGCACCCCGGCCGGCCCGGAGCGGCTGCGGGCGCAGGCCGCCTACGTGCTGATCGGCTATCTCCCCGACAGCGACTTCCAGCGCCGCTGCGGCGTGACCGTGGATCCGGAGACCCTCGTTCCGACCTTCGACCCGGAGACCTGCGAGTCCAACGTGCCGGGCCTCTACATCGCCGGCACCCTCCAGGCCGGCCGCCAGACCGACCGGATCTTCATCGAGAACTCGCGCGACCACGGTCCGAGGATCGTCGCCCACCTGCTGACCCGCCTGGCGGTCCCGGCTTCTTGAACGGCCCCGCCGCAGCCCACGCGACACGGACCCGTCCTGAGAGGAGGACGCGCAGGGGTCGTCGGCGGGCGGCGGTCGAGGCGAAGGGGCCTGGCACCTTTCTTGATCAAGCAGCTCGCCAGATACGAACGCGGTCCCTGGGAGGAGACTCGTGAATCTCTTCTGCCGCCCTCAGCGCCTCGCCCTCGCCGCGGTCGCCGCGGCCCTCCTCTTCCTGTCGAGCGCCTCCGCCCCCGCCGCGCCGCCGGCGGCCGATTCGGGGTTCGGGGAGGCCGTCGACGTGCGGGTGGTCAACGTCGAGGCGGTGGTCACCGACCGTGCGGGCGAGCGTGTCCGCGGCCTCACTCCCGCCGACTTCCGGCTCCTCGTCGATGGAGCGCCGGTCGCGATCGACTACTTCACCGAGGTGGTCGAGGGCGAGAGCGCGGCGCCCCCGGCGGTGGCCGCCGCTCCCGTCCCGTCCTCCGACGGCCGGATCGGCCGCAGCATCCTGGTCTTCGTCGACGAGAGCTTCGCCGTCGCCTCGCAGCGCAATCAGGTGCTCGACGAGCTGGGCCGGGAGCTGTCGCGCCTGGCGCCGGCGGACCGGATGGCGATCGTCGCCTTCGACGGGCGCCGGCTCGCCCTCCTTGCCGGGTGGACGGGCGACGCCCGCCGGCTGCAGGCGGCCCTGGAGACGGCGCGCCGCCGCCCCGCGCGCGGCATCGAGGTGATCGCGACCCGCCGCTCGTTGCGCCGAGAGGCGGCGCTGATCTCGATGCCGAGCCTGGAAAGGAGCAGAGGCCGCCTGGATCTCGACCGCTCGCAGCCGGGATTGCGCGAAGGGGTGACGGCACGAGAGGCCGCGCGCATCGGCG
This sequence comes from Thermoanaerobaculia bacterium, assembly GCA_036277075.1. GTDB lineage: Bacteria > Acidobacteriota > Thermoanaerobaculia > Multivoradales > UBA5704 > DASUNQ01. Next base: position 3,015 of record DASUNQ010000242.1, read on the forward strand.
AGCGCTGGCCGGACCTCGCGGGCCGCGCCCGGGGAGCGGTCTCGGCGGCGGCGGCGGCCCTGCGCGGCGTGCCGCCCGCGGAAGGGCGCAAGATCATGCTCCTGCTCGCCGGCGCCTGGCCCTACTCGGCGAACGACGACGTGCTGGCGCGCGAGCCCGCCCGGGCCAGCATCCTCGCCCCGCACCTCACGCGCGGCGTGGACCTCTACCGCCCGCTCTCCGACACCGCGAACCTGCTCGGCTACACGATCTACGCGGTGGACGTGCAGGGACGCGACATCCTCTCGGTCATCGCCGACGCCGAGGACTCGCTCCCGGGCCTCGGCGCGATGACCTCGGAGTGGGAGCACGAGACGCACGACGCGCTGCGCTTCCTGGCCGCCGAGACCGGCGGCGCGCCGCTGCTCGACAACGCCCGCCTGGCCGCCCTCGAGCGCGTGGCCGAGGACACCCGCGCCTACTACTGGCTCGGCTTCACCCCCACCTGGCAGGCGAACGACGTGCGCCACGACGTGCAGGTGCAGGTGCTCCGCCCCGGGCTGCGGGTGCGCACCCGCAGCGGCTTCACCGACCTTTCGCGGGCGAGCGAGACGGCGCGCCGCACCGAGAGCGTGCTGCTCTTCGGCGGCGTCGCGGGCGACCGCCAGCTGCGGGTCGAGGTGGGCAAGGCGACCCGCGCCGGTCCGCGCATGGCGCGCCTGCCGGTGACGATCGCGGTGCCGACCGAGGCGCTGAGCGTCTACCCCTCCGCGGAGGGTTTCCGCGCCGAGGTCACCCTCTCGCTCGCCGCGCTGGACCGCTGGGGCGGGCGCTCGCCGATGCCGCAGCTGCCGCTGCGCATGGTCCTGGCGGAGGCGCCGCTCCCCGGCAGCGCCGTGCGCTTCCAGGTCAACCTGCGCCTCCGGCGGATCGACCAGCGGGTGGTCTTCGGCGTCCACGACGCCCTCTCGGGCGCCATGCTCTGGAACGAGCTGGACCTCGACCTCTAAGGCGGGAGGTCCGCCGGAATTCCCGCCGCGCCGCGGCGAGTTGTGTCCTGTTGGCGTCCGTCTTGTGCCGCACCGCTCCCGGAGACCCTCCATGCGCTTCCGCTCGCCTCTCGCCGCCGCTCTGCTCCTCGCCAGCTTCGCCCCCGCCGTCGCCCAGGAGCCGCCGCAGGAGACTTTCGGCGAGCTCATCGAGGTGCGGGTGGTCAACGTCGAGGTCGTCGTCACCGACCGCGACGGCAACCGGGTCTCGGGTCTCGCGCCGGCCGACTTCCGGCTGACCGTCGACGGCCGGCAGGTCCCGATCGAGTACTTCACCGAGGTCGTCGGCGGCGAGGCGGTCGCTCCCTCGGCGGCCCAGGCGGCGCCGGTCCCCGGCCTGCCGGCGATCTCGCCCGGCGAGCCGGTCGGCACGAGCTACCTCGTCTTCGTCGACGACCTCTTCTCGATCGAGCAACGGCGCGACCAGGTGCTGCGCCGGCTCAAGGAGGACGTCGGGCGCCTCGGGCCCGGCGACCGCATGGCGGTCGTCGCCTTCGACGGCCGCTCGCTCGAGATGCTCTCCTCCTGGTCCACCTCGAAGAACGAGCTCGAGCGCGCCTTCGACAAGGCGATGCTGCGCCGCGGCCGCGGCCTCGAGCGGCTGGCCGAGCGGCGGAGCTTCGAGGCCTCGCGCCGCTTCTCCCCCAGCCCCGTGACCGACCGCCGCGGCCGCGCCAGCGGCATCGGCACCCAGCTCGACTTCGAGGAGCGGGCCTTCGCCGAGCGGCTCGCCGACCAGGTGCAGACGGCGGTGGCCGCGGCGGTGACCACCCTGCGCGGCTTCGCCTCGCCGCCGGGGCGGAAGGTGATGCTCCTGCTCTCCGGCGGCTGGCCCTACTCGCCGGCCGACTACACCGTCAACGACGCGCAGCAGCCGATCATGGACCGCGAGGTGCCGGGCGGCGAGAGCCTCTTCCGGCCCCTCGTCGACACCGCGAACCTCCTCGGCTACACGCTCTACCCGGTCGACGTGCCGGGCCTCGAGGCCGACACGGTGGACGCCGCCGCCGGCGCCCCGATGCCGACCGGCCTCAACGTGCGCGAGAACGAGATCCACCGCTCGCTCCAGTTCGTCGCCGAGGAGACCGGCGGCCGGGCGCTGATCAACAACGCGCGCGCCGAGGCGCTGCAGCGCGCCGCCGACGACACCCGCTCCTACTACTGGCTGGGCTTCAGCCCGCAGCGCAAGCGCGACGACGGCCGCCACGACATCGAGGTCACCGTCCTCCGCCCGGAGCTGACCGCCCGCTCGCGCGAGAGCTACCTCGACGTCTCGCGCACCGCCGAGGTCTCGATGATGGTCGAGAGCGCGCTGCTCTTCGGCAACCCGCCGGGCACCCAGCCGCTGCCGATCCAGGTCGGCGAGATCAGGAAGGGCGGCCGGCGGGAGATCGAGGTGCCGCTGACGGTCGCGATCCCGGTCGACGCCATCACCGTCGTGCCGGTCGGCGACAAGTGGGTGGCGGAGCTCGAGCTGCGCGTGGCGGCGGTGGACGAGGACGGCCGCCGGGCGCCGGTCCCGGTCGTGCCGCTCACCGTCACGACGCCGACCAAGCCGGAGGCGGGCAAGCACATCCCCTACTCGACGACGGTGCGCCTGCGCCGCGCCAAGCAGCGGCTCATCGTCGCCGTCTTCGACCGCGCCAGCGGCGTCCTGCTCTCGGCCGAGGTCGAGGTCGTCCCGCCCCGCGGCTGAGACGATAGAATCCCGCCGATGCTCCGGACCCGACACCCGTCCCCGCGCACCCGCCGCCGCCCGCTCGCCGGGGCGGCGCTCTCGGTCCTCCTCCTCTCCGGCGCCGCCCTGCTGGCGCAGCGGCCCGGCGCCGGCACGCCGCCGGCGGGCGAGGAGCTCTTCGCCGACATCGTCAGCGTCAACGTGGTCAACGTCGACGTCTTCGTGACCGACAAGAAGGGCAACTCGATCACCGGGCTGACCAAGGACGACTTCCAGATCTTCGAGGACAAGAAGCCGATGGCGGTGACCAATTTCTACGCCATCGAGGGGGGCAAGCCCACCGCCGCCTCCGACCCCCCTCCGGCGCAGGCGCCGGCCGCCCCCGCGGCGGCCGCCGTGCCCGAGCCGGTCTCCGAGGACCAGCGGCTGCGGCTCGTCGTCTACATCGACAACTTCAACCTCAATCCCTTCAACCGCAACCGCGTGATGCGCGAGCTGCGCACCTTCTTGAACCAGAAGCTCAGCCGCGAGGACCGGGTGATGCTGGTCACCTACGACCGCTCGCTCAAGGTGCGGCGGACCTTCACCAGCGACCCGGCCCTGATCGCCGCCGCTCTGGGCGACCTCGAGACCGTCTCCGGCCACGCCGTCCACCACGAGTCGGAGCGTCGCGACGCGCTGACCCGCATCGAGGAGTCGCAGAGCCCGGCGCAGGCGATGCAGTTCGCCCGCAGCTACGCCGAGTCGATCTTCAACGACCTCAACTTCACGATCGACGCCCTCAAGACCCAGGTCGACATGCTGGCCGGCATGCCCGGGCGCAAGGCGGTGCTCTACATCAGCGACGGGCTGCCGATGACGGCCGGCCAGGAGCTGTTCTACGCCGTCGAGCAGAAGTTCGGGCAGACCGGCGGCGCCAGCCTCACCGAGTCCTTCCGCTTCGACGCCTCGCGCCGCTTCCGCGAGCTGACCTCGCAGGCGAACGCCAACCGCATCACCTTCTACACCATCGACGCCGGCGGCCTGCGGACCTACGGCTCGATCTCGGCCGAGCACGGCGGCGGGGCGGGGCAGAGCGTCTTCCTCGACCAGATCACGATGTCGAACCTGCAGAGCCCGCTGCAGTACATGGCGGAGACCACCGGCGGGCAGGCGGTGATCAACGCCAACAACGTCCTGCCGCACCTCGAGAAGATCGCGCGCGATTTCCAGACCTACTACTCGCTGGGCTACTCGCCGGCCCACCTGGGGGACGGCCGCTACCACACGATCGAGGTCAAGGTGAAGCGCAAGGGGATCGTCGTGCGCCACCGCGAGGGGTACCGCGACAAGAGCCCCGAGGCGCAGATGGCCGACGGCACGCTCGCCGCCCTCAACTTCCCCTACGAGGAGAACCCGCTGGCGATCGAGGTCACCTTCGACCGCGCCAGCCGCAAGGACGACGGCCACTACCTGCTGCCGGTGCAGGTCAAGATCCCGCTCGCCAAGCTCCTGCTGATCCCGCGCGAGCAGAGCCACGAGGGGGCGGTGCGGCTCTACTTCGCCGTCATGGACTCCGAGGGGGGGACCTCCGACGTGCAGCAGGCGCGGGTGCCGATCCGCATTCCCAACGCCGAGGTCGCCAACGCCCGCGGCAAGCACTACACCTACTCGATCACCCTGCTGATGCGCGGCGGCGACCACCGGGTGGCGGTCGGAGCGCACGACGACGTCGGCTCGGAGCGCTCCTTCCTCTCGCGCATGGTGCGAGTGGGGGCGGGGCCGTAGGGAGCGCCGGGCCGCAGCGCATGCACGAGTGGATCGACCAGCTCCGCGCCATCGCCGGCGCCTTCGTCGGGGTGCTCCGCGCCGAGGCGGACGCGCTCAAGGCCGACGTCTCCCTCTCCGCCCGCCGGCTGGGGGCGGCGCTGGCGCTCTTCGGCGTCGCCGTGGTGGTGGCCTTCTGGCTGATCGGCGTGCTGCTGGTGGCGCTGGTGGCGCTCCTCGCCGTCTGGCTCCCGGTCTGGGCGGCGGCGCTGATCGTGCTGCTGCTGCTGGCGCTCGTCGTCGGCGCCCTCGGCTGGGCCGGGGCGCGCAAGCTCCGCGCCTTCGAGGGGCCGGCGCGCACGGTGCAGCGCCGGCTCGCCGATCACCTCGGCTGGTGGCAGCAGAACCTGCTGCGCGACGAGCGGCCGGTGGTGCCGGTGCGCGAGGCGGCGCAGGCCGCCGCGCCGCCGCCGCCGGCAGCCTTCGAGGGGGAGTGAGGATGGAGCGCGAGGACGAGACGCTGCGCGAAGCGGAGCGGGCCCTCGAGGAGGCGCGGCGCGACCTCGAGCTGCGGCTGGGCGAGCTGCGGACCACGGTCGAGACCGAGCTCGGCTTCGTGCCGCGTCACAAGTACCTGCTGCTGGGGGTGCTGGCCGGCGCCGGCGGTCTCGCCTTCGCGCTGCGGCGCGGCCGGCGCAAGAAGAAGCGCTCGCTCGGCGGCCGCGGCAAGCGGCACAAGAGCGACTAGTCGACGGCGACCGGCCGCTTGAAGACCATGGCGATGTTGTCGGTGGCTCCGGTCTTGAAGTTGACCGAGGTGATCGAGACCAGCTCCCACCCCTCCTCACCGAGCTGATTCATCTGCACGGCGGCGTTCGGGTCGAGACGGTAGTTCTCGCTCCGAATGTTGATGATCTTGTACTCCCACTTGCTCATCGCCCACGCTCCTTCCCCCTCCGGAGCCGCACCTCAGCCGGTGCGGCGCCCACCGTGCCCGAAGCCCCTGAAAAATCCGTACCACCCCACTCGATCTTGACCTCCGCCCCCCGCGCGACCCGCCAGAGGGCCGCGAGGTCGGCGCCGCCGGCCGCCATCTCCAGGGTGCCGAGAGAGCCCGGAAGCAGGGCGGCCTCCCCCGGCGGGATCTCCGCGTAGTGGGTGGCGCGGCGGGTGGTGGCGCGCCCCCCGACCTCGGCGCGGCAGGGACCCGCCGGGAGCCAGTCGGCGGGGATGTCGGTCACCAGGTTGCCGAAGCGGTCCACGTGGACGACCCGGCCGGCGAGCCGCCCGGCGGCGCGCTGCGGCGGTGCGGCGGGGAGCCGGACCGGGTCGGCGACGACCGGCCCGAGCGCCGCGAACGGCTCGCCGCGGAGGAGCCAGGCCGCGACCGGCGCGAAGCGGTCGCGGCCGTGGAAGGTGGCGCCGGGGCCGGGGAGGAAGAGCTCCTCGCGCGCCACGGCGCGGACCTCGAGCCCGGGTTGGTCGAGGAACGGGGTGAGGAGGCCGTTGTCGGGCGCCAGCAGGAAGCCGTGCGGCGCGCGCGCCGCGAGGATGCGGCGGGTGCCGCCGACGCCCGGGTCGACGACCGCGAGATGGACCGCGCGGTCGGGGAACCAGCGCACCGCCGCGTTCCAGAGGAAGGCGCCCCCCTCGACGTCGCCCGGCGCCACCTCGTGCGTCACGTCCACGATCCCCGCGCCAGGCGCGAGCCGCAGCACCACCCCCTTGACCGCCGCGACGTACCAGTCGCGCGTCCCAAAATCGGTCAGCAGCGTGAGCAGCGGCATCATGTAGGCAAGACGGTCCCAGGCCCGTTGGGCGCCTCCCGGCGGGAAGCTCTGAGCCAGCGCCGGCAAGCCCCTCCGCAGTCCCGCGGCGACCCGGCGCGCAGCGAAGCGCAGGCGCGCGCCTCAGATCCCG
>DASUNQ010000243.1:0-2748 GCA_036277075.1 Thermoanaerobaculia bacterium
CCTCACCCGATCCTCCGCATTGAGCCACGTGGCGTGCGCGCGGACCGCCGCGATCCCGCGCTCCCACCCCACCTCCGCCTCCACCCCGCGGCTCCGCGCCCGCCCCAGGTTGACGTTGCGAAAGGCGACGAAGTCGAAGTCGATGAGGTCGCGCTGCCGGGTTTCGAAGCCGGTCAGCGCGGCGCGGAATGGGCCGCGCCGCCACTCGACCCCCAGCTCCGCGCTCTCCCCGACCTCGGGCTGGAGGTCGGGGTTGCCGCTGCCGGGGAAGAACAGCTCGCCGAGCGACGGGGCGCGGAACGACTCGCCGTAGCTCGCCCGTAGGCGCACGCCGCCGGCGAGCGCCCAGAGGGCGCCGGCGCGCAGGCTGGTGGCGCCGCCGTAGACGTCGTTCTCGTCGCGCCGGGCGCCGACGTCGAGCCGCAGCGGCCCGAGCCCGTGGCTGGCCTGGGCGAAGAGCGCCCAGGTCTCCTGCCGCGCGCCGGCGAGGTTCGTGCCGAAGACCGAGCGGTTGTCCACCTCCAGCCGCTCGCCCTCGGCGCCGAAGGCCAGCCAGGAGCCGGCGCGGCGCGGCGGCCGCCAGGTGGCGACGGCGCGGCCGCGCAGCGCCTCCGCCCCGGTGTCGGCGGCGGTGAAGCCGAAGGGATCGTCGGGGTCGCGGAAGGCGGAGTCGAAGCGCGCCTGCGCGAGCTGCGCCTCGACCCCCCAGGCGCCGCGCTCGACCGAGACCGGCAGCGCCAGCTCGCGCTCGCGCCAGGCGATGGCGCGGCGCGGCGTCGCGCGCCCCTCGGAGAGCGGGATGCCGGTCTCGGCGTCGCCCACCCGCGCCAGCACCCCGGCGCTCACCCCCGGGCGCAGCGTCCAGCGGGCGCGCGCCAGCAGGTCCTCCCCGTCGTAGTCGTCGTTCGGGAGCGGACCGCCGCCGCGGCGGAGCGACCCCGCGAGGTCGAGCCGCAGCCGGCCGGCTTCGTGCGCGGCGGCGACGCCGGCGCGGCGGTAGCCGTCGTCGCCCCCTTCGAGCCGCAGCGCGACCCCCGGCTCGGCGCCGCTCACCACCTGCACGACGCCGCCCACGGCCTGGCTGCCGTAGAGGGCGGAGAACGGCCCGCGCACGATCTCGACGCGCTCGGCGCCGTCGAGCGGCACGAACTGCCAGTTGGCGCCGCCGAAGAAGGGGTCGTTGAGCGGGATGCCGTTCCAGAGCAGGAGCGTCTGCTCCGAGTCGGCGCCGCGCAGGAAGACCGAGGTCTGCTGCCCGGGCGGGCCGGCCTGCACCAGCGCCAGGCCGGGAACGGTGGCCAGGACGTCCGGCAGGTCGACGGCCTGGCGGGCCGCGATCTCGGCCCGCTGGACGACCGTCACCGAGGCGGGCAGCTCCTCCTCCGCGGCGGGCTCGAGCGTGGCGGTGACGACGACGGTCTCGGCGAAGGTCGGGGCGGGGGGGGGCGGCGGCGGGGAGGCTGGCTCCTCCGCCCGGACCGCCAACCCTCCCCCGAGGACGGCGGCCGCGAGCAGCCAACTGCGCATCGCGTTCTCCTTGGCTGGAAACGCGACGCCCCACCGGGAGGTGGGGCGGGGGAGGCGCGCGCGACGGCTCGAGCCTGGGACCCGGGCCCGCACCCCGCGGGCGGCGTCGGGACGGCGGGCAGGTCTCCTGGCTCCCGGATCGTCCTACTCCCGGTCCTTCCCACACGGGCAACCCTCGTGGATCACACCCGTGCAGTGGTCTGTCCGGTTTCGTCCCCGGTCACAGTGGCGGGGGCCGCGCCGGCTTGCTACCGGCTTCCCTTCGCCGCGCCGTCGGGTCTGTCAAAGAGGCCCCCACGGCGGGGGCCGACGGCGGGGAGTCTAGCTCAGCGCGGCGGGAAAGGGGTCGTGCCGCCGCTCGGCGGGCCGACGAAGCGCGAGGGGATGCCCTGCGTCTGGTTCGGCTCGACGAACTGCTGGATCGAGTAGCTCTGCTCGGCGGCGCGCTGCTGCAGGTAGGCGTCGAGCAGCGCGTTCTGCGCGTTGGCCGCGGCCGCGGCGCCGGCCGCCGGGCTGCCCGGGGCGGCCATCCCGGCCGCGACCTGCTGCTCCTCCGGCAGGGCGGCGTCGTTCGGGGCGTTGCCGAGCGAGATCGTGGTCGAGTCGATGCGCGTGCCGAAGCCGGTGTCGTCGACGTCGGAGACGACGGCGGCGATCAGGTCCTTGGGCACCCCGATCCAGTTGCCGGCCTCGGAGAGGAAGAGGACGACCGACGGGTCCCAGCTCGCCTCCTGCGGCTGGTAGCGGGTCTCGAAGCCGCTGCCGTCGGCGAGGGTGACCTGGAAGGTCTCGGCCGCGGCCGGCGCGGCGAGGAGCGCGAGGACGATCGGAAGAGCGGTCAGGCGTCGGCGCATGCGGCCACCTCCTGAAAAGCGTTCTGTGCGGGCAGCTTAGCACCCGCCCCCGCGGCGGCCCGGCGGCGCCTGACAGATGCTTGGCGGGCTGCTCTGGGTGAAAATCCGTCCTCTTACCATGCAGCGCGCCGCCGTCCTGCTCCTGGCCCTCTCCGCCGTCGCGCCGCCGCTCGCCGCCGCTCCGGCGCCGGAGGCGAAGAAGCCGGCGGTCATCGAGATCCGGCCCCGCCGCCCGGACCCGATCGCCGCGGCGCGCGAGCGCGAGCGGATCGCGCGGGCCATGCCCGGCTGGTGCGCCGGCTACCGCGCGGCGGTGGGCCCGCTGCGCGCCGCGGTCGACGAGACCGACGAGAGCCTGGCGATGTCC
>DASUNQ010000244.1:0-12861 GCA_036277075.1 Thermoanaerobaculia bacterium
ATACGGCGCGAAAGCTTTCGCGCCTAGCCGGGCGCCCTTGCCGGACGGTTGCCGCAGTGCGCATGCGGGGCGCGACGAGGCGTCGTGTTTGCACCCTGGTACAATCCGCCGTCCGCCCCATGCCGCCCTTCTACGTCACGACCCCGATCTACTACGTCAACGACCTGCCCCACGTCGGGCACATCTACACGACCGTCGTGGCCGACACGCTCGCCCGCTACCGGCGGCTGGCGGGGGACGAGGTCTTCTTCTTGACCGGCACCGACGAGCACGGCCAGAAGATCGAGCGCGCGGCGCGCGAGAAGGGGATCACGCCGCAGCAGCAGGCCGACTGGGTGGCCGAGCACGTGCAGCGGAGCTGGCGCGGCTACGGCTTCTCGCACGACGACTTCATCCGCACGACCGAGCCCCGGCACCGCCGCGGCGTCGAGGAGATGGTCCGCCGGCTCGACGCCGCGGGCGACCTCTACACCGCGAAGCACGAGGGCTGGTACTGCGTGGCGTGCGAGACCTTCTACACCGAGAAGGAGCTGCTCCCCGGCAACCGCTGCCCGGTACACGAGACGCCGGTCGAGTGGAAGTCGGAGGAGAACGTCTTCTTCCGGCTTTCGCGCTACCAGCAGCCGCTCCTCGACTGGTACGACGCGCACCCCGAGGCGGTCCTCCCGGCGGCGCGGCGCAACGAGGTGCGCGCCTTCGTCGAGTCCGGGCTGCGCGACCTGTCGGTCTCGCGCACGGGTCTCGAGTGGGGGATCCCCTTCCCCGGCCGGCCGGGGCACACCGTCTACGTCTGGCTCGACGCGCTCTCCAACTACGTCACCGCCCTGGGCTTCGGGCGCGACGGCGCCGAGGCCGAGCGCTACCGCCGCTTCTGGGAGGGGGCCGGCACCCGCCTCCACCTCGTCGGCAAGGACATCCTGCGCTTCCACGCCGTCTACTGGCCGGCCTTCCTGCTCTCGGCCGGGCTGCCGCTGCCGACGACGATCTGGGCGCACGGCTGGTGGCAGCTCCACGGGCGCAAGGTCTCGAAGTCCGCGGGCACGGTCGTGCGCCCGAACGAGCTGGTGGCGCGCTTCGGGGTCGATCCGCTGCGCTACTTCCTGCTGCGCGAGATGGTCTTCGGCCAGGACGCGAGCTACTCCGACGAGGCGTTCGTGGACCGCTACAACAGCGACCTGGCGAACGACCTGGGCAACACCGTGAGCCGGGTGGTGACGCTGGCGCGCCGCGCCTTCGACGGCAAGACGCCGCCGACGCCCTGCGACGACAACCCGCTGATCGCGGCCGCCGCCCGCGCCGCGGCCGACTACCGCACGGCGATGGAGGAGCTGGCCTTCCAGCGCGCGCTCGAAGCCCTCTGGCGCCTCCTCGCCGAGGCCAACCAGTACATCGTCGAGCGCGAGCCCTGGAAGCTGGTCAAGAGCGAGCCGGGGAGCGAGCGCCTGTCGCGCGTCCTCTGGAACGGCCTCGAGGCGACGCGCATCGTGGCGACCGGCCTCCTGCCGTTCATGCCCGAGACCGCGCCGCGGGTGCTGGCGGCGGTCGGCACGGCGGCGCCGCCGGCGCGCCTCGACGCCCTGGCGTGGGGCCGCACGCCCACCGGCGCGCCGCTGCCGGAGCCGCAGCCGATCTTCCCGCGCATCGACAAGGCGGCGTACTTCGCCGAGGGCGCGGCGCCCGAAGCCACCGACAAACCCCGCGAGGAGCGGCGCATGATCTCGATCGACCAGTTCTCCGACGTCGAGCTGAAGGTGGGGACCGTCACCGCCGCGGAACGGGTGCCGAAGTCGGACAAGCTGATCAAGCTGGCCGTCGACCTGGGCGAGGCGCCGCGCACCGTCGTCGCCGGCATCGGCAAGCAGTACGCGCCCGAGGAGCTGGTCGGCAAGCAGGTCGTGATCGTCGCCAACCTCCAGCCGGCGAAGCTCATGGGGGTCGAGTCGCAGGGGATGGTCCTCGCCGCCTCCGACGGCGGCACGCCGGTCCTGCTCCACCCGGCGGCGCCGGTGCCGAATGGAACCCGCGTCAAGTAGAGCTGTCATCAAAGCAGCGGTGCTCGTCGACTCTCACTGCCACCTGCAATCGCTCCCGCCCAACGAGCGCGAGGCCGCCCTCGACGCGGCGCGGGAGCGCGGCGTCGGGGGTTTCCTGATGCCGGCGACGCACCTCGACGAGGCCGAGGACCTCCTCGCCTTCTGCCACCGCCACCCGGACGTCTGGTGTGCGCTCGGAGTCCATCCGCACGAGGCGGCCTCGTGGCGCGACGGCGACGAGCGGCGGCTGGCGGAGCTGCTGGCGGACCCCCGCGCGGTGGCGGTGGGGGAGTGCGGGCTCGACTTCCACTATGACTACGCGCCGCGGGAGGTCCAGGAGCGGGTGGTGCGCGAGCAGTGGGAGCTGGCGCTCGGGCTCGGGCTGCCGGTCGTCGTCCACAACCGGGAGAGCGACGCCGCGATGCTGGAGCTGGTGGGCGAGCCGGCCTTCGCCGGGCTCGCCGGCGACTTCCACTCCTTCGCCGGCGGCCGCGCGATGGCCGAAGAGCTGGTGGTGCGCGGCTTCTACCTGGGGTTCTCCGGGATGATCACCTTCCCCAAAGCGGCGAACGTGCGCGAGCTGATCCCGCTCGTCCCGGCCGACCGCGTCCTCGTCGAGACCGACACGCCCTACCTCGCGCCGGTGCCCTACCGCGGCAAGCCGAACCGCCCGGCCTACGTCGTCGAGGTGGCCGAGCGGCTGGCGCGCGAGACCGGCGAGACGCCGGCGGCGGTGGCCGAGCGCACCACCGCGAGCTTCTTCCGCCTCTTCGTCAAGGCCGCGGCGCGCTGACCGCGGCGAGCGTCACCGTCGCTTCGGCGGGCGCCGGCGCGGCGAGCACCACCAGGGTGGGCACGCCGCCGCGCACCACGCGCACGATCCGCGCCTCGGGCCGCTGCTCGGCGCGCGGGGCGGCGGGCTGCGACGGAAGCTGTGAGGCGGCGGCGAGCAGGCCGGCGACGGCGACGACCGGGGCGATGTGGAGACCGAAGAATGGGTTGTTCATGACGTCCTCCTCTCCTTCGAGCTGTCGCCACTGTACGGCCGCGCCCGCGGCGGGCTCATCGGCGGAGGGCGGAACCCGGTGTCGGTGTTCGTCCTACGGCGCCGCCCCCTCCCGCGCCAGGAGCCGCCGCTTCCGCTCCTCCCCCCAGCGGTAGCCGCCGAGGCCGCCGTCGCCGCGCACCACGCGATGGCAGGGCACGACGAGCGCCACCGGGTTGGCGGCGCAGGCCCGGCCGACCGCGCGCGCGGCGCCGGGGCGGCCGAGCGCCGCCGCGACCTCGCCGTAGGTGCGCGTGGCGCCGGGCGGGATCTCCTGGAGGGCCGCCCACACCCGCTGCTCGAAGGCGGTGGCGCGGACGTCGAGCGGCAGGGCGGGGGAGGGGCCGCCGCCGTCGAGGCTCGCCAGGACCGCGGCGACCGTCGCGCCGAGCCCTTCGCTGTCGGCGGCCACTTCGGCTTGCGGGAACTCGCCGCGCAGGCCGGCCTCGAGGGCGTCGTCGTCGTCGCCGAGCATCACCGCGCAGAGGCCGCGCTCGGTGGCGGCGACGAGGAGGCGCCCGACCGGCGAGTCGGCGCAGGCGAAGCGTATGCGCACCCCGGGGCCGCCGCGGCGATAGGTCGCCGGGGTCATGCCGAGGCGCGCGTCGGAGCGCTCGTAGAGGCGGCTGCTCGAGCCGTAGCCGGCGTCGTAGAGGGCGGTCGTCACGTCGTCTCCTTTCTTGAGGCGGGTCTTGAGGCGCGCGAGGCGCCGCGCGTCGGCGAACTGCTTCGGGGTGACGCCGGTCGCCCGGCGGAAGGTGCGCTGGAGGTGCGCCGGCGAGAGCCCCACGGCGCGCGCCAGGGCGGCCAGGGTGACCGGCTCGTCGGGATGGGCCTCGATCCAGGCGCAGGCGCGGGCCACCGCGGCGGCGGCGGCCGGAGCCCCGTCGCGCGGCCGGCAGCGGCGGCAGGCGCGGTAGCCGGCGGCCTCGGCGGTCTCCGGCGAGGGGAAGAAGGCGACCTGCGGCCGCCGCGGCCGGCGCGACGGGCAGGAGGGGCGGCAGTAGATGCCGGTCGAGGCGACGGCGTAGACGAAGCTCCCGTCCCGCCCCGCGTCGCGGGCGAGCACCGCCGCCCAGGCCTGGTCGTGGTCGATCATCCGGGCTTCGATCATGGGCGCAGGGTACGCCGGCCGCAAGGGCGCCGCCATCCGAATCCTGCGCTGGAAGTCCGCCTTCCGCGGCGCCTGGGCTCCTGGGCTAGGATCGTCCGGTTTCCCGGAGGTGTCGATGAGCGCGCTCAACCGCCGCGAGCTGTTCGCCGCACTCGCCCGGCCGGCCGTCGCCGGCGTGGCGATGGCGGCGCTCGACCCCGCCGGGGCGCGGCGGGCGCTGGCGGCGCCTGCCGCGCGGCGCGGCGCGCCGGGGGAGCTGGCGGCCGACGAGAGCTTCTGGTGCGAGGTGCAGCAGGCCTTCCGCGTCGACCGCAGCCTCGTCAACCTCAACAACGGCGGCGTCTCGCCGTCGCCGGGCGTCGTGCTCGACGCGCAGCGGCGCCACGTCGACTACTCGAACGAGGCCCCGGCCTACACCATGTGGCAGGTGCTCGAGCCGCAGCGCGAGACGGTGCGCCAGCGGCTCGCCGGCGCCTTCGGCTGCGACCCCGAGGAGGTGGCGCTGACGCGCAACGCCTCCGAGGGGCTGGAGACCTGCCAGATGGGCTTCGACCTCGAGGCCGGCGATGAGGTCCTGACCACGACCCAGGACTACCCGCGCATGCTCACCACCTGGCGGCAGCTCGAGCGCCGCCGCGGCATCGTGCTGCGCCAGTTCGCGATCCCGGTGCCCGCCGAGGACCCCGACGAGGTGGCGGCCCTCTTCGAGCGGCAGGTGACGGCGAAGACGCGGCTGATCTTGATGTGCCACATGATCAACCTCACCGGCCAGATCCTGCCCGTGCGCAAGGTCGTCGCGATGGCGCGGCGGCGCGGCCTGCCGGTCATCGTCGACGGCGCCCACGCCTTCGCCCACTTCCCCTTCCGCCACGCCGACCTCGACTGCGACTACTACGCGACGAGCCTCCACAAGTGGCTCTTCGCGCCGCACGGCACCGGCATGCTGTTCGTGCGGCGCGAGCAGATCGGCGGGCTCTGGCCGCTCATGGCGGCGCCCGCCGAGCTCGACGGCGACGTGCGCAAGTTCGAGGAGATCGGCACCCATCCGGCGGCGCCTTACCTGGCGATCGCCGAGGCGCTCACGTTCCACGAGGGGATCGGCCCCGAGCGCAAGGCGGCGCGGCTGGTCTACCTGCGCGACCGCTGGGCGAAGCGGCTGGCCGCGCACCCGAAGGCGCGGCTCCACACCAGCTTGAAGCCCGGCCTCGCCTGCGGGCTGGCGACGGTGGAGATCGAGGGCGTCGAGCCGCAGGAGCTGGCCGACCATCTATGGAAGAAGCACCGCATCCTGGTGACCCCGATCGTCCACCCGGAGTTCCGCGGCGTGCGCGTGACCCCGAGCGTCTACACGACGCTCGAAGAAGTCGACCGCTTCGCCGCGGCGATGGAGGCGGTGCTCGATGGAGGGCTCCCGAAGGCGTGAACGGGCGGGTCGCTCGCTGGAACGAGTAGAGATGGGCGGAAAGCCAGTAGCTCCAGGCGCGCAGCGAGTAGATTCAGGACCGGATCGAGTAGATCCAGGTCGCGACCCAGTGGCTACAGGCCGGGAGCGAGTAGATCCAGGACAGGATCGAGTAGATCCAGGACGGGACTCAGTAGTTCCAGGACAGGACTCAGTAGATCGCGGCCGACAGCCAGTAGATCCGGGCGCGATCCGAGCGTCGCCGCTTCGCCGCCTGCTCCTCGCGGCCGCCAGCGTCATCCTCGCCGGCTGTACGGTCCAGCTCCACCGCACCTGGGGGCCGGTCTCGACCCCCGGGGCGCCGCCGGCGATCGGCCCCTACTCCCAGGCCTTCCGCGCCGGTGACACGCTCTACCTCGCGGGGCAGCTCGGGCTCGATCCGGCGACGCGGCAGCTCGTCGGCGGCGGCATCGAGGCCGAGACCGAGCGCGCGCTCGAAAACCTCCAGGCCGTCCTCGCGGCCGCCGGCTTCTCGCTGCGCGAGGTCGTCCAGGCCCAGGTCTTCCTCGCCGACCTCGCCGACTTCGAAGCGATGAACCGGGTCTACGCCACCTACTTCCCCGAGGACCCGCCGGCGCGCGCGACAGTCCAGGTCGCCGCCCTGCCGCGCGGCGCCCGGGTGGAGATCGCCCTCGTGGCGGTCAGGAAGTGGTCCTCGTAGACCGCGCCGGAGCGTAGAGCTCAGAACGCGCCGGTGTCCGCGACGCTGGCGAGGCGCCCCTGCGGGTTCTCGTAGGTCTTGCTCTCGCCGGTCTGCGTATCGGTCACCGTCAGCGTGTACGCGACGTCCGAGAGCGCGCCGTAGAAGACCCAGAACTTGCCATTGAGCGGCCGCCCATCGAGCACCTTGAGGACGATCTCGACGTTCGCCGCGCCGAAGAACCAGAAGTAGCCGGTGTCGCCGGTGAGCGGCACGGCGGTGCCCACGCCCTCCTTCCCCTGCGCCCGCCAGCGCGCCTCGACGGCGAAGCGCCCGCCGTTGAGGCAGAGCCGCGTGGGGCCCGGAACGCAGGGAGCGGTCGCCGCGGCGGAGCGCCGGCGCGCAGCGACGATCGCGGAGACGGGCTCCGCCTCCGGCCCGAACGTCAGCGACGAGGGCGTCGCGCCGAGCGGCCCGAAGGCGCGGGTGTCGGCGACGCTCCCCAGCCGGCTTGCCGGATTGACGTAGCGGCGCGCCGCTCCCGTCTGCGTGTCGGTCACCGTCAGCGTGTACTCGACGCTCGACAGCGCGCCGTAGAAGACCCAGGTGTGGCCGTTGACCCCCTCGGCGGCGAGCACCTTGACGATCACCTCTACGTTGGCGGCGTCGAAGAACCAGAAGTAGCCGGTGTCCGCGGTCAGCGCCACCGCCCGCCCGACGCCGCTGTTGCCGGCGAAGTCGCGCCAGTGGGCCTCGACCTTGTAGCGACCGCCGGCGAGGCAGAGGCTCGTGGCCGACGCCTGGCAGCCGGGCCCCTCGCCCAGCGGGTAGCTCCACAGCTCGCGTCCCCAGACGCCGTCGTCGGCGGCGAAGAAGAGCCGGCCGCCGGAGGCGGTCAGCTCGCCGGGCTGCGACGAGAGCCCTCCGGGCGCCAGGTCCTGCACCATCCGCGTCCCGGCCGCCGTACCGTCGCTCTCCCAGAGCTCGAAGCCGTGGCCGCCGTCGGTGGCGGCGAAGAAGACCCGTCCGCCGGCGGCGGCCAGGCCGGAGATCCCGGAGCCCCGCTCGCCCGGCGCGACGTTCCGGACCAGCACCGTCCCGGCGGCGGTGCCGTCGGTGACCCAGAGTTCGCTGCCGTGCACGCCGTCGTCGGCCACGAAGAAGAGCCGCGGACCGGCCACCGCGAGCTGCGGCACCTGCCCGAACGGGAGGGTCGGCGCCACCTCAGCGACCAGGACCGTCCCCGCCGCCGTGCCGTCGGAGCGCCAGAGGCCGCGCCCGCCGCGGAAGTCGCCCAGATTGGCGAAGAAGTAAAGCGCGCCGCCGAACGGCACGAGCCCCTTCGCGTCCTCCGCCCGCGCCGCGGGGGTGTGGGGCACGACGAGGGCGGTGCCGGCCGCGGTGCCGTCCGTCCGCCACAGCTCGGCGCCAGCGTTCGAATCGGTACCGGCCAGGAAGTAGACGTGCCCTCCGAGCCGGGTGAAGTGGGGGGAGTCGTCGATCGCGAGGCGTTCGAATGCGGTCAGCCGCCTCGTGCCGACCGCCGTGCCGTCGCTACGCCAGACCTGCCGCCCATGAGAGAGCCGCTCCAGCGCCACGAAGTAGAGCTCCCCGCCCAGGCTGGCGAGGTGCGACACCTCCTCGACGCCGGTGGGCAGGTCGAAGAGCTTGCCGGTGCCGGCGGCGGTGCCGTCGCTGCTCCAGAAGGAGGAGGAGCCTTCAGCCGCCGAGACGGCGAACAGCAGCTTCCCTTGATGGACGACGAGCTCGGAGGCGAGCTCCGTCGTGAACGCGGTGAGCGGCGCCGGGCTGCCGCCGCCGGCGATCCGCCAGAGCTGGGGGAGGAAGGAATCGGTCGAGGAAGCAAGCGCGAAGGCGCGGTCGCCGAGCACCGCGACCTCGGGCGGCGGGCGGTCGAGGCTGGAGTTCTCCGACGGGCCGGACAGGGGTCTCGTGCCCGCCGCCGTGCCGTCGCTGGTCCAGAAGGCAGACAGCTCGCCGTCCGAGGCCCAGAACAGGACGCCGTTGCCGAACGGGGTGATGCCCTCCGGATCGGAGGAGGGCTCGCCGAGACCGAAGGTGGAGACGACCTCGGTCCCGGACGGCGTGTCATCGGTCTTCCAGAGCTGCGTCCCGTGCTCGCGGTCCTGAGCGCCGAAGTAGGTCCTGCCTCCGGCGGCGACGGCCTCGAGCCGGGGCGCGTCCCCGAGAGGGTGCGGTGCGAGAGAGAGGAGACTTCGTGTGCCCCCCGGCGTACCGTCGCTGGTCCAGAGCTGCATGCCGTCCGGCGGCTCGAAAGAGATGAAGTAGAGCCGTCCGCCGGCGAGCGCGATCGTTTCCGCGGACGGGGCGCAATCGCCTTGGCAGAGGTCGCGCACCTTGCGAGTGCCGGCGCCGGTGGCGTCGCTGCTCCAGAGCGCCGTCGTGCCCGAGGCGACGTCGCGGCCGAAGAGGAGGACCCTACCGCCGACCCGGAGGAGAGGCGTGCGCTGCACGACGAAGGGGCAGCCGCCGGGGCAACCGGCCAGCGGTTGGGTGCTGGCCAGAGTACCGCCGGTCGTCCAGAGCGTGTGCCGCACCTGGTCGGTCGTGGCCAGGAAGAGGAGCCGGTCGCCGATCGGCTCCAGGCTCGTCTGGTCGGAGTAGAAATCGAACGGCGTGAAGTCGGTGACGCGCCTCGTCCCCTGCAGCGTACCGTCGCTCCGCCAGAGCACGTTGCCAGCGCCGCCGTTGGCCTGGAAGTAGACGGCGCTCCCCGCCGGTTCGAGGAAGGAGGGCCAAAAGGGCTCGGCCGCGGCGAAGTCCGTGACGCGCCGCGTGCCGGCCGGCGTGCCGTCGCTCACCCAGAGCTCCTGCCCCTGGCCCGCGTCGGCGATGAAGAAGAGGCGCGAGCCGGCGACGGTCAACCGGCTCGGCTGCCGGAAGCCGTTGAAGATGCCGAGGCGCACCAGGCCCGCCGCCGTGCCGTCCGTCTTCCAGACCGCGCGGCCCTCGGGCGACGGCCCTTCGAAGTAGAGGGTGTCGCTAAACGCCGTGAGCTCGCTGGGAGGCGCGTGAAACCCCTGTTCGTAGTGATCGGTCAGCGCCTTCGTCCCGGCGACCGTGCCGTCGCTCGTCCAGATCTCGCAGTCCAGCTCGGGACAGCCGACGAAGAAGAGCGCGCGCGAGGTCACCGCGTGCTCGACGAAGGGCAGGTGGAGCCGCAGGTCGTCGGCGAGCGGGTAGGTGCCGGCGCGCGTCCCGTCCGAGCGCCAGAGCCGCTCGGACTCGACGTCGCGGGCGAAGAAGAAGGCTACCCGCCCGACCGAGCCGAGCATCTGGATGGTCGGCGAGGGGGGTCCCGGGAAGATGTCCACCAGCAGCTCGGTCCCTTCCGGCGTGCCGTCGCTCGCCCAGACCTCCTGGCCGGAGCTCGGCTCGCTTCCAACGAAGAGCACCTTGTCGCCAGCGGCGACGAGCTGTTGCGCCCCCTTCCCCATCGGCAAGCTCTGCGGCCGCGCGTTGATGTCTCGCGCCAGCGAGGCCGAGGCGGCGAGCCCCGGCATGGCGGCGAGTGCGCCGGCCAGCGGCAAGACGACGAATCGCAGAACGGAGCACATCGGCTTGCAAATTCTATCAAACGCTGGCGGTGCGGCGGAGCGCCGGGGCTAGAATGCGCTGGCGCCGGCGGCGCGGAGGAGGTCGGGATGTCGAAGATCGGAGGTCTGACGGGGGCGGTCGTCGTCCTGGCGCTGTCGTCCGCGGCGGCGGCGCAGGACGGCGGCGCCGCGGAGTGGCAGCCGCCACCCCCCGCGCTCGTCGAGCGGGCGCGGGCGCTGCTCGAGGAGGTGCCGCTGGTCGACGGGCACAACGACCTGCCGTGGGAGCTGCGCGCGCGCTTCCGCAACCACCTCGCGGCGATCGATCTCGCCAAGGACCAGAGCGGGCTCGAGAAGCCCCTCCACACCGACCTCGGGCGGCTCGAGCGCGGCGGCGTCGGGGCGCAGTTCTGGTCGGTCTACGTGCCGGCCGACATCCCGAACCCCACCGTCGCCGTCCTCGAGCAGATCGACGTCGTCCACCGCCTCGCCGCGCGCTACCCGCAGGCGCTGGAGGTCGCCACGACGGCGGCCGACGTCGAGCGCATCCACCGGGCCGGCAAGGTCGCCTCGCTCATCGGCGTCGAGGGGGGTCACGCCATCTCCGACTCGCTCGCGGTGCTGCGGCAGCTCTACGCCGCCGGGGCGCGCTACATGACGATCACCCACTCGAAGAACACCGCCTGGGCGGACTCCGCGACCGACGCGCCGAAGGTCGGGGGCCTCTCGCCCTTCGGCGTCGAGGTGGTGCGCGAGATGAACCGGCTCGGCATGCTGGTCGACCTCTCGCACGTCTCGGCCGAGGCGATGCACGCCGCGCTCGACGCCGCGCAGGCGCCGGTCGTCTTCTCGCACTCCTCGGCGCGCGCCCTCGACGCCCACCCGCGCAACGTGCCCGACGACGTCCTCCGCCGCATGCCCCGCAACGGCGGCCTGGTGATGGTGACCTTCGTGCCGGGCTTCATCTCGGAAGCGGTGCGCGCCTGGTGGGCGGACGAGGACGCGGCCGAGGCGCGCCTCAAGGCGCTCCACCCCGGCGACCCCGAGGCGGCGGCGGCGGCGCTGGCGGCCTGGCGCAAGGAGCACCCCGAGCCGAGCGCCACCCTCGCGCAGGTGGCCGACCACGTCGAGCACGTGCGGCGGGTCGCGGGCGTCGAGCACGTGGGGATCGGCTCGGACTTCGACGGCATCACGACCGTGCCGCGCGGGCTCGAGGACGTGGCCGACTACCCGCTGCTGCTGGCCGAGCTGCTGCGCCGCGGCTGGAGCGAGGGGGACGTCAAGAAGCTGGCCGGCGAGAACGCGCTGCGGGTGCTGCGCGAGGCGGAGCGGACCGCGGCGCGGCTGCAGCAGGAACGGCCGGCGTCGGACGCGCTGATCGACGAGCTGGACCGGCCGACGGCGAAATCGCCGGAGGCGGTTCGGAGCAACTAGCTACAGGCCGCCGCGCCCTCCGTCACCTTCGCCAGGGCGGCGCAGGCGTCGATCAGGCCGGCGGACGCGCCGCCGCCGTTGACCTGGCGCGACGTGCCCTGGAACAGCCGCTCGACCTCGGCCGGCGTCAGCTTGGGCCGCTTCTCGAGCAGCAGCGCCACGACCCCGCTGACGTGCGCGGCGGCCAGCGAGCTGCCGGTGAAGAAGTCGTAGGCGTTGCGCGGCGCGGTCGTCAGGATGTCCACCCCGGGTGCCGCCAGCGGCGGCCGCGGGCGCGCCGCGGGGCCGCCGCGCAGCGCCCCCTCGGGGTCGGTCGCGACGATGCCCAGGACCCCTTCGAGCGAGGCCGGGAACCCCCGACCCTGGCCGTCGCCGTGCGCGGCGACCACGGTCACGCCGTTCTTCACCGCGCGGCCGATGAGGCGGGTGAGCAGCGGGTCGACGGGTCCGGCGAGGCTGAAGTTGAGGACCTGCGCCTGGTTCAAGATCGCGAAGTCGACCGCCTTGGCGAGCGTGTAGCTGTTGCAGACCCCGCGGCGGGAGCCGGGGGGCTGCTCCCAGCAGGCCTTGAGCGCCAGCACTTCGGCTTCCGGCGCCACGCCGACGATCCCCACCTCGTTGTTGGCGCGCGCGGCGATCACGCCGGCGACCGCCGTGCCGTGGGCCTCGGAGGTGAAGGACTGCTCGCCGCGGTCGACGAAGTTGCCGACCCGCACGATCCGCCCGCGCAGGTCCGGGTGGTCGACGTCGACGCCGGTGTCCACCACCGCCACCCGCACGCCTTTGCCGGTTGCCATCCGGTGCGCCTGCTCGAGCTTGAGCGCCTGCGGGCCGTACTGGAGGTGCGCGTAGGGGTCGTTGTAGGCGGCCATGGTCTCGAACTCGTGGATCGGCTGGACGATCCCGACCTGCGGGTGGGCGCCGATGCGCTCGACCAGCTCCTCGACGGTGCGGCCGCGCGGCACGTCGAAGACCAGACAATGCTCGCCGCCGAGCGACGCGATGGACCAGGCGGCGACGGGCCGCAGGGCGTGCTGCTCCTGGAGCGAGCGGACGATCTCCGCCCAGATCGGCGGCGGCGCGGGGGACAGCGTGACCATCACCTGCCGGCCGCTGAACTGGCGGTCGTCGGCGGAGACCTGCGGCCCGGCGGCGGGGGAAGGGGCGCCCGCCCCGGTGCACCCTCCGGCGAGGAGGAGGATGGCGAGGACCGGGGCGGGCGCCGACACGAAGCCGAATCTCAGGGGTGCGGCCCCCCGCCGGCCGCCGGCCCGGCGAAGCGGACCTCCGGCTGGGCGCGCA
The DNA here is from genome assembly GCA_036277075.1 of Thermoanaerobaculia bacterium. Taxonomy (GTDB): domain Bacteria; phylum Acidobacteriota; class Thermoanaerobaculia; order Multivoradales; family UBA5704; genus DASUNQ01. The sequence continues at coordinate 12,609 of DASUNQ010000244.1, forward strand.
GATGGGCCACGACGACTTCGAGCGGGTCGGCCGCGGGGCCCGTGGGCAGGGCGACGGTGTAGACGCCGAGCGGCGAGGGGCCGTCGACGATGCGGCCGCCGACGCGCTGGAGGACGGCGCGGAGGGCGCGCTCGGAGGTCTCCTCGGCGAAGAGGACGCGCAGGCGCGCCGCGCCCGGCGCCGGCGCGGCCGCCGCGAGGGTGCGGAACTCCGCCGCGGGCGCCGCGGGGGCGCTCTCGCCCGCGGCGCTCCA
>DASUNQ010000245.1:0-14714 GCA_036277075.1 Thermoanaerobaculia bacterium
GCTGCGGCGGCAGCAGCACGACGCCGCGCAGCAGCGCCTGCGCGGCGAGCGCCAGCGGCAGGGCCACCGCGATGGGCAGCACCGGAGCGCCGGCGCGCCGGTGCTCCGCCGCCAGCCGCCGCGCGGCGGCGACGGCGACCAGCGCCACGAGCAGCGCGGAGAGCGCCGCCTCGCGCAGCGGCCCGTGCGGCAGCACCCAGACCGCGGCGGCCGCGAGCACGCTCCCGAGCAGCGTCTCGGCGCCGCCCGGGGCCGCGAGCGCCGCCACGGCCAGCAGCACGACGGCGGCGAAGAAGGCGAGCGCCGAGGTCTCGGCCGCCGCCGCGGGCGCGACCTCCTGCGCCGCGTAGCTCGCCATCGCCAGGAAGGCCGCGAGCGGCGGAGCGAAGCGCGCCAGGAAAGGGATCACCGCAGGAAGTGTACGAAAGGAGACAGGAACACGCCTGCGCCAGCTTGCCCTGGCTGCGGGAGTCCCCCTCCCCCGCGAAGTGGGGGAGGGCCGGGGAGGGGGTATCGAAGTCAAATCGCCGTTGGGGGATCGACGAAGGCAAGGCCCGTTGAGTGTCACTGCTATGCTTTTTTCATGCTCTCCAGGGAATTGCTGCGCGAGCGGCCGGAGCGGGTGCGCGAGGGGCTGGAGAGCCGCGGCGTCGATCCGCGCGCGCTCGACGCCTGGCTGCGGCTCGACGGCGAGCGGCGCGCCGCGCTGGTCGAGGTGGAGGAGCTCAAGCGGCGGCGCAACGAGCTGTCGCGCGCCGTCGGCCGCGCCAAGCAGCAGGGCGGAGACGCCGCCGCGGAGATGGCGGAGGTGGCGCGCGGCAAGGAGCGCATCGCGGAGCTCGAGGCGCGCCTGGCGCAGATCGAGCGCGACCTCGCGGAGATCGACCTCTCCTTCCCCAACCTGCCGCACGAGAGCGTCCCCGTCGGGCCGGACGAGACCGCCAACCGCTGCGAGCGCACGGTCGGCGAGCCGCCGACCTTCCCCTTCGCGCCGAAGGCGCACTGGGAGCTGGGCCCCGAGCTCGGCATCCTCGACTTCGAGCGCGCCGCGAAGGTCGCCGGCACGCGCTTCGCCGCCTACGTCGGCGCCGGCGCGGCGCTCGAGCGCGCGCTCATCGCCTTCATGCTCGACCTCCACACGCGCGTCCACGGCTACACCGAGGTGCTGCCGCCGTTCATCGTCAACGCCGACTCCCTGCGCGGCACCGGGCAGCTCCCCAAGTTCGAGAAGGACCTCTTCCGGCTCGAGGGGACCGACTGGTACCTGGTGCCGACGGCGGAGGTGCCGCTCACCAACTTCCACCGCGGCGAGGTGCTGGAGGAGGAGCGGCTGCCGGTCCGCTACACCGCCTTCACCGCCTGCTTCCGCAGCGAGGCCGGCTCCTACGGCAAGGACGTGCGCGGCCTGATCCGGCAGCATCAGTTCAACAAGGTGGAGCTGGTGCAGCTCACGGCGCCGGAGCGCAGCGACGAGGCGCTCGAGGAGCTGACCGGGCACGCCGAGCGGGTGCTCCAGGCGCTCGAGCTCCCCTACCGCGTGGTGACGCTCTCGACCGGCGACCTCGGCTTCGCGGCGGCCAAGACCTACGACCTCGAGGTCTGGCTGCCGGGCCAGGGGTGCTACCGCGAGATCTCCTCGTGCAGCAACTGCGAGGACTTCCAGGCCCGCCGCGCCGACCTGCGCTACCGGCCGGCGGCCGGCGGCAAGCCGCGCCTGCTGCACACCCTCAACGGCTCGGGGCTGGCGGTGGGGCGGACGCTCGTCGCGATCCTCGAGAACTGCCAGCAGGAGGACGGGTCGGTCGTCGTGCCCGCCGCCCTCCGCACCTTCCTTGGCGGCCTGGAGCGGATTACCCCCTCACGCTAAGCTGTTTTCGCATCCCAGCGGAGGGGTGGCTGAGTGGTTGAAAGCAGCGGTCTTGAAAACCGCCGGCCGTTCGCGCGGCCCGTGGGTTCGAATCCCACCCCCTCCGCCAACTCACCGTTGCCTACGGCAACAGCTCGAACGGTTCCAGCCGGCGGCCCCTGCGGACGCGGTAGGTCGAGAAATCGTCGCGATCCAACGTGAAGATCCTGCCGACCTGCAGCTCCTCCGCGGCCGCGACGAGACTAGCGTCGGCGAGGTCCATTGGATGGTCGGCGTACTCCTCCATCAGCTCGAACGCACGCCGCAGCGTCGCTGGGTCGAAGAACCAGATCGACAGCCCGCCGCGCCGGGCGAACTCGCGCAGGGCGGTTGACCCGCGACTCGCGGGGGAGAGCAGGTGAAAGGCTTCGGTGAGGACAGGTACCGTCGTGAAGAGAGGCTCGCGCAGCTCCGGTAGAAGTGCCTTGCAACGGGTGTGGTAGCGGTCGCGGGGATCGAAGAGAGCCACGAACGGGCCGGTGTCGACTAGGATCACCGGCCGTGCTTCCGGCGGACCGCGGCCAGCACGCCTTCCCGCGCCTCATCCGACGGCGCGATCGCGTAGCCGCCGGGGCCGAGGTCCAGTTGTTGGTAGACCTCGAACGCGCTGCGCGTCGCCTGCCCTTCGAGACGGTCACGCAGCGCGCGCAACCCCTCCTTGAGGACTCCCGACGTCGAGAGCCCGGTCGCCTGGACGAGTTGCTCCAGGATGTCCTCGCTGTCGTCGTCGAGCCGGACCGTCCGCGTCGCCATGCGGCACCTCGTAATACGGAGTGTATTACAGGTGCGACGACCCGTGCCTAGCCGCTACAGCCCCAGCATCTTCTTGACCCGCTCCGCGACCGCCTCCGGGGTGAAGCCGAACGCCTTCGCGAGGTCCTTGTAGGGGGACGAGGCGCCGAAGCGGTCGATGGCGTGGATCTCGCCCTCCTCGCCGACCCAGCGGTGCCAGCCCGAGGGGGCGGCCGCTTCGACGGCGAGGCGCTTGCGCACTCCCTTCGGCAGCACGCTCTCGCGGTAAGCCTCGTCCTGCTCCTCGAAGAGCTCCCAGGAGGGCATGCTGACGACCCGCGTGCGCACCCCCTCCTCCGCCAGGCGCCGGTGAGCCCCGAGCGCGACCGAGACTTCCGAGCCGGTCGCCAGGAGCAGGGCCTCCGGCTCGCCCTCCGGCGGGTCGGCCAGCACGTAGGCGCCGCGCGGAACGCCCTCCGCCGCCCGCTCGCCGGTCTCGGCGAGGACCGGCAGGTTCTGCCGCGTCAGCGCCAGCGCCGTCGGGGCGTGCCGCCGCTCGATCGCCATGCGCCAGGCCTGCGCGGTCTCGTTGGCGTCGGCCGGGCGGATCACCGCCAGGCGCGGGACCGCGCGCAGCGCCGCCAGCTGCTCGACCGGCTGGTGGGTCGGGCCGTCCTCGCCGAGGAAGATCGAGTCGTGGGTGAAGACGTAGACGGCCCGGACGCCCATCAGCGCCGCGAGCCGGATCGGCGGCCGCATGTAGTCCGAGAAGATCAGGAAGGTGCCGCCGTAGGGCACGAAGGCGCGCGCCAGCGCGAGGCCGTTCAAGATCGACCCCATGGCGTGCTCGCGCACGCCGAAGCGCAGGTAGCGCCCGCCGCGCTCGCTCGCCGCGAAGTCCGACCAGCCCTTGACCCGGGTGTTGTTCGAGGGGGTGAGGTCCGCCGAGCCGCCGACGAGGTGCGGCAGGACGGGCGCGAGCGCCTCGAGCACCTTGCCCGAGGCGGCGCGCGTCGCCATCCCCTTCTCGTCCGGCGCGAAGCTCGGCAGCGCCTCCTGCCACCCCGCCGGCAGCTCGCCGGCGAGCCGCTCCCGCAGCTCGCGCCCCTCCTCCGGGTGCGCCGCCGCGTAGCGCGCCACGAGCAGCTCCCATTCCGCGTGCGCTTGCCGGCCGCGCTGGCGCGCGCGCTCGAACGGCGCCCGCGCCTCGTCGGGCACGTGGAAGAGGGGCTCGAGCGGCCAGCCGAGCGCGCGCTTCGTCGCCTCCGCCTCCTCCTCGCCGAGGGGCGACCCGTGCACGTCGGCGGTGCCGGCCTTCTTCGGGCTGCCGTAGCCGATCACCGTGCGCACGACGACGAGCGACGGCCGCTCGGTCTCCGCCTCGGCGCCGCGAATCGCCGCCTCCAGCGCCGCGAGGTCGTTGCCGTCTTCCACGCGCTGCACATGCCAGCCGTACGCCGCGAAGCGCGCGCCGACGTCCTCGGAGAAGGCGAGCGCCGTCGGCCCGTCGATCGAGACCTCGTTGTCGTCGTAGAAGACGGTGAGCTTGCTCAACCTGAGATGCCCGGCGAGCGAGCAGGCCTCTGAGGCGACCCCCTCCATCATGTCGCCGTCGCTGGCGAAGACCCAGGTGCGGTAGTCGATGACGGGGAAGCCGTCCCGGTTGAAGCGCGCGCCGAGGAGCTGCTCAGCGATCGCCATGCCCACCGAGTTCCCCACCCCCTGCCCGAGCGGGCCCGTCGTCGTCTCGACGCCGCGCGTCAGCTCGCGCTCGGGGTGGCCCGGGGTCTTCGAGCCGAGCTGGCGGAAGCGCTTCAGCTCCTCGACCGGCAGCCCGTAGCCGGCGAGGTGGAGGAGCGCGTAGAGCAGCGCCGAGGCGTGGCCGCAGGAGAGGACGAAGCGGTCGCGGTTCGGCCAGTCCGGATCGTCGGGGTCGTGGCGCAGGAACCGCGTCCACAGGAGGTAGGCGAGCGGCGCCTGGCCGAGCGGCGCGCCGGGGTGGCCCGAGGCCGCGGCCTCGACCATGTCGACCGCGAGGAAGCGGATCGTGTCGATCGCCAGGCGGTCCTCGTCGCGCGTCCCCCGCTCCGTCGTCGCCGCCCGGCTCGCCACGTCCGTCGTCATGGGGCATAGTCTATCCCCCGCGGCTGTTTTGACTGCCCGGCGGCCGGTCCCTAGAATGGGCCGCTCGTCGAGCGCCTGGAGAGGTGCTGGAGTGGCCGAACAGGGCTGCCTGCTAAGCAGTTGTTCGGGGTAAACCCGGACCGAGGGTTCGAATCCCTCCCTCTCCGCCACCCGCCGCACCTCTGCATGAGAGCGACCAACCCGGCCACGGGCGAGCCCCTCGCCGACCACCCCGACACCTCTCCGGAGGAGGTCGCCCGCCGCCTCGCAATCGCGGAGCAGGCCTTCGCCGACTGGCGGCGCGAGCCGCTGCCGGCGCGCGCCGACCGCATGCGCCGGGTCGCCGCGCTGCTGCGCGAGCGCCGCGCCGCCTGCGCGCGCCTGCTGACCGAGGAGATGGGCAAGCCCATCGCCGCCGCCGAGGCGGAGATCGACAAGTCGGCGCTCGGCTGCGACTTCTACGCCGATCACGCCGAGGCCTTCCTGGCGCCGGAGGAGATCGCCACCGAGGCGTCGCGGAGCCTGGTGCGCTGCGAGCCGCTCGGGCCGGTGCTCGCGGTCATGCCCTGGAACTTCCCCTTCTGGCAGGTCCTGCGCTTCGCCGCGCCGGCGCTGATGGCCGGCAACGTGGCGCTCCTGAAGCATGCCGCCAACGTCCCGGGCTCGGCGCTGGCGATCGAGGCGCTGTTCCGCGACGCCGGCTTCCCCGAGGGGGTGTTCACGACCCTGCTGATCCCCTCCGACCGCGTCGCCGAGGTGATCCGCCACCCGGCGGTCAAGGCGGTGACGCTCACCGGCAGCGACCGCGCCGGGATGTCGGTCGCCGCCGAGGCCGGCCGCGCGCTCAAGAAGACGGTGCTCGAGCTCGGCGGCTCCGACCCGTTCCTCGTCCTCGCCGACGCCGATCTGCCGACCGCCGCCGCCGAGGCGGCGAAGGCGCGGGCCCTCAACTCCGGCCAGAGCTGCATCTGCGCCAAGCGCTTCCTCGTCGAGGAGGCCGTGGCCGACGCCTTCGAGGCGGCGCTGGTCGCGCGGATGGAGGCGCTCGTCGTCGGCGACCCGCTCGACCGCGCCACCGAGGTGGGACCGCTGGCGCGCGAGGACCTGCTGCGCGACCTCCACGACCAGGTCCAGCGGTCGGTCGCGGCCGGCGCCGTGGTGCGCACCGGCGGCCGCCGCCTGCCCGGCGTGGGCTGCTACTACGCGCCCACCGTGCTGAGCGGCGTGCAGCCCGGGATGGCGGCCTTCGAGGAGGAGACCTTCGGGCCGGTGGCGGCGGTGACGCGGGTGCGCGACGCCGACGAGGCGGTGGAGCTCGCCAACCGCTCGCGCTACGGGCTCGGCGCGTCGGTCTGGACCGGCGACCCGTCACGCGGCGAGGAGCTGGCGGCGCGCATCGAGGCCGGCTCGGTCTTCGTCAACGGCATCGTCAAGAGCGACCCGCGCCTCCCCTTCGGCGGCATCAAGGCCTCGGGCTACGGGCGCGAGCTCGGCCGCGAGGGCATCCGCGAGTTCGTCAACCTCAAGACGGTGTGGGTCAAGTGAGGGAGCGCGCGTCGTGACCGAGGTCCGCGGCCCGGTGCGCGTCCGCTTCGCCCCCTCCCCCACCGGCTTCCTCCACGTCGGCGGCGCGCGCACCGCGATCTACAACGACCTGCTGCGGCAGAGCGCCGGCGGCGCCTTCGTGCTGCGCATCGAGGACACCGACCGCGAGCGCTCCGACGAGGCGATGACGCACCAGATCCAGAGCGCGCTCCAATGGGTGGGCGTCGAGTGGGACGAGGGGCCGTTCCTGCAGAGCGAGCGGCTCGACCGCCACCGCGCGCGCGCCGAGGAGCTCCTCGCCTCGGGCGGCGCCTACCGCTGCTTCTGCCCGCCCGAGGAGCTCGACCGCCAGCGCCAGGAGGCGCAACGGCGCGGCGACGCCTTCCGCTACCCGCGCACCTGCCTGCGCCTGTCGGAGGCGGAGGTCCGCGAGCGCCTGGCGCGCGGCGAGCCCTTCGCCGTCCGCTGCCGCATGCCGGACGAGCCGATCCGCTTCCACGACCTGGTGCGCGGCGACATGGAGTTCCCGCCCGAGGCGCTCGACGACTTCGTGCTCCTGCGCTCGGACGGCACGCCGACCTATCACCTGTCGGTGGTGGTCGACGACGTCGACATGGGGATCACCCACGTCATCCGCGGCGAGGACCACCTCTCGAACACGCCCAAGCACATCGCCCTCTTCCGCGCCTTCGGCGCCGTGGTGCCGGCCTTCGGCCACCTGCCGCTCATCCTCGGGCCGGACCGGAAGCGGCTCTCGAAGCGCATCGGCTCGACCGCCGTCGAGGAGTTCCGAGCCGAGGGCTTCCTGCCGCAGGCGCTCTACAACTTCCTCGCCCTCCTCGGCTGGAACCCCGGCGGCGAGCGCGAGATCCTCTCGCGGCGCGAGATGATCGAGCTCTTCTCGGTCGAGCGCCTCAACGCCTCGGCGGCGGTCTTCGACCGCGAGAAGCTGGGCTGGATGAACGCGCAATACCTGTCGGGGCTGCCGCTGGCCGAGATCCGGCCGCACCTCGAGCCGTTCCTGGCCGAGGTCGGGTTGGGCGGCGGTAAGGTCGACGAGGCGCGGCTCGCCGCCGCGCTCGAGCTCCACCGGACACGCGCCCGCACCCTCCGCGACCTGGCGCAGGCGGTCGTGCCCTATTTCGCGTCGCAGCTCGACTACGACCAGGCGCTCTGCGGGAAGTACGTCGACGACCCGAAGGTAGCCGAAGGGCTGGGGGCGTTGCGCGAGCGGCTGCTGGCGCTGCCGGAGTGGGAGAAGGGAGCCATCGAGGCCGAGCTGCGCGCGGTCGCGGAGGCGCGCGGCGTCAAGGCCGGCGCGATCATCCATCCCACCCGCATGGCCCTCTCCGGCGCCAGCGCCGGCCCCCCCCTCTTCGACCTCCTCGAAGTCATGGGCCAGGAGGCCACCGCGCGGCACCTGGAGCGCTTCGCGGCCTGCCTACGAGAGGAATTCCGCACCGCCCCCACCGGTTGACCCAAAACGCCCCGTTCGGCTAGCGTCCGCAAGGCCTTGGGAGGTCGTTCAACGGTAGGACACGTGGCTCTGGACCACGGTATCGGGGTTCGAATCCCTGCCTCCCAGCCAACGCCGGTCTCGTCGTAACCCCCTCAAGACAAAGCTGCTGGTAGACTGCCGCCTCAATGAGCGGCGTTCTACGGAAGTACCGCGCGGAGATCCTCGACCTGGCAAAGCGCCACGGCGCGGGCAACGTGCGCGTCTTCGGCTCCTGGGCCCGCGGTGAGGGCGCCGAAACGAGCGACCTCGACCTGCTCGTGACGCTCGCGGAAGGAACCTCGCTCCTGGACCTCGTGGGGCTGAAGCAGGATCTCGAAGACCTGGTTCACCGCCCGGTGGACGTCGTGACCGAGCGCTCCCTCTCCCCCTACCTGCGAGAACGCGTCCTCTCCGAAGCCGTCCCTCTGTGACCTCGTCGTAAACCAACGGGAAGACGGGACGGGTAAGCGCCCGCGCGCCGGGGATGGCTGTCCGCAGGTCCGGAGCAAGCGGATAGAGGCTTCCGGCAAACGTCCGCGCTGCCGAAGCAGGTGGGATCAGGCCGCCGGCAAGCGGACTACTGCCTTCGTCAAACGGGAACTTGCTCCGTCCAAGCGGGAAGTCGCTCCGTACAAAGGGGAATCGGGCCGGCGCAAGCGGGAGGCCGGTTACGGCAAGTGTCCTTGGACGATTCCCGGTTGCCGAGGGCGTCTTCCCGCTTGCCGAGGGCTGCGGGGACAACGTCCTTTGACGATTCCCGCTTGCGCCGACTGTCTTCCCGCTTGCCCTGGTCTTCTTCCCGTTTGTACCGAGCGGATTCCCGTTTGACCAGCCCTGCGGGGCGACCGTCCGAGTCTCGGCGCCCGTATGCTTGGAGCGAAGTACGACTCCATCCTGACAGGAGCTCCCGATGTCGTCACCCGCCGCTCGCCGCCGCCCGCGTCTATCGCTGGTGCGCGCCCGCGGCGCGCTGCTCGTCCTGGGACTGGCCGCTGCGACCGCGGCCCCGAGCCGTGCCTTGCCCCCCACACCTCTCGCCGAGACCGGTGTCTCCGTCAGCTTCGCCTTGGGCAGCATCCCCGGCGGGGGATACCTCCTCGTCTGGCAGGACCCGCTGACGTTCGTGCTCATGGCGCGGCGGATCTCGGCGGCGGGCTTCCCCGGGCACTGTTTCCATCGTGAATGGGGAGTGGTTCCGAGCGAAGCCGCTGGTTCCACGCGGAAAGGAGTGCTTCCAGCGCCTAAGCCAGTGCTTCCACCGCCGAAGCGAGTGGCTGCGGGCGAGGAAGCGAGTGGCTTCGGGACAGCAGCGAGTGCTTCCGGCCGCGAAGCCAGTGCTTCCAGAGCGGATACGAGTGCTTCCAAGAAAGAAGCCGATGCTTCCAGGCGCGAAGCCGCTCCTTCCGGGCGGGAAGCGCTCCTAGCGGCCGTTGGAGCGGCTCCTTCCTAGGCTCCCGTCTCTCGGATCGGCGGGCGAGATGGCCCGATCGCGCCGGCGCGTCATCCTGGGAGAGCGCGAACCCTTCGCTGCGGCGCTGAAATCCTCCGCGGAGCGTCTCGGGACCTCCGATCCGCCGTCCGCCGAAAGCGCCGCGGGCGGCCGGGTGCTTCCCGGCGCGGCGGCAGTTCCCGCCAACGGCTCGGGACGATCCGGCGGAAGATCCCGGGGCTCGGCGCCTCGTCCCCGAGCCAGGTAGAATCCCCCCGATGACCCGTTTCCGCTTCCGCCCGCTCCACGGCGTCTTCCTCGTCCTCGTCTTCATGGCGGCGGTGCTGGGGGCCGATTACGTGCTCGAGGGGCGGATCGGGCAGGCGCGGTTCGAGCGGGTCTCCCCCGACCGCGCGGGGATCGTGCGCGTTCCGCTCGCCGGGCTCGAATCGCGCGAGGTGCGCTACTACCGCTTTCTCAACACGGGCAACCAGGAGGTCCGCTTCTTCGTCGGCCGCGATCCGGAGGGGGTCGTGCAGGTGGCCTTCGACGCGAGCGAGAACCACGCCAATCTCGGCCGCGGCTTCCGCCACGAGGGGGAGTGGGTGGTGGACAACAAGTGCGATACCGCGGTGCGCCTGGCGACCGTCAATCGCGGCGGCGGCGGGTGCAAGCCGGTGCCGGTGGCGCACCGCATCGACGGCGATACGCTGGTCCTCACCGAGACCGACCTGCTCACCGGTTGGCGCCTCTTCCGCTGACCCTTCGGCATAGAATCTCCGCCTCTGACCGCATCGCTCCCGCTGCGCGGGCCGCGCCGTCCGGTCCGGAAAGGGTCGTCATGCCCGACTTCGTCCTCTACGAGGAGGAGTTCAAGCAGCTCGAAGAGGCGCTCCGCCGCCTGCGCCAGGAGGCCAACGCCAAGGCCGTCTTCCTGATCGACAAGAACGGCCAGCAGATCGCCTCGGCCGGCGAGATCGAGCAGTTCGACACCACCTCGCTGGCCTCGCTCACCGCCGGCAACGTGGCGGCCACCGACGGCCTGGCCAAGCTCATCGGCGAGCGCGAGTTCTCGGTGCTCTTCCACGAAGGGCAGCAGGACCACATCCACATCTCGATCGTCGCCAAGCGGGCGATCCTGGTCGTCATCTTCGACGACCGCTCCTCGCTCGGCCTGGTGCGCCTGCGGGTCAAGCGCGCCAGCGGCGACCTCGAGCGGATCTTCCAGGCCATGGAGGAGAAGACCGCGCGCGCGCCGGCCGGCGCCGCGCACGTGAGCCCCTTCGCCGAGATCACCGACGAGGACATCGACGCCCTGTTCAGCGAGTAGCGTGGCCGCCCGGCGATGACGTTCATCAACTACGCCAGCAAGGAGATCAACTGCAAGATCGTCTTCTACGGCCCCGGGCTCGGCGGCAAGACGACGAACCTGCAGTACATCTACGGCAAGACGGCGCCCGAGGCGAAGGGCAAGATGATCTCGCTGGCCACCGAGGCCGACCGCACGCTGTTCTTCGACTTCCTGCCGCTCGACCTGGGCTCGATCCGCGGCTTCACCACCCGCTTCCACCTCTACACCGTCCCCGGGCAGGTGTTCTACGACGCCTCGCGCAAGCTGATCTTGAAGGGGGTCGACGGCGTCGTCTTCGTGGCCGACAGCCAGGAGGAGCGGATGGAGGCCAACATCGAGTCGATCCGCAACCTCGAGGAGAACCTGCGCGAGCACGGCTTCGACCTCGCGTCGATGCCCTACGCGCTGCAGTTCAACAAGCGCGACCTGGGGAACGTCCTGCCGGTCGACCAGATGTACCGCATCCTCAACTACAAGCGCGAGCCTACCTTCGAGGCGGTCGCCACCACCGGCATCGGCGTCTTCGACACGCTGAAGGCGGTGGCCAAGCAGATCCTCATCGAGCTGCGGAAGCGCTAGGTCGATCCCCCATGGCGGGCTGCAAGCTGGTCGCGATCGGCGGCGGCACGGGACTGTCGGTGATGCTGCGCGGCCTGAAGCACCACGTCGGCGACGCACGCCTCGACGAGTTGACCGGCGTCGTCACGGTGACCGACGACGGCGGCTCCTCGGGGCAGCTCCGCCGCGAGTTCGGGCTGCCGGCGCCCGGCGACATCCGCAGCTGCCTCGTCGCCCTGGCCGACGACGAGGACCTGCTGACCCGCCTCTTCCAGTACCGCTTCCCCAACGGCGGCGGCCTGGTCGGGCACTCCTTCGGCAACCTCTTCCTGACCGCGCTGACCGGCATCACCGGCGACTTCCACCAGGCGATCCTCACCGCCGAGTCGATCCTCTCGGTGCGCGGCAAGATCCTGCCGGCGACGGTGCAGGACGTGCGGCTGCGCGGCCGCGGCGTCTCGGGGGAAATCTACGAGGGGGAGTCCGCGGTTGGTCTCTCGGGAGAGGAGCTGGCGGGGCTCGAGCTCGATCCGCCCGCGCCGCCGGCCTTCCCGCCGGCGGTGGCGGCGCTCGAGACGGCCGACGCGATCCTCCTCGGCCCGGGGTCGCTCTTCACCTCGATCCTGCCGAACTTGCTGATCCCCGGCATCCGGCAGGCGCTGGCGCGGCGGCGGGGCCCGTCGATCCTGCTCCTCAACCTGATGACCCAGCCGGGGGAGACGGACGGGATGATGGGCGCGGCGCACCTCGCCGCGCTCAAGCGGCACGCCGGCCGCGGCCTGGTGGACCTGGTGCTGGCGAGCGCGACGCCGATCCCCGACGAGCGGCTCGCCCCCTACCGCGAGCAGGGGGCGGCGCCGGTCGCCACCGAGCGCGCGGCGCTGGAAGAGATGGGGACGGAGGTCGTCGAGGCGGACCTCCTGGCCGAGGCCGGCCTCCTCCGCCACGACCCGGAGAAGCTCGCCGGGGCCGTCCTCGAGCTGGTCGTTAACCTCCGGTCGCGGCCCGCCATGGCCGACGGAGAGCGGGGCGGGTGCGCGGTCGCCGGAGAGCCGGGAGGGGGCGTCCCTCGCCCCCCGCGAGGGGGGAGAGGGATTCGAGGGTGAGGGGGGCGATGCGATCAGCCGGGCGGGGAATTAGTCTAGTCGCCGGAGTGGCACCGATCATGGTTGCTCCCCGACGGCGACAACCGGAGTCTTAAGGCATGTGCGGAATCGTGGGCTACGTGGGCGAGCGCGAGGTCGTGCCGCTCCTGATCGACGGGCTGAGCCGCCTCGAGTACCGCGGCTACGACTCGGCCGGCGTGGTGACGGTCGACGACGGCGACCTGCGCACCGTCAAGGCCGAGGGCAAGCTCCAGCGCCTGAAGGACAAGCTGCGCCAGCAGCCGCTCGCCGGCCGCTACGGCCTCGGGCACACGCGCTGGGCGACGCACGGCCCGCCCAACGAGCGCAACGCCCATCCGGTCGTCGACTCGCGGCGGCGGCTGGCGCTCATCCACAACGGCATCATCGAGAACTTCCTGCCCTTGAAGCAGCGCCTCCAGCGCGAGGGCTGGAGCTTCACCTCCGACACCGACACCGAGGTCGTCGCCAACCTGATCTCCTCCTACCTCGACGGCGGCGGCCTGCGCGAGGCGGTGGCGCGCGCGCAGCGCGAGCTCGAGGGGATGTACGCCTTCGCCGCGGTGACCGTCGAGTCCGACGGGCAGGAGATCGTCGCCGCCCGCCAAGGGCCGCCGCTGGTCATCGGCCTGGGCGACGGCGAGCAGTTCCTCGCCTCCGACCCCGCCGCCCTCCTCGTCCACACCAAGGACGTGATCTTCCTCGAGAACGGCGACCTGGCGCGGCTGACGCCCGCCGGCGTCGAGGTCTGGGACCGCGCCGGGCAGCCCGTCGAGCGCTCCGTCCAGCGCCTCGCCTGGGACCCCATCCAGGCCGAGAAGGGGGGCTACAAGCACTTCATGCTCAAGGAGATTCACGAGCAGGCGCAGGCCGTCCAGGACACCTTCGCCGGGCGCGTGGACTTCGAGCGGGCGCGCATCCTCTTCGACGGTGTGGCGCTCTCCGACGAGGAGGTGCGCGGCATCGAGCGGCTCCACCTCCTCGCCTGCGGCACCTCGTGGCACGCCGCGCTGGTCGGCAAGTTCATGATCGAGGAGATCGCCCGCATTCCGGTCGAGGTGGACTACGGCTCCGAGTACCGCTACCGCGACCCCCTCGTTTCGGACAGGGTCCTGGCGGTCGGCGTCTCGCAGTCCGGCGAGACCGCCGACACGCTCTCGGCGATGGAGGCGGCGCGCGAGCGCGGGGCGCGGCTCTTCGCGATCTGCAACGTCCTCGGCAGCCAGGCGACGCGGGTCAGCGAGGGGGTCATCTACACCCACGCCGGCCCCGAGATCGGCGTCGCCTCGACCAAGGCCTTCACCACCCAGCTCGTCGCCCTCTATCTCCTCGCCCTCTGGCTGCGCCAGGCGCGCGACGGGGGGCTGGAGCGCCGCTGGCTCGACGAGCTGGCGCGCGTGCCGCAGGCGGTGGCCGAGGTGATGCGCCAGGAGGAGCGGATGGAGGCGCTGGCGAGGAGGTTCGACCGCGCCAGCGACTTCCTCTACCTCGGCCGCGGCATCAACTACCCGATCGCCCTCGAGGGCGCGCTCAAGCTCAAGGAGATCAGCTACATCCACGCCGAGGGCTACCCCGCCGGCGAGATGAAGCACGGGCCGATCGCGCTCATCGACCGCGACATGCCGGTCGTCGCCCTGGCCACCGGCGACGCGGTCTACGAGAAGGTCAAGAGCAACATCCAGGAGGTCAAGGCGCGCGACGGCATCGTCATCGCCCTGACCGACCGCGACCCGGCCGAGTTCGCCGGCCTCGCCGACGAGGTGGTGCAGGTGCCGTCGCTCTCGCCGCTGCTGCAGCCGATCGTCAACGTCATCCCGCTCCAGCTCCTCGCCTACTCGATCGGCGTGCGGCGCGGCGCCGACGTCGACCAGCCGCGCAACCTGGCGAAGAGCGTGACCGTGGAGTAGCGGGAGCGGCGGCGCGGGGACCTCCGGCATGACGCGGCGGCAGATCCGGCTGGCGGACCTCGCATACGCCGCCTACCTCTGGAGCCTGGTGGCACTCGGCGCCCTGGCCTGGTGGTACCGCCTCTACCGCGCCGAGGCCCTGCCGACCGAGCCCTACTCCGCGACCGGCCTCGGGTTCTTCGCGGTGACCGCGAGCGGTCTCCTCGCCGCTTTCGGCGCCAGCCTGGTGGGCTGGGCGATGCGCGTCCGCGGCGTGCGCGAGCGCGGCCTCGTGGTGCTCGCGCTCTCCTTCTTCTACGGCGTCGCCCCCGCGATCATCCTCCGCTACCTCTGGGGCGCCCCGCCGCTCCTCGTCGCCGGCACCGGCTTCGGCCTGCTCATCCTCTGGTTCGCGCCGCGGTGGCTCTTCGTCGAGCGCCGGCGCCTCCTCGCCGGTTGAGCGGCGCCCCGCGGCGCCCCGGCGCCGGGCTGGCGCTGGCGGCGGTCTCGGCGCTCCTGGCCCTCGGCGCGGCCGAGGGGCTCCTGCGCCTGGCCTCGAAG
>DASUNQ010000246.1:0-3359 GCA_036277075.1 Thermoanaerobaculia bacterium
CGCACGACCCAGGGCGCCGACGAGACCCAGTTCGTGCTCGCCGAGCGGCCCGGCAACGAGGTCGTCGCGGCGGCGCTCCCCTGGTGGCAGGCGCGGCGCGGCAAGCCGCGCTTCGCCTGGGTGCATCTCTACGATCCCCACGCCCGCTACGATCCCCCGGAGCCTTGGGCGACGCGCTTCAAAGGCGATCCCTACGCCGGCGAGGTGGCCGCCGCCGACGCCTTCCTGGCGCCCCTCCTGCGCCCCCATCTCGAGGGGCGCGAGCCGCCGTGTCTCGTCATCGTCACCGGCGACCACGGCGAAGGCCTGGGCGACCACGGCGAGGAGACCCACGGTCTCTTCGCCTACGAAGCGACCCTCAAGGTGCCGCTCGTCCTCTGGGGCCCCGGAGTCGCGCGGGGCCGCGACGGGCGCGCCGCCCGCCACGTCGACATCTTCCCGACGATCCTCGCGGCGCTGGGCCTCGCGGCCCCCGCCGTCCCGGGGCAGGCGCGCCCGGGGCGGTCGCTCCTCGCCGGCTGGAAGGACGAGCCCGACACCTACTTCGAGGCCCTGTCGGCTGCGCTCAACCGCGGCTGGGCGCCGCTGCGCGGCGTCCTGCGCCGCGCCGGTCCGCGGGCCCTCAAGTTCATCGCGCTGCCGCTGCCCGAGGTCTACGACCTGACCGCCGACGCGGCCGAGAGCCGGAACCGGCTCGACCAGGAGCGCCGGGCGGCGCGCGCCGCCTTCGACCTCCTGCCCGCCGAGTCGCAGTGGCCGCCGCCGCGCGGGGCCGTGAGCGCCGAGGAGGAGGCGCGGCTGCGCACCCTGGGCTACATCGCCGCCTCGGGGTCCGCGGCGCGGACGAGCTTCGGGCCCGAGGACGATCCCAAGAACCTCGTCGCGCTGGATCGCAAGATCCACCAGCTCATCGACGCCTACTCCCTGGGCGACCTGCCGCGCGCCCTCAAGCTCGCCCAGGAGCTGGTGGCGGCGCGGCCGATGCCGCTCGGCTACGACCTGCTGGTCAACTGCCTGCTCGAGGCGGAGCGCGAGGCCGAGGCGCTCGCCGTCATGGAGAAGGCGCGCGCCGCGGGCAAGGCCTCCGACAGCCTGCGCCGCCAGCTCGGCCTGACGCTGGCCGGCGCCGGACGGACCGCCGAGGCGGTCGCCGTCCTCCAGCCGCTCGCCGACGCCGGCGACCTCGACGCCCTGAACGCGCTGGCGGTGGCCCACTCGGAGGCGGGCCGGCAGCGCGAGGCCTACGAGACGCTCCAGCGGGTGCTGGCCATCGACCCCGAGAACCCCAAGGCCTGGGAGTCGATCGGCCTGGTCGAGCTCCGCCTCGGTCACTGGCCGCAGGCGCGCGACGCCTCGCGCAAGGCGCTCGGCCGGCGGGCGGGGCTGGCCCAGGCCTGGAACAACCTCGGCGTCGCGCTCTTCCAGCTCGGCGACGTCAAGGGCGCCCTCGAGGCCTGGGGCGAGGCGGTCGAGCGCCGGCCCGACCTCTGGGACGCGCTCTGGAACCTGGGCCTCCAGGCGGCGAAGCACGGCCGGCCGGACCTGGCGCGGCCGGCGCTGGCGCGCTTCGCCGCGGACGCCCCGGCCGCGAAGTACGCCGAGGACCGCGCCCGCGCCCGCTCGCTCCTCGAGGGCCTTCCGAAGGGGCCGGGTTGAAGGCGGGCGGCGCCGCGGCCGTCGCTCTGGCCCTGGTCGCCCTCGCCGGCTGCGCCCGGGGCGGCGCGCCGGGGGTGGCGGCCGGGACGCCCGTCGTCCTGATCTCGATCGACACCCTGCGCTCCGACCACCTGCCGGCCTACGGCTATCGCGGCGTCGAGACGCCGGCGATCGACCAGCTCCGCCGCGACGGCGTGCTCTTCGAGCGCGCCTACACGGTGACGCCGCTCACCTTCCCCGCCCACGCCTCGCTCCTCACCGGCCTCTGGCCGGAGGCGCACGGCGTGCGCGACAACGTCGGCTATCCGCTCGACGAGGCGAAGATCGCCGCGGGCGAGCTCCCCTATCTGCCGCACCTCCTGCGCGCCGCCGGCTACGCGACCGGCGCCGCGGTGTCGGCCTACGTGCTCCAGGGGCGGGGCGGGCTGCGCGCCGGCTTCGATCTCTACGAGGACGACATCGAGTACCAGACCGGCCGCGGGCTGGGCGGGCTCCAGCGCGGCGGCGGCGAGACCCTGCGCCCCGCGCTGGAGTGGCTGCGCGGCGTCGCCGGGAAACCGTTCTTCCTCTTCCTCCATCTCTACGAGCCGCACACCCCGTACGACCCGCCGGCTCCTTTCGCCAAGCCCGGCCGGTCGCCCTACGACGGCGAGATCGCCGCCGCCGACGCCGTCGTGGGGGACCTCCTGGCGGAGCTCCGCCGGCTGGAGGTCTACGACCGGGCGATCGTCCTGCTGGTCTCCGACCACGGCGAGGGGCTCGGGGAGCACGGCGAGGCCGAGCACGGCGTCCTGCTCTACCGCGAGGCGATCCAGGTGCCGCTGCTGCTCAAGCTGCCGGACGGGCAGCGCGCCGGGACGAGCGTCGCGGCCCCGGTCTCGCTCGTCGACGTGGTACCCACCCTGGCCGAGCTGCTCGATCTGCCGCGCTCGCCGGCGTGGCCCGGCCGGTCGCTGCTGGCCGGCGCGGGCGGCGCGGGCGGCGAGCGGGCGATCTACGCCGAGACCTTCTACCCGCGGCTGCACTTCGGCTGGAGCGAGCTCGCCTCGGTCGTGCAGGGCGACCGCCATCTCATCGCGGGCCCGGACCCGGAGCTCTACGACCTGCGGCGCGACCCGGCGGAGCGCCGGAACCTGCGCGCCAGAGAGCGGCGGGCCTTCGCCACGCTGCGGCGGGCCCTGGACGGCCACGACCGCCGCCTGCAACCGCCGGCCGCGGTGGACGAGGAGTCGCGCCGCGCGATGATCGCCCTGGGCTACGTCGGCGGCGGCGGGAGTGCCGGGCCCGCCGGCGAGCCGCTCCCCGATCCCAAGACCCGGGTGGGATCGCTCGGCGACCTCCAGACCGGCTTCCGCCACGCCGCCCGCCGCGAGCACGCGGCGGCCGCGGCCGCCTTCCGGCGGGTCCTCGCCGAGAACCCGCGGATGCCCGACGCCTGGGAGTTCCTGGGCCACAGCCTGGCCAAGCTCGACCGGCCCGAGGAGGCGCTCGCCGCCTATCGCGAGGCGCTCCGCGCCAGCGAGGGATCGCCGCACATCGCCATGTCGGCGGCTTCGCTCTACCTCGAGCTCGGGCGGCTGGAGGACGCCGAGCAGCACGCCCGCCTGGCGCTCGTCGCCCACCCCTCGTTCGCGCACGGGCTGCTGGCGCAGATCGCGCTGGCGCGTGGCGACGTCGCCGCCGCCGAGCGGGAGGCGCAGGCG